>NZ_JADCNK010000002.1:0-559711 GCF_014947265.1 Pedobacter sp. MR2016-19
CTAATACGTTAGAAAGCGTATATAGGACGTCATTCCTGTTTTTTTCAGGCCACAGACCTGATGGTTACTCGCAATGACGACCATTATATTGTAGTCTGTCTATGATGGCGTAATGGATTGCTTTTATTATTTCGATTTAAGCATTCCCCTAATTGCTTATTTTAAAGTTACATCCAGGTAAACAGAATGACGGCCATATGTTTCATAAAATGGTTTAAAAACAACGTTGTCAATCGTGAATCTTAGCTGCTTTGGATCACCCTCAATGGTTTTGCTAATGTCTTGTGCATTTAAGGTGATTTTACGCCATTCTTTTCTTGCTTCTGGTTCCTGGGCAGCAAGCAGTATGGGGCCATAAAATAAGCTGGCTATGTTCTGCTGGTCCATAACCGGATCAAGGTGGAATTGGAATGGCATTTTTAATTCTATCATATCGCCGTCTTTCCAATTACGGCTAATTTTCAGGTAACTGCCCGGGTTGGCCTGGAGCTTTTGTTCTTTACCATTAATTTTTACAAAAAAACCTTTAGTTGCCCATCCCGGTACCCGTACATTGAGGTCAAATTTTCCACTCCCTTTAATCGTTAGTTTGGTGTGGTCTTCTTTTGGGAAATCTGTTGTTTGTTCTATTCTTATATTGCGCGCTTTCCAGTCTAGTGTAGAAGGGATATACAGATTAACGTAAAGCGCCTGGTTATCCTTGCTTTTAAAATAAATTGAATTTTGTAATTTGGTACTGCTCTCTAATGCTGTACCGTTACAACAGGTAAAGCCTTTCATGTCCGGATTGCTAAATTGTTTAACAGAACCTGGTCTGAGCGGCACGTGATAGGTATTTGCCGGACTTTTTTCGGCAACTGATGCCAGGATATGATTGTACAGGCCACGTTCATAATAATCCATCAACTCTGCCTTTTGGTCGAAGAGGAACAGATCGCCTGTTAACTTAAGCATATTGTAGGTCGCACAGGTTTCATTCTGGCCCCCTTCAGAGAAACCATTTTCATACAGTGTTGATGGCTGGGCAGTAAAACACTCGGCATTAGCCGGATTACGTGCACCTGCAACACCTCCGATACTATACATGTATTCATTCACCATTTTGTGCCAAAAATTATCTGCCACTTTGTAATACTCAGGATTGTTGGCAACACGATACATTTCTATACTTCCCACCACCTGTGGGATATGTTGATTGGCATGCAACCCACGGAAATTGTCGACATTTTTCGCCAGGCCATTCGAATGTGCGGTATCGCCAAAGAATACTTTAATGTTATCAAATAATTGTGCTGTTTTAAGGTAGCGCTGTTCGCCAGTGATGCTGTACATGCGGGCCATTGACTCGTTCATTCCGCCAAACTCGCCGGCAATGTAGGTGTTCCACATCTTGATGAGCGTTTCTTGTGGCAACTGGCTTAAACGGGCATATACCCAGTCGCTCATGTTTACCGCTATTTTGAGGGCCTTTTTATTGCCACTTACTTCGTAAACATCAATTAAGCCTGCCAGGATTTTATGCAAGGTATAATAAGGTGCCCAGATCTGGTTATTCTGTCCGCCGTATTTAGCTCCTTTTTCCAGCATGATAAATTGATCGGGAGGGTAAGCGCTGATAAATCCTTTTCCCCAGTTCCAGTAATCGGTGCGGATGCCCTTATCGCTAAGGTCTGAATCAAAATCCGATTTGCCGGCTCCATGCGGAACAGCTGTAGGATCGGATACATATGGGCCGCCAGGGTTTTGTGGCTTTCCCGATAACATGGATAACTCGTAAAGTGTATTGATCATATCGTCCATCTTTTTCGCGAAATTAGCGTGGAGTGCCTTATCATAGCCTGTACCGGCATAAGCCTGTGCAATGGCAGAAAGATAATGGCCTGTAGCATGCCCTCTTAATTTAGTATCCTGACTATCCCAAACACCTAAGGGTTCTGCACCTTGAGGTTGTTTTTGACCAAAAGCATGGCGAAACATATACAAAAAGGAATTTGGATCGGTTTGAGCTAATGTTCTGATAAATTTATCACGGTTTTCGATAAATTTAGTTTCGTGTCCATGCGCATCGGTTTTAAGTGAAACCTGGTCCAGATGAAAAGCTTCCAGATTTGAAACCGGAGTGGTCTGCTCTTTTGACGCATTTATGGTAACAAATGCCTTTGGTTTAAAATCTGTTCCGGAAACCCGTCCGGTTACAGTATATTTTCCCGGTTTGAGAACAGCCGTATTGTCTATGTCAGAAGGCCATAACACCCGTACTTTTGGGCCTTTCAATCCGTTCTTGTAAGTCCCCTTAAGGTAACCTGGTAATCGCGGTAAATTCCCAACTGCTGTTTCTATTTCAATATCCTCAACATGCGTGAGGTAACTATTGTAAAGCTGTGCCTGGTTTCTATTAAAATGTGGAAGATCGTCCTCGCTTTTACCAACATTCACCGCAGTCTGCTGCGCGCCTTTCTGCGAATTGTTGTAAATTCCAGCAATCTGTCTGCTGGTAAGTGGAATGCGATAAATGCGGAAATCGTGCAACATGGCATTAAGATAGGGTGCGCCTGCCAACATCGATTTTCCGATATAGAGCAGTTTTTTGTCTTTTGATTGCTGATCAAATACGGCCGTCAGTTCTTGTGTGATATCTTTTGCTTCGGCTACAGGCTTGCCATTTACATAAGTGCTCATTGATTTTGAAGGCGCATCAATGACTACCGTAAGATAGACCCACTTGTTCATTTCGATGGCTGCCGAAACCGCTTCTTTGCTGTTGCGCTCATTCGTTTTTAGCTGCGCCAGGAAACCTTTCCGGATTTTGGTGCCTAGGGGTGCTGCAAAAAAATGTTTGCCGGCATCCTTTCCGAAATCAAAAAACGATTGTCCAACCTGGCCCGACCGTAAGTAGATCCATCCGGATATGCTGAGCGATTCTACATCAGCCAGTGCCTCTGATGGGATTGTAATAAAGGAATTGTCGTTCCCGGAAAGCGATAAAACCTTTCCAAAACGATTATCATTAACAAACTCGGGGTTGGTGCCCTGAAATTTGGCATGCAGATTATTTCTTGACCAGTCTTTTAAATCTCCATTAAAGATATACCGTGCACTCATTCCTGTTTCACCGATGCCATCAAGGATCTGGTCCCCATTTTGTGCAAGAACCGTGTTACTTGCCGCTGTAAAAACAGCAAGATATAGAATGGAGCGGAGCACTTTGTAAATTTTCATATTTAAGCTATTATCAATAATGAGGTCGTATCATAAAATAAGTTTTCCTGAGCGTTGTTACCCTGCGCTAAACCTTTACTGAGTTTGGCGATGTATCGAAATACCTCAGGTGGTGTTATGGCAGGTCTATCAGCTAGCGATGACAATTCTATATGATGATGCTCCCCGTAAATGTATCTGTTTATGCTATTTTTGGTTCATAAGGTTTTTTGCCGATCACCTTAATGAAGTTTAAAAGGTTATTTCCTAAAGATAAAATTAAGCAAAAGTAGTAAGGTATAAAGCGCTATAAATTGCAGGTATTGTGCATATTTTAACCTTATTTTATAATGGGGATCCAAAATTATTACCTATAGCGGTGTGAATTGATTCCCTTTGATCTTTTTTGTATCGTGTTATTCAGACTGCTATTTCCAGATACCAATAGTACTGAAAAATGCTTCAGGTTGATCTTCCACATTTATTACTAAAATATTCCAGGTACAAAAGGTTAAAATATTGATACTATACATTAATATACAACGGTAATCTGGGGTTTACTTCGTCTATATTTACATGCAGACCTATAAAGCCGTTTCCTAAAATTTGAGGTAACACTTAACTATGAAGAAAAAATATCTAAAGCCATTCATTTTATTCCTGTTGTGTTTTACTTTTCAAATCGTACTGGCGCAATCTGCAAAGGAGGCTGTGCTACATGGAAATCCAATTATCCCGGGTTATTTTGCAGATCCAACAGTAAAGAAGTTCGGAGATACCTATTATATATACGCTACAACAGATGGTAACGGTGGTGGTTTCGGTCCTTCTCAGGTATGGACATCTAAAGATTTTGTGAATTGGACCATGCAGGATATGAACTGGCCAACCACGCACTACTACTGGGCGCCAGATGTAACCCAGGGTGCTGACAGTAAATACTATTTGTATTATTGCCAGCCTGTTGAGATTTTTGGTGCTTCATCTGATACTCCTGTTGGTCCCTGGACATCGCTATTGCCTAAGGGTAAACCGATTGTATCTAATTTTATGGTGCCAAATGTGATTACGCTTGATGGACAGACTTTTAAAGATGATGATGGCCAGTATTATATGTATTGGGGCACCTGGGGCATTTATCCCAACCATGGTTGTGGAGTTGGTCTTTTAAATAAAGATATGAAATCCTTTTCCAGGCTGGCGCAGATTCCCAATACTGATGCAAAAGAGTTTTTCGAAGCACCCTTTGTGTTTAAAAGAAAAGGAATTTATTATTTGACCTATTCCTCTGGTTATTGTGAGGATGGCACTTACAGGGTTCAATATGCAACTGCAACCAACCCGATGGGGCCTTTTAAATATGCCGCTAATAACCCGATTTTATCTACAAATAAAGACGGAACGGTGCACGGGCCGGGGCACCAATCTGTATTGCAGCAAGGTGATGATTTTTACCTGGTTTATCACCGGCATAATAATCCGCATAATGATGGCGGTTACCACAGGCAGGTTGCAGTTGATAAAATGCTGTTTGATGATGAAGGGAATATACTGAAGATTTTACCTACACATACCGGAATTGGTTATCTGGCGAAAAATGCCAATCCACATCCAAATTTAGCACAAGGTAAAAAAGTGTCTGCATCCTCCAGCTATGATGAAAATTTTAAAGCAGAATTTGCTTTTGATGATGACAATGGAACATTATGGAAAGGTAAAAGTAATGTAGGGCCTGCCTGGGTGCAGGTAGATTTGGGAAAAACAGCGCATGTTAAAAGTATCCATACGCAGTTTGAATATGCCACCTGGTACTATCAATATAAGATCATGTATTCGGTTGACGGGAAAACATGGAAAACATATGCCGATCGCAGCAGAAATACACAACATGGGAGCCCAATGATTGATTTCGGAAATATTAAGGCGAGGTATCTTCGCACAATGGTTTTACAGACGGAATATCCGGGATTGAATAAAGCGATATGGAATATTAAGGTTTTCGATGATGCGGAATATCATCCGGTAATGAATACCAAAATTAAAAAATGGCAACCTTTAAAAGCTTTTGAACCAAAAGGTTTATTGGTAGACCTGGCATTAGATAATCTCCGTACGGGCGCCGTTATAGCAAGCGTTCAAAATAAAGGAAAGTTGGGAGGGGATTTTGTGGCTGGTGGAATAACTAAACCCATTACCTCCATGATTGGAGGCAAAAAAGCATTGATTTTTACTGGTCAGGAGCGCTTATCTTCATCAGTTCCTGCACCACAGTCACTGCTTGGAAACAGCAGTTATAGTGTAAGTATGTGGGTTTTAAATCCGGAGATTGATAAAGAAGAAACCATTATTTCGTGGACAGGGCGGGGAGGGGTTAATTTAAGTAATGCTGCTGTTGGTTATGGGAATAGTAAGACTGCCGGCGCAATAACCCACCTGGGATGGGCAGATTTAGGATATAAGCATTTGCCAAAAGCTAATGAATGGCATCTGATCAGCATTGTTTTTGACGGTACAATGGAGCATATCTATGTTGACGGGGAATTGGATAGGAGCGAAAGAAGGATGCTTTTTATCAATAAGCTCAAACATTTTCTAATCGGCGGAAATGAAGATGGAAGTGCAGGATTTTCAGGTGCATTGGCTTCATTAAAAATTTATGATGTGCCGCTAAGCCATGAAGAAATTAAAGCGACCTATCAAAAAGGGCTACGCAATAATACCGCGCTATATGTAGAGGCGAAAAATCTCGACTATGGCAATCTAAATAAATGGACCAACAACGGGGCTGCTTTAGGGGAACTTGTAATTAGGGGAAAGGCAGAAGTTGCTGATGTAAATGGGAAAATAGCGGTGGTGTTGCACAGTAAGGGTAAATTGCTTCTTAGCAATGAAATGTCTGAAACACCAGATTTTTCAAAACCTTTTTGCGCCATTTTTTCATTGTATTCGCAAGCCGGATCAAAAGCAGATTTATTTTTCGGCAAAGGAAATAAAACCGCCAGGATAGCGGGAACCGGAAAGTGGCAGCAGGTGATCTGTACTTATTATAAAAGGAAATTCAAGGTTTTTGTAAATGGTAAATTAGCCGGAAATATTGATTCCCCTAAAAGGCAAAAAGATCAGCGTATTTTAATCGGATCTGCAACGAAAGGAACTTCAGTAGCCATATCTTCAATTTCTGTGTTTAATTATGGCCTTGATGATAGCAGTTGTAAGACGGAATTTAATTTTTGGAAACAGACACTAAATAACCACCTCACAAATGCATCATTCGCCTCTAAACCATCAGCTGTTACGCCAAATATGGTTGATATGGCTGCGGATAAACCAATGTTGCCGGGTACCAATTTTGAATACCTTTTTAAACGTGATGGGGATGAAAATGCCCAAAAATGGTTAAGGTCTTCAGTTTATACTGATTTTACTGTTGCGCCAGAAAAGCACTATACTTACACCGTAAAGGTTAGAGATAACTTTGGCAATGTTACCAAAACCTCTTTGCCTTCCGCCGTTACAACAGATTCTACACTTTTTGTAATCAGAAAGCAAAATGGAGCGGCATTATCAGTTCCGGCAAGAGCAGATGGTTTGAAAGGAACTTCCTGGTACGGTTTGATGGGAAATGCGGACACCGTTGCCCAGCATTCCGGGGCATTGAAGTTGGTCTCGCACAATACATTTTGGGATGGATCAATGGCAACAGGGCCATTTGCTTACAACAAAGTGGAAGGCGATTTTACTGCCGAGGTAGTGCTATCGGATATGTTAGGGCTGAACCAAAAGAAAACTTATGGTGCAAATGAGGCCGGTATAATGGTCAAAGAACCATCAAGTAAAGCTAAGCTTGTACAAAATGGCGTTATGCCAGGCTGGGGTGTCGGAAACATCGTAACTGATTTTAACTCGGGGGAACGCAAACAGTTGAATAACCTAGCGGGATGGGCTTTTTATCGTCATTTACAAATACAAAGGCAGGGAAATCTATTTTTTATGCGTGGCAGCCATGATGGAAAGGCCTGGGTAAATCTTCCCGGCAGTCCGATCAAAAGAGATGATATGAGTAGCGGAGTTTTAGAGGTGGGCGTTTATCATGCTACCTATGGTGATATTTCTGGTTATGCATCATTCAGTGATTTTAAGATCATCCAAAAGAAATAAAAGAGACAAATAAATAATTGTTATTGAGAGTGGCTGACCAAATTTGTCGTTAAGTTAAGCGCCGCGGTTGGTCAGTCTGAGCGTAGTCGAAGACTTCCTGAGATTTTGATAAATTGCAAATAAATGCCCTTCGACTACGCTACCATAGACAGAATCTATCAGTACGGTCGTAATTCTCGCGCAGGCGGGAATCTTAAAGCGCTTGTATTACGATTATTCATAAGTTTCCCTTGTTTCAAAGGCATTCATGAGCACTCTGTGGTTCCCAATCAAGTTGGGAATGACGATTCCTCGCAGCCTATAATCTATAATCCGCTAAAAAATCTTTCATTCATGTTGATTTTAAACCATAAATTACCCCTCAGGGTGATATCTTTTGAGATTTATCCCTTAACTTAATGACATTTACCCGAAGGCTTTGCGAAGCAAAATCTTTTAAATTTGATTTCAATAAATAGTACAAAGATCTCTCCACTCCGCGTTGCTCCGGTCGAGATGAACGCCCATTCTATTGTAATCTGTCAATGAAGCCTTAAAAACGGCCATGTTGTAAACAGAAAACCCAGGACCGTTTTTACACGACCTGGGCCTCATCATTGTTAACTTAACTAACTAAGGTTTTTTCGTAACTGAGGGTATTTGGATCGCTACGGTATAGCTGCCTGCTGCTAAAGCCTTGAAACCAAAAAAAACTGGATTGGCATTTCTGTTCTCTACAGTAAATCTTGCGGGGATCCGGTAATAATTTCCGGTTCCGTTGGCGCCATCTTTAATCGGAAAGCCGTTAGGAAGATCAAGGAACTCCCATTCTAATGCAGAGGATGTTCTTACAAGTGGAAAATAGGGGTTCATCTGAGAAAAGTTACCTCGATCGCCTCTGGTAGTTACCTGTCCGGCAGAAGGATCAAAAGCCGCACCATTTTTGTCTAAAAATACAAACCTGATCTTATTAGGGCCTTTATTGTCGTATGTAACGGTTATGGGCAAGTTTATCCTGTCGCTGAAGCCTGTTTCAGCATCCGGATCAGAGGTGGTCACAAACGGTCCAGCGTCCAGGGCAAAATACGTCTTTGGCAATAGCTGTATCCTGCATGCATTTAAAATCTGGCGGGTACCTTTGATGTTGCTCACCTCCACATCAATTACATAATTGCCGGTAGCAACAAATGCTGTTGCCTGGGAGAGTGATATTCTTCCCCCAATTTCACTCACCTCCAGGGGTAAAGCTGGTTTAAGTGTGATTTTTTTATTTACCAATGCAACGGTTGAATCTGCACTGGTAATCTGACCAAGAAACTGTTTAATCGTAAACTCTTTTGTCATTTCGGGGGCCGGCTGCCCGGTATCTGAGTTCCTAACGGCAAGAAGTTTAACCTTTACCGGTCCGGTGGTTCCGTCTAATTCAATCGAGTTAGAATTTGTTACATTTCCCTGGGTAGCAATTAAAGGGTTTGGACTGTAAAACATATAGTCGCTGATGAAACCCTTTTCCACCTTTTTACAACCGAAAAAAATGCCGGTCAAAGTTAGCGCAGATATGGATGAAATTAATAATATTTTCTTCATGATTTTTACCTGTTATGATTCCACGTTAGAATCTGATGAATGTATGGTTGTTGCTCAGCACATGTAGCATGCCGCCAGATGATGGTTCTATATCGGTGGTCTGGCATTGTGCTTTAAGGTCTACGTTTGGATCATTGGGCTGTGCAGTTACATTTGGCGGATCCAGACTCCCCCTTACCCTGATGTAATAAAGATAATATATCGGTGCTGATGACCAGGATTCAGAAGGTTTTGGTTGAAGAATGCGTTGTACCGCCGTTTTTGTATTCGCACTATTGGGTACCACAGTGGCCTCCATGGGTGTAGATGCAAGGGTAACGCGGCTTTTTGACATGTATATACGCAACGAATCAGCAGTAATGTCTTTATACATATCCGTTAGCGTATAGTTATTGTTTTCATTAATTAACCTTACTGAATCTCTTTTTATTTTCAGGTACCTGTTTATTGAATAGTTAGTTGGTGCAAAAAATGTGGCCGTTTCGTCCACTTCATTTTTCAGATTATAGTGATCAATCACCATAATCAACGTATCAAACAGATGATATTTATGTTGCTTTAAATATTCATAGGTGGTTAATGGTGATTTAGCATTACTCAAACCCCCATCAGTAAGGTAACTGCTTTTTTTGCAGCTGTTCAGGTAGATCAACCCGAAACAGCCGATTATAAGATATATTAATTTATGCTTCATGTTTTTATAGCTTGGAACTCCAAAAAGGGGTTTGTGTTAATTTTTTATTAATAACCATCAAGGCTGGATCAAGTGGCCAATAGTATTTACCTGCATCAAAATCTGATTTATTCATTTTGTTGTCACCGAAATTCATTATCCCGGTTTGTCTCCCCAAGCGTACCAGGTCATAAAACCGGTGACCCTCTAAAAAGAGTTCTCTGCCTCTTTCTGCAATTACCTCAGCAAACAGATCCGCATCGTTACCTGACCAGGCCGATAAACCGGCTTGGCTACGTACTTCGTTCAGCACTGTTCTTGAAGATACATTTTCACCCAATGCAGCCAGTGCCTCAGCTTTTAATAATTTAATATCAGCCAGGCGAAAAATGATGATATTGTTATGAGCTATCGGTATTACCACATTCTGTCCGTTTGCATAAGTAATGTTCGAATACTTAATGCAGATCGGATCTGTAGAACTTGTCAAAGCAAATGCATTTTGAAACCTTTTATCTGACTGATCACTGAAAAGTGCAGTTAAAGTGGTTTTATTTAAGGTGAACAGGGCATTATCCGTTCTGGTGGTCAGGTAGGGAGCCTTTAAGGTGAAATTGGCGATTCCGCCGGTACTTCCTTCATTCTCATCACTTTGCGCAATCTCAAAAATACCTTCTGTAGATCTCCCTTTGAAAATGGTAAGGTAATTATCGCGGTTTACGTATTGGTAAAAATTCTGCCCGATAAGCTTATCGATGGTATCATTACAATTCCGGTAATCTCCTTGCCAGGCATAGATATGAGCGAGCAGGGCATAAGCAGCACCCTTATTGGCTCTTACTGCTTTGTTAGCCGGATTGGTATAGTTCCAACTTAAAATGCTTATGGCCATATTCACATCTGAAATACATTGGCTGATGACATCTGCTGCTTTAGTACGCGGTATATCCACGGCATCAGCTATAGCCATAGACTTGGTAACTAAAGGTACATCACCCCAAATGCGTGTCATGTAAAAATAATTGAAAGCCCTTAAAAAATAAGCTTCACCTATCAGGCTGTTTTTTGTGGTAGATGAAGAAAACTTATCATCAGGAATGGTAGGTATAAAGCTGAGACACCGGTTTGCCTGGTCAATGGCGCTATAAAAAGTATCATATCTTCTCATCTGCATCATGTTGTCGTCAGTATTGGAACTTGGTACCGATATAGCCCATTCTATGCGGTTAATATTGTCAAACCGGTAAAAATTAGCTGCCGAGAATTCATCAGTAGGAAGATCTCCATAAGCATAAAAGGCTAAACCCGAAGCTTTATTTAAAGTTTTTCGCAGTAAAGCATAACCACTGGCAATGCCCTTGTCTGCATCCGCTTCATTTTTCCAGAAAGTCTGATCCGTTGAAACACTAACTGGTTTCAGATCCAGAAACTTTTTACAGGAGGCTGCTGCAAATACGGATAGTGCGCAGCAGGTATATATTATTAATTTTTTCATTGTAGTCAAATTAGAATGTTAAATCGAGTCCGAAGGTGTATTTTTTAGGGATTGGGTAATCATTTCCACCAGAGTAACCATCAATTCCAACAGCTTCGGGATCTGGGACAGAAGAACGCGACCATACTTTAACGTTATCCATTACACCATAAAACCTGATCATATTTAAACCCAGTTTTTTGGTTAGTTTCTGAGGCAGCATATATCCTAGCCTGATGTTCTTGATTCTGATAAAACTGGCATCTTCTACATATATACTTTGGGCAATGTGCCATTTATCTACACTATTGGTAATCAACCCCGGAAATTTTGTTACATCACCTGGTTTCGACCAGAAATTGCTCACATCAAAGTTAGAGGCGGGGCCTGAACGTGGCCCCCAGTAATAGTACGGGTTATCTGTTCCGGCATCCTGAAGCTTATCAGAAAGATAACCGTTCTTTAAACTCCTGCCGGAGATAAAGGTTACCAATACATCAAGCGAAAATCCTTTGTATGAAAAAGAGTTGTTTAAACCACCGATAATGTCTGGATTAGGATTACCATAAGAAATGTAATCATTGTAATCAATGTTATAATCCCCGTTCTGGTCTATCCTGATCGGATCGCCTGCAGAAAACTGGCTTCCTCCAAACTGGGTGATTCTTTTACCGGTTTTGGGATCAACTGGCACATCTGAATCTCTTGAATACACGCCCCTTACATCCCACACTTTATAAGTGAAAAGTGGTTCGCCCACACTAAGTGTTTGCTGTAGCCATGGTGGACCAAAGGTAAAATCTCTTCCACCGTTAGGTAGCTTGGTTACAAAGTTATTGTTATAAGCGAGATTGAAGTTAGTACTCCATTGAAATTTGGACGATTGACCCAGATTCCGGGTGGTCAGCGTGAGCTCAATTCCGGTATTTCTCAAATCAACAAAGTTGTTTGAAATTTGCGAATAACCCGATGTTAATGGTACAGCTACCTGGAAAACTTTACTTTTAGAGTCGCGAATATAATAATCTGCCGTCAAAGTGATCCTGTCTTTCAAGAAACCTAAATCTATACCGGCATTAAACTGAGGGCTTCTTTCCCAGGTGATAGATGTAGAAGAAGCAGGAGAATAATAGTCGGGATATAGTACCTGCGTACCATTATAAGTAGTTTGTGAGCCAAATTGTCCATTACCTAATACAGATGTAGTGTAATTGGCATTTGATATTAAAGGCTGGTATTGTGCGTAATAAGCGCCTGGGTCGTTTCCAGTAATACCATAGCTTGCCCTGAATTTTAAGTAAGAAACAATATTTTTAACGGGGTTGAAAAAGCTTTCTTCTGATGCATTCCAGCCTGCTGATATTGATGGAAATGCGCCCCACCGATTATTGGCTGCATATCTGGAAGAAGCATCTGCCCGGTAAACAGCCTGCAATAAATATCTGCCTTTATAGTCATATACAAAACTACCCATCCAGGATAAACGCGAACGTTCCTGTACATCGTTAGAAACAAATAAATTAGGGCCTGATGCAATGCCGGTAACTGTTTTTACTGCATCAGCATTGCCAACGCTGCTACTGTAGCTGTTGTTCGCAATATTTTTTTCCATTCCCTGCAATAAAACTACGTTGAAATTATGGCCGCTTTTCAACGATTTTGAATAATTTAAAGTGTTTTCAAGTTCCCAGCGATTATTTTGGTAAATAAAACCATATGCTTCATTTTGTCCACTGTTACTTAGCAGGTAGGGTTTAAAATAACTTCGTGTATTATTATTAATGTTATAAGATATGGTACTCTTCAGGTTTAATCCGGGTAATATGGTGTATTGTGCCATTGTATTTCCGTTTAAACTTGTTGTACGGTCATCATCACGCAGTTCAGCGTATCTTCCGGTATACAATTGTTGCTCGGCGTCGCCTATTTTCCAGAAAGAGGATGGAAATCCCCACGTGGTAAAGGGATATTTATTCTGATCACCCTGTCCATGTTTGGCTTTGGTTAAACCCACAAAAAGATTGGTTTGTACCAATAAGTTTTTAGTGGGTAACACTTGTAGAAATAAACTTGGTGTGGTTCGGGTAATGTCATATCCTTTCATTACTCCCTCCTCATAATACCGGTTAAAAGAAAAGCGGTAAGAAAATTTATCGCTCGCTGCTGCAATGCTGGCATCTATGTTACTAATTTGCCCCGTTTGAAGGAAAAGGCCTTGCCAGTCGGTATTGTTATTAAAGGCGCTATTTAAACTATCAGTAAGCATCATGTTTAAATTGCCTAACTTGTCATACGGTGCATTGCCGCCGTAAAGCAAGTCCATTTTAAGCCTTCTTTCAGCCGTTCCGGTTTGAATAGGTTTTAGTGCCGGTTTGTTAGCAATACCAAAATAACTTGCTACCCTGATCTGAGGTGGAGCGCCCATAACTGCACGCTTTGTCTTTACAATAATAACACCGTTGGCCGCCCTGGCACCATAAACGGCTGAGGCAGATGCATCCTTAAGTACATCGACAGATTCGATGTCGTTGGGATTGATTGCCTGTAAGGGGCTGCTTCCATAGGCTGACCCAATATCATTGACATCATAAATCACACCATCGATAACGTATAAGGGCGAACTGCTTTGGCCTAGGTTTACATTACTTGCTCCACGGATGTTAACGATGTTGTTTCCTCCGGGCTCTCCCGAAGTACTCAAGACCGTCAGGCCCGCAACCCTTCCCTGCAGCATGGCATCAAATGTAGAGTAAGGTGTATTTTCAAAATCTTTTCCTTTTACAGAAGATATAGCGCCAGCTGTTTTTTTTCTCTGGATATTCTGATAACCTATGGCAACCACCTCATCCAAAGAGTTGTTATCTTCCGCAAGCTCAATATTAATGCTTGTCTGGCCTGCAGCAGAAACTTCTTTTGACTTATAGCCAACAATGCTTATCGTCAACATTGAAGAGCCTTCTTTTAAGGTCAGCGAGAAGTTTCCCTTGGTATCCGAAGAGGTACCGTTTGTTGTACCCTTTTGTTTGATAGATGCCCCGGGTAAAGGCTGATTTTTTCCGTCAGTTACTGTTCCGGTAACTTTGTTTTGTGCGAAGCTAAGAAAGGGTACCATGAGGAATATGATGATGCCCAGGAACTTACTCCGCCTTAAAGTAAGGTTTAATTTCATTAGTTTATTGGTTAGTTTAAGCGTTGTAGTAACGTTTATAAATTTACCCATTAATGACTTGCTGGTAATGAATATTTTACCCTATTCGAATCATTTTTTAACCAGTTTAAAGGAAAATAAATCTCCTCGCTTTGTTACCTTATCATCTGATTTAAGCTTTTCTATTATTTATTGACACCAGATATTATTGAAAGTATTTCTAACAAAAAAACTCCCTATTCCATTAAAGAAATAGGGAGTTTTTTTGTCATTAGTGATTATTCTACCGTCCACTCATGCACGCCTGTTGCTTGTTCTACCGGAAGCCTTATTTCCATCCTTAAAGCAGAAGTACTTACTGGTTTGAATTTTACCACATTCCATTTATCCTTGCTGATCTCATAAGGAGATATTGATTCTACGGGGATCCATTGTTCGCCTTTTTTGTAAAGCAGCCTGTAAGAGGCTGGAATTCGACAGCCGCCCCAGGGGCCATCATCATACCAGTAAACTTTAGATTCGCTGACAGTCTGCTCCGATTCAAAATTATATTGCAGAAATTCGTCGGTGTTTTTTGCGGGCCACCAGTGCAGGTAGGGAAAATTTGTATCTTTTGAATTGGCAGGTTCGTACTGATCTTTGATTGCCGAGAGCATTCTCTTGTTTTTTATTGAGCCTGATACCTGACTTCTGCTTGCTATGGTTGGTGCAGGTTTTGGCATTGCTGCTGATTGCTCATAAGGTATCCATACTGTCATTTCGCTTGGCCCCCTGTTTGCCCAGGCATAATATGGAATGGCCTTAACATCCTGAGCGGTTACCAAAAGGCTGTCGCTTTTTATTTGCCGTTTTGTACTTTGGCCTTTAATATTGATTACTTCTACACCATCGAGAAGGTTTTGCTCGTAATGAGAAGAAGCAATTGCATTCTTACCGACCATAATATTCTGTACCAGGCTGTCTTTGTTGTCTGGGCCTTCAAGGCAGTAAACAACAGGTCCGCGTTGCAGTACAAAACGTGAAGCATCGTCTTTAACGTTTTTGTTAGCGATCACTTTGTCAGTTTCCATGGGTAGATTTAAGAAAACTTTATCGCCTTTTTTCCATTTTCTTGTTAAAACAGCATAGCCTTTTTCTGGAATAAACGAAGTGGCCTCCCCATTGATTGAAATCTTTACCGGAGTTGATTTTTTATCTATAAATGAATAAAGACTTCCAGGCGATGCCTCTTGGGCTGCCCAGCCCGGAATCCGGATTCTTAAAGTAAAAACAGCAGTTTTTTCCGGGTCGATATTGATGGTTACCTCTCCTTTCCAGGGATAGTCTGTAGTTTGTGTGATTTCTACCTTGGTAGCGGCAAGGGCAATTGTACTGGTGTTGCCCATAAACAGGTTTACATACAGGTCGTTTTTATCCTGTGCATACACATAACCTGGCAGAGAAGGTAAAAAGCGGGCCATATTACTAATGCAACATGCGCAACTGATCCACGCGCTCCGCTGATGCTGAAACATGGATGCTAATGGGTTTGGATAAAAGAAACGATCGCCATTTAACGAAACGCCAGATAATAATCCATTATATAAAGTTCTTTCCAATACGTCAACGTATTTAGAATCCCCATGCAACAGGAACATTCTTTCATTCCAGTAAACATTTCCAATGGCGGCGCAGGTTTCCGCATAAGCGGACATATTTGGTAATTGGTAAGCTTCTCCGAAAGCCTCACCAGCTCCTGTAGCACCAATACCACCGGTAATATATAATTTTTTATTTACTACGTCTCCCCAAATATCGTCAATAGCAGACAGGTATTTTGTATCTCCGGTAAGCGCAGCAATATCTGCCATTCCCGTATACATATAGGCTGCTCTCACGGCATGGCCAACAGCTGTATGCTGATCGGTAACTTTTTCATGTGCCTGATTATATTCATCGCCTTTCGGACCCCTCACGTCCAGGAAAAACTTTGCAAGGTCCAGATATTTTTGATTACCGGTAACCCGGTACATTTTGGATAGCCCGATTTCTACAATCTGGTGGCCCGGGTATTCTTCTATTTTTCCGGGACCGAAGGTTTTTACCAAAAGGTTTGCATTTCTAATGGCAATGTTTAATAGTGTTTTTTTACCGGTTGCCTGATAATGGGCCACAGCAGCCTCGTAAAGGTGTCCTGCATTATAAAGCTCGTGACTTAATACCTCTTCTTTCTCCCAACGTTTAGCGCCGATCCATTCGTGTGGTTTTTTTGCATTAACCGTTCTGAAAGTAAATAAATATCCATCGGGTTCTTGTGCACCGCCAATTATGCTGATAAGCGTATCAATATAAGCTTCAAGCTTTGGATTTGCTTTATTCTGAATCGAATAGGATGCGCCCTCAATTGCTTTGTATACATCGGTATCATCAAACGGAAATTCACTCATCTTATCTCCACTCATTTTTTTTCCTGCCCTCAGAAAATTATCCATTCTGCCATTTGCTTTACATTGTGCAATTACATAGGGGATAGTTACTTGTGCATTGATCTCCATTTTTGGCTGCCAAAAGTTATCCTCAACATGAACCTTTGTAAACGCCACGGGCTTGATCGGATAATCTTTCTTTTGCGCAAACGTATTGAATGCCAATGAGATTAATAATGTGCAAAATAGGAGTAACTGATTTGTTTTATTCTTCATGCCTATCTGGTTATTTAAGGATTTTGTGTTCATTGTATAAAGCTGACTATTCAAAATAGTACATAAGCTGAGCAGTACAGCTTTTCGGTTATATTTTGAACCATCCGAAGCTAGCGCATTTGAAAATAAAATTCTTAGTGTTTTTTTGCAGGTCGTAGCAAGATTTTACCTCAATCTGGGTATGTGAAAACATTCTACTGCTCTGATTTACCAAGATACAGCCTTTCATATAATAAAACAGGCTCCTAATATTATTTTAGAAGCCTGTAGATATTTAGTTACAAAGATTTTAACCAATCAACAACCTGTTCACGGGTTTTTCCTGTTTTTTGTTGCAGTTTGCCATAAAGTTCATCATCTTTTCCCTCCTCATACTTTAGATCGTCTTCGGTTAGATCTGCGTAAGCCTGTTTAACTTTTCCTTTTAGTTCATTCCAGGCGCCTTTTAATTCTAATTTGTCCATTATTTTAGTATTTGTGATTTAATATTCTGTTAATTTTTTTTAGCTATTCGTGTCCTTAATTTTTGGTTACAAAAAGCATCGGGCTATACCTTATCTATTCGGAATATCCTTTGCAGCATATACGCTATCTACAACGTACCTGCTAAATCCTCTCCAGGGCAGGCTTTTCTTGTATTCTTTGTAATGCAGTTCATAAAACTTACCACTGTTTCCCATCATCTGTTTTGCTATACTTTCATCAGATACAGAAAATTCAAATTCATTGTTCTCCAGCGTACCAGTTTGTCTGGAACGGACTCCGCTTTGGATTAGTTTTCCCTCATTCGTTTTGAAAATATATCCTTTTTTTACGATGTAATTCAGCTCCCCGGCTTTTACCCCTTCACCAAAAACGAAAAAGTAATTGTAATAAATCAAGCCGATAACCAGCAAAGTGCCGGCTATTGCTGCAACGGTTCCGATTTTTTTTCCTGTAGTCATTGCTTAGATGAGTTTGATTAAATTCTTTCCTCTGATCTGATTTCAATAGTTTTTATTCGTTTTTTAGAGGCTACAATTGCTCCAAACGCCGCGCTAACCGCACCGAGTATCATCCCAAAAAAGGAGAATATAGCGAATTTAGAAAGTGCCGAAGCCATTTCATCACCAACTACCCTGGCTTTTGCTTCAGCCTGGGCTTTTACCTCCCTGATCTTTTCTTTAGTAGTTTTCAGGGTACTTACCCAATTTTCTACGATCTGCTCTGATTCTGCCTGACTTTTTCCGGTTCTGTTTTTAACGATGTTGACCAAAGCCTCTTTATCTACTGCATTGAAAGTAGAATCGTTTTCTGAAAACAGTTTGGAGAACAGGGTATCTACCTTCTGCTGTGCTTCTTGCGGGTTTTCCAGAACAGCCTTTCCTGTCGATTTACCCTGGCCAGCGGCCTTATCTAATTTTTTATCAAGTGCACCAGGCTGTAATTCTTTCTTTTCAGTCTGCTTCAATAATAATTGAGCTTCCTGTTTCATTTTTCCGAAAGTGTTTTCATCTACGTTCACCTGATCCTTGATCATGTTTCCGGCTTCTGGTGCTGCAGCCTTGATCCCTTCCCCGGCAAGTGAAAATCCTTTGGTAATTACAGTACCCACTCCTCCGATAACTTTTCCAACCGAAGAAGTAATTAAATACATGTTCAGGAAAGTTAACAAGCACCACGTGAGCAGTCCATGCAGGATCAGATCTGTTTTTTGGATGTGGTTTGAAAACCAGCCAGCTACCCACCCACCAGTAAATACTGAGATAAGCATAGTAACGATCCACCAGACCAATGCTCCGGTGCCAAGGCCACTAAACGGTTTAGCTTCCTCAAGAGGGTTTATGCTGCCAAAGCCAATGCCGAGGCCTAAAAAACTAAGGAGGAGTTGAACTGCTATAGCAATGAGTACTCCTGAAATTATTGCACTCCAGGATAAACGGCTGATAAACCCAATTGAGGATTTGTCGGCCACGATATGAACTTTGTTTTCCATAAATTATGATAATTGGTTAGATGATGTAATAATTTAGTCCTTTAAAAAAGAAGCTGCTTTCCATCCGAAAGCAGCTTCTGTACTTGTAGATTTAATTGGTGATATCTCTTTTAACTTTGTTAGCCATTCTTTGTCCTGGCAAATAGATCTGAAATCCAAAAGACAGGTTCAGGTTACTCTGGGTTGTTGAGCTCCCAAAACCAACCAGACCGTTGTATTTTAACAATGTCTCAAGACCAATATTTGGTGTAATGAAATAGGCAAAACCCGGACCAACGCTTAAGTTTAATCCGTTTGTATTATCTCCACCATTACTTACATTAACTCCACCAATACCAACAGTAGCTTCAGCAAATAAACGGCCATGGCGTAGAACTTCAACGTCTTTTCCAGTATAATAACGGCCCAATGCACCTACCCCATAACTGGTGGTTGTATTTGTGTTTTTGGCCGTTTTTAAACCGAAATTTACATAACCTCCCACTGCAACATTATCCTGAATAAACCAGGCTGCTTTTGGGGTGATGTCTACACTAAATATTTTTGGATCATCCAATCCAAGGTTAATGTTGGTTAGGTTTCCCCCAACCATTACGTTGCCTTTTTGAATCTGCGCATTTGCTGCAAGAATAGTAGTTGCAGAAATAATTACTGTTGCTAAAAATTTTTTCATGATAGATAATTTATAAAGATTAATATAATGTGAATTCTACGCGACGGTTTTCCTGACGACCTGCCGCAGTTTTATTAGTAGATATAGGTTGATCTGGTCCATAACCTGTTGCCTCTACTCTGGATGCATTTACACCTTGTGAAACCAAATACGTTTTTACCGATTCAGCTCTTTCTTTAGACAAGCGCAGGTTTAATGCTCTTCCACCTGTATTGTCGGTATGACCGGCTAACTTCAGGCTGAAGTTTTTCTCGATTAACAATGCTGCAACACGGTTTAATGTGGTATAAGATTTGGCACGAATGGTTGATTTACCTAAATCAAATTCAAGATTTGAAATCGCATCTCTTACAATTTTGCGGTCAGCTTCGGTTACAACAGTCGTTTCTTTAATCACGGTTTTGGTAACTGATATCGGACAGCCTGATCCATCTACAACTGTTCCTGCTGTAGTTCCCGGGCATTTATCAAATTTGTTTGCCACACCATCATTGTCATCATCACCTAAATCTTTGGCATATTGTTCCCGATCTCTGGCGGCGTTTTGCTCTGCTGTAGATAATGCTCTTCTTAATTCGGCACTTTCTTCAGCACTTTGTTTTCTCAGGTCTGCAACCGCACTGTAGTTTTGTAATTGAGAATTTTCTTTGTTTCCAAGTGCAAATTCCAGTCCTGCGTGCGCATAAGAGAACCTGCTTTCGTGGTATGCATTTTTAACTGTAGGAGAGGATTTGATGAAATTAATATCGTAACCTAAATCAATATTGATTCCTTTGGCTACGCCCAATTTAAATCCAACTCCTGTTGGGATATACCATCCTTCTCTTTCGGTAAACACATCAATGTTAGCTAATTTTGAATCTGATGACATGTATCCGGCACCCGCTTTAACGTAAGGGATCAGTACCGCATTTTGTGTATTTAGACTAAAGTTGGCAACATTTAATACTGCTGTTAGGGAGCCAGACCAGTTGATACTATTTACTTGCTCAATCGTGCTGGTATTATTTAAGGTTCTGATCTCTCCACGAAGAAAATCTGCCTGTAATCCTAATGCTGGCAAAATTTGCTTTTTGATAAAGGCACCATATCCAATACTTTTAAATTCTCTGGCTTTAACACTCCCGCCACCCAAAAATGTATTCTGGCTTAGTATACCTCCATGAGCACCAACACTCCATGTTCTTAAAGATTGTTTGCCGAATCTTTCTGAAGTTGTTGGCGTTTCCTGGGCAAACAGTTGAGTTGATAGGCTTACTAAAGCGATCAACATCGTAGATTTTGTAAAATTATTATTCATCTTGTTTTATTTTTTTGTTGGATGAATAACAGCCTTGGTATACAAATGTTCCAGGTTTGTTACATAAAAAACCACTCCTAAAAGAGTTAAATTTTTTGAAATCCGATGAAGAATTAATAGCGTATATGTTAGGTTTCGCTATAAATTATTTGGAGAATAAAATTTGAATAAGTTGAGTCAATCCTGCCAGAAATTAATTAAGCAAGTGTGTTGGAGAATCAGCGTAAAGAAATCGTCATGGCTGAAGGCTTTTTCAGCCGCCAGCCCGCCCTGGATTTTAGGGAAACAATCTTTCATGCTAGAAATGACGACATTGCTTAGATATCTGTTATTGAGGTTAGAATTTTCAAATACATTTGAGGGTTGATGACAGATATTCAAGGGGTGTCATTTCGACCGTAGTGGAGAACCCGAAGACTCTGCGAAGCAAAATCTTTTAAATATGATTTCAATAAATAGTCCAAAGATCTCTCCACTCCGCGTTGCTCCGGAGATGACGGCCATTCTATTCCATGCCCTCCTGTGGAGCTATTTTATTTTGCCACGATTACATTTGCTCCGCCTGGTAAAAGTTTTACTTTCAATTGTTTTGCCTTATTTAATTTCAGCTGTTTTATTTGAGGTGAACGGTCGTCGGCATCAGAGTATAAGGTAATTTCAGCACCAGATAACATTGGCAGCGAAATGTCTATTGTTTTCTCCGTAGTTTCCGCATTTATAGCTGTAATATACCAGGTATCGCCATGGCGGCGTGCCAATACACAATATTTTCCGGGATATCCATCAAGAAAAACAGTATTATCCCAGGTTGTGGGCACATTTTTCATAAAATCGATCACATGAGGCGCAACATCGCTGAGGTTATTTGGGGTGATACCAAAATTCTGCACTGGATTCTGGAAAAGAATAGCGGTTGCCAATTGGAAAGTTTCTGTTGTTTTTCTAATTGTTCCTCCGTCATTTTTCTTGTTATGGCGCTTATTTAAAAGAACTGGTCCGAAATCCATTGCGCCTATGGTATTTCGGATAAAGGGATGAAGGCTGGCATTGATGGCTTCGGTGTCATTTGCATGTTGGGTAAATATCAGGTTCTCTGATGCCAATACCGCCTCACTTCCAACATAATTTGGATACATTCTTTCCCAACCTCTAGGCACTGTGCAGCCATGAAAGATTACCGTTAAGCCAAAAGTGTTGGCGTCAGATAAAATATCTTCATAAAGTTTCATGGTTTCCTGTTTGTCGCCACCAAAGAAATCTACCTTAATTCCTTTCACACCAATCTGCTGCATCCACGCCATTTCCTGTTTCCTCGCCGAGGCTGTATTCATTTTATATTTAGGTCCTTGTGGGGCATCGTTCCAAAAACCATTAGAGTTATACCATAAGGAAATACCAACTTTTTTCTCTTTTCCGTAGGCAACCAGTTCCTCGATTTTTTTCCGTCCGATCTTGGTATCCCACCAGTTATCAATCAGTACAAACTCATAACCCATTGCCGCAGAAAGATCAATAAACTTTTTCTGATCCTCGAAATTAATACTTTCATCTTGCCATAACAGCCAGCTCCAGGTAGACCGGCCAAAGGTATAATTCTTCGATGCGGCATACTGTGGCGCTACAACATCGAATGGAACAGTAGTTTCAACAATCGGTTTAAGTGTACGTCCGACAGTAATGGTACGCCAGGGCGTATTGCCGGGTAATGATATCGTTGGATTTGCACTCCCGATGCCATTATTTTCTCCCTTCTCCGGGAAAGCAATTTTATAATTTCCATCTTTAGTGCCTTCGCTTAGTCTGGAACCACAGTATAGTGAATTTACGCCAGTTTCTGAGAGTAATACCCAGCCATCATTCCCCAAATGAAAAAGAGCGGGAAAAGTATAACCTATGCCATATTTTGAAGGAACACCCATGGCCTGATCGCGGTTATATTCTTCTTCATAGCTAGGCTTGGTTTTCATCCAGCCAATCATGGGGGTAGCCTGCGGGCTTAAAAATGTAGTGGTATTTGCCGGAAATTTGTATCCGCTCAATTCTTCTTCAATGACAAAGCTTGCGGCTTCACCGGTCTGAGGAACCTGATATCTAAAGGCAATGTCGTTATTGCTCACGCGGAATACTACTTCAATCTGGTTCTTTTTGGCATTCTCAAACTTGCAGATGAGCTCATTTGCCTGGTAGTTTACACTACTGATCTTGATTTTTGGTTCATTGTAACGCTCATCGATTTTTCGTGATTGTTTACCGGTTAGCTTGAGACCAGACGATAAATCCATCTGGCTTCCGCGAAGCCCCAGAGGAGAGCGCTCAATCATTTCTTTTCCCTGTAATACTACATTGTAATAAAGTTTACCCTCGTTTAAATAAAGTTTAACCATCAATTTCTGATCTGGACTTGTAACGTTCAGGTCCTGGGCAAAAGATAACACGTGGCTGGCAACCAATGCCATTACCAGTAAAATGCCTTTAAAATAATTCATAGCTAAAGATTTGTGGAGTAATTTTGGAATATTCATCACAATGGAATAAACTTATTTGGGTTAGATTTATCTGATCAGTTTTCGAAAATGAAAATTAGGTAATATTTTTAAATGTTATGGTAACGTTTATAATTTTTTTACATAATCTTTTTCGTCTGTACCAGTGGTGGAACAAAGCCAGTGTGATGTTTCCAATCAAACATTAGCAATTTGTTGAAAAACTTAAGTCCTGGGTAAGTTGAAGCCAAATATTTAGCTTGACGACTTTGAGGTGATTGAAAAGAACTTAGAGAATGTTTAAATTTTTTCAGCAAATATCACACAGTATTTTGCTGTCACGTTGAGCGTAACTGATTGCTTTATTAATGCGTTGAAATGGTCTTCGACTATGCTACCATTGACAGATCTTATAAAGAAAGGTCGTCATTGCGAGGCACGAAGATAACCGAACGAAGTGAGCTCATGAATACCTTTAAAAACAACTGCAAAAATGAATAATCTTAAAGCGCACGCTGTTAGCGATCGTTGTAAGATTGCTTCGTCGGCTGAAAAAGCCTTCTCGCAATGACGATTCCTCGCCAGAACATAGCAATAGAACCCTCTGTCACTCATATTTATGTTAAACAATTAAAATTAACCCTCAGACTGACATGCGAATTAATTTTATTTAATTTTTAAACAGGCTCTAAAATAATTAACTGAATAGGATTAGATTAAGCAATTTTCCGTTTTTATGACTTTAAAACAATTTTGGATAGTTAAATCTCTGGAATGATTAAAATGGAATAAAACAATTAGAAATTAGCATTTAACTCAAAGGCCCCACAACCAAAAGTTTTATCAATCCGGATTTACTTTTTTATCATCTTCCACCAGTCTAAACTGAATATCCCCTCTTTAAATACCAGGAATAGGTCGTGCTCTCCCTTTACCTGATTAAGCGTACAGGAGATTGTTTCCCATGTAATATCTTTACTTTTTACCGGAAGTGTTCCGATTAACCTGCCATTTTGATCATCAATCCTGATTTCCAGCTTTCCTCCGCCGGTAAGGGAAGTTAAACTGGCTTCGAACTTTTTAGCACCACTTTTAAAATCGACACCTTTAATTTTGATGAAGGCACCTTCCTGTTTATTGGTGGTGAAAATACGCCCGTTTACAGCGTCTTTTTCTGCTTTAATGCCTTCTGCCCAGTTTATTGTTTCAGCTTCGGTACGTTTGAAAGGACTCAAATTACCGACTTGTTTCACTCCGGTTTCCGACCACCATGGCAACTCCTGGATGGTGCCATCCGGGTTGTAGCTGAGTTCTTCCACACAAACTGAGCGCCTTTCATGGTGTTTATCGGTGATCATAAAATTTAACCGGAAATTAAAACCAAACAAATATGATTTACCCTTATAATCAATAATTCCGGGGTGATTTCCTGAAGATTTTTCATTTGGTTTCATCAGGTAACCCTTATAGTCCCAGGAACCGGTTGCATTTTTGCTCATCGCGTAAGCAATCCCTTCCGGGCAACAAGTAGAGGCATAGGCGAGATAATAATGGTCATTACGTTTATAAGTCCACGGGCCTTCCTGGTAATGGTAAGTATCAACTTTGGTTTGCCCTTTTTCTTTACCTACATCTTTTACTTTAACGATTTCCCCAGAATACGAAATCATGTCCTTATTTAACTTTACATACCAAAGGTTTGGATTGCCCCAATATAGATAGGCTTGTCCGTCATCATCAATAAACACAGTGGGATCAATATCATTCCACAGATGGTCATCATCAATAAGCCTTTTTCCTATAGGGTCTTTGAATGGTCCATAAGGACTGTCTGCTACCAGGACACCAATGCCACTTCCCTGTACCGGACAATACAGGTAGAATTTTCCATTACGCTCAATACATTGCGGTGCCCAGGCTCCGTTATCCTGCTTTCCCCAGGCGAAGTTTTTCAGAGATGCGACAGCGCCGTGGTCTGTCCAGTTTACCATGTCTGTTGAAGTATAAAGAAGCCAATCCTTCATCAGGAATTTACCCATTCCTGGACCCGCATTATCTTCATCATGGGAGGTGTACAGGTATACGGTATCTTTATATACCATTGGTGCAGGATCGGCCGTAAATTTAGTCTGTATAATAGGATTTTGGGCTAAAGTACCCAGCGTTATGAAACTTAAAAGTAAGCTTGCGCCTATTCTGAATTTCTTTACCATTTTTATAGGTGTTATTTCCATTTGGTTTTATTTTAAGGGCTGATGTGGATTTTTCTATCCATCATTCCATTTAATTTGCTTAGCTCCTGATCAAGAAACCGCAGTTAAACATCTTAATGTGAGCTCCGCAGCGCTGGAACCTGAGGTAATTAAATGACCTGCTATTAGCGGATCAAACGCCAGGAGTCAAAATTAAAGAGGTTGTTGCCTTCACCTTTAAATACCAAATACAGGTCGTGTACACCGGTAATCTGGTTTATTTTACAAAGCTGGGCTTTCCAATCCTGAGTATTTTTGGTTGATTTTACTTCCAGTTTTCCCAGTAGCTTGCCGTTTAAACTGTCTGCCCGAAGTTCTATATTTCCTTTTGAGGATAGAGAGGCTACGGTTGCTTCAAACTTTGTAGCGCCTTTGCCAAAATCTACACTGCGGATTTTGATGTAATCACCATTGTCAATATTGGATACATAAATGGCCCCTGCTAGGCTATCTTTGGCGGTTTTTACACCTTCTGACCAGGCTATGGTTTCGGCTTCAACATGGGTAAAAGGATCTAAGTTTGAGGCGCTTTTGAGTACACCTGATTTTGTGCGGTTAATTCTCGGAATGGATCCATCTGGGTTAAAACTGAATGGTTCGATACAAACCGAACGTTTGAAGCCTCCGCCACCAGGTAAATCCCCGTCATGATAAAATAGATAAGACTGACCTTTGAAATCGATATAGCCGGGGTGGTTGGTGAATGCACCACGATCTTCAATCACTTTCATAATGGTATCTCCATATATCCAGGGGCCTGTTGGACCTTTACTGGTAGAATATGCCAAATGTTCAGGAACGCCACCGGCCGGATAGAGCAGGTAATATTTGCTTTTTCGCTTAAAGAACCATGGTCCTTCCTCGTATTCTGATGGTCTTTTATCGGGATCTTTTTTTCTGGCACTAAATCCTTCCTTGTTTAGCGGCACTTTCACAATGCCAACTTTTTCATCATAAGAGATCATATCCTTATTCAGTTTTACATAATATAATTGGGGATTGCCCCAATACAGGTAGGCCTGCCCGTCATCATCGATAAAAACAGTTGGATCAATGTAGCCAAAGCCTGAAAGCAATGGCTTGCCTATTGCATCTTTAAAGCCTGCTGTAGGCGTGTCTGAAATTGCAACACCAATGGCGTTCCCGCCATTTTTTTGGTTAACGGGTAAGTAGTAGTAGAATTTTCCATCCCTGAATATGCACTGGCCTGCCCATGCGTCACCGCGCGACCAGCTAAAAGCTTTATAGGATAAAATGGCTCCATGATCAGTCCAGTTAACCATATCCTTTGAAGAATAACACCGCCAATCGTTCATGGTGAAAAAGTTTTTCACCGTAACATCTTCATCATGTGAAGTGTATAGATAAACGGTTCCATTGTGTACCATTGGTGCCGGATCAGCCGTATAATAGGTCTGAACGATCGGGTTCTGGGCGAAACTTGCCGATACTGACAGCAGGCCCGTCAAAAGTGATATTCCAAATGTTTTTTTCTGCATTTTTTGATGTTATTTTAATAGGGAAAGCATGGTTTTAGCATAACGCTCGCCAAGCATGCGGTAGCCCTGTGCATTGAAATGCAGATTATCTGCCGCATCGGTACAGCCAGCTGATGATATGATGTGTGCATTAGGAATTGTTTCTGGCAAGGTTGCAATAATTTTATTCATTGATGCGCATATCCCTCCCTGATCCGCATTAACTACCTCGCCGGCAAGGAGTGGCGTGGATGCCGGATTTAAATTCAAATCTCTGATTAGATTCTCATAAACTGCCTTCACTTTTTTTGGCCATTCCTGATCGCCGGTGTTGGATTCTCCCTGGTGCATCATAATACCTTTGATAACGCCGGATTGCTGTGCAATTTTGGCTAACTCCACTAAACGGCCGTACGGGTTTCCGCCATATTCGTTTAAAGCCGACTTCATCCATTCTGGCGCAGTTGCAGTATAGGTTTGGTAATTGTTTTTATCAAATAACTCAATTTTGCAACCACCAACTGCTACATTAATAATCCCGATGCGCACATCTTTGGGAAGTGAATCCAATAGGGTTCTTCCGAAATAGTCCATTGGCGTTAAACCGGTTTTGCACCGGCACAAAGGTGGTTTAGCTGTGTACCAATTTCCTTTTGTTCTACCTAACTCCGGACAGTCAACTGCCTGCAGAACGCTGAATCTGTTATTTACTGTTGTATCCTGAGGTTCGAAAGGCGCATTTCCTTCCATATTAGATTGACCGAAGCTCAGGAAAACATATAATTTAGGGTTCTGAGCGTATGATTTTGCGCTAGTGCACCACAAAAATGCAAGCAACAAGGCAATTCCTAATGGTTTGCTGCAGGCTTTAGGTTTGATTAATTTCAGCGCAACGTTATTCAGGTTGGTGGCTATCGTTATTGTCGAATATTTTAGTCCTTTTGTGATGATTTGTTTCATATTAATTTCCATCGTTTAACCTGAGCTAAAATATTAAACGCTGCAGATTGTGAATAGCATTTTTCATCATAAAAAATGCTCAAATGGGCAAAATTAAAGGCCAGTCTGATAGCTGCAATAAATTAATTCAGCCAGTTTAAATAAAAGATTATAAGCTAAAGCATTGAAAAAAGTGGGCGCTATACCTGTTTTTTAAATTTATAATCAACATTTCTGCTATCATATTATTCAAAGTTTCCATACTAAATTCTTCTTTTAACATAGTTTTATCCTTTGCCTATCTATAGTTTTCGAATCTGTTTTATCCGAAAAATTGCGGCAAAATTTTAACCAAATAAATGAACATTAAAGATGAAATGTTGCATTTCGAAAGATTGAGAATTGCTTTTCATCAATAATAAGTTTGTGATCAGGAAAACAATACATAATTAGAATATTAAAATAATTAAAGCAAATGGAAGCAGTGTCAATGAAAGTTACTATCGTAACTGGTGGTGCATCCGGACTAGGGTTGGCAATTTCGAGGTTACTTTATGTAAACCATCGCGCATCCTGAATGGAATAATTTTTTATAACCGTATATAACCAAAAATGAATAATAATGAATCTAAAAATTAAAAGCCAGTCTATTTTGGCCGTTGCGCTAATTGCTGCTTTAGGTAGTTCGTGCCAGGAAAGAAGCAAGCATTCAGAAAAAAATGAAGCTACAAAAACTAAAGCAAAACACTACCTTTCTGAGCCATTGGTGAAGGAAATTTATACTGCAGATCCTTCTGCACATGTTTTCAATGGTAAAATTTACATCTATCCATCGCACGATATAGAATCGGGCGTAAAGGAAAATGACAACGGGGATCATTTTGATATGAAAGATTATCGGATTCTTAGTATGGACAGTATAGGTGGCAAGGTGACTATTCATGATACCGCACTCTCCGTAAGTGATATTCCATGGGCGGGCAGGCAATTATGGGCGCCTGATGCGGCCTATAAAAATGGTACATACTATCTCTATTTTCCTGTGAAGGATAAAAATGATGTCTTCAGGATAGGGGTAGCAACTTCCAAGGATCCGGCTGGACCATTCAAAGCAGCCAAAGAGCCAATTGAAGGCAGTTTTAGTATTGATCCTGCGGTTTTTACCGATACTGACGGCAGCAGCTACATGTATTTTGGTGGGATCTGGGGCGGACAGCTTCAACGCTGGAAAGACGGAAAATATGATCCGAATGGTTCTAAAACTGATTCTGAAAAGGAAAATGAACCTGCTTTGAGTGCAAAAGTTGTAAAACTAAGCAAGGATATGACTGCTTTTGACGGTAAAGTAAGAGATGTTGTAATCTTAGATCAGCAAGGAAAACCTCTTCTTACCAAGGATCATGCCCGTAGATTCTTTGAAGGCGCCTGGATGCACAAATATAATGGGAAGTATTATTTTACTTATTCAACAGGCGACACTCATTTTCTGGCATCGGCAATATCGGATAATCCATGGGGACCTTTTAAATATCAGGGCACTTTCATGACTCCTGTTGAGGGCTGGACTACTCATCATTCCATTGTTGAAGTCAAAGGTAAGTGGTATATCTTTTATCATGATACACAACTTTCTGGAAAAACACATTTAAGAAACGTGAAAGTAACTGAACTTAATCACCTTAAAGATGGTACAATTGAGTTGATAAAGCCCAATAAGGATTAAGTTAGCAAGTAAGAATTAAGTTAAACCTTTCTAAAAAAGAAGCACTGGTATTACAAAGCCAGGTTTTCTGAATTTTTTCTCTTCAGGCTCAGCTCGTGCTGAGCCTGAAGATTATCAAGATGTTCTATATCGTATTATTGAAGATACTTCGACTATGCTATCATAAACAGGTTGCAATAGAAAAATCGTCATTGCGAGGAACGAAGCAATCTTAATGCGCACGCTGGTAGCGATCGTTGTAAGATTGCTTCGTCGGCTGAAAAAGCCTTCTCGCAATGACGATTTCTCGGGGAGATCTACAACATTAAATTCTCCTGTCTCTCATATTAATTTTATTCTATAAATTACCTCTACCATAGACATGATTTCACTAGCACGGCCGTCATTCCCGCGCATGCGGGAATCTTAAAGTGCTTGCATTACGATCCCCAATCGAGTTGGGAATGACGATCTAGCGCAGCCTACCATTTGCCAAAAAGATCTGTCTTTAATATTAATTTTATTCCATAAATTACCTCTCAGGATGACAATTAAAAATGCCCTGCTCTCCATCCGGTAGCTACCGGATGGAGAGCAGGGCATTTAAACTGATTATACGACTTAGTGTCGCCTGTTATTTTGAGTGATAGATTTTATCGTTACCGCTATAATCCAGCCACTTAAAACTTGCGGTATTATCGCTCTGCTGGCCGGAAGACGTTGCGTACAAGGCGAACAGCGATCCAATAAATCCGCCGGCCGCCTGGGTACTTAAATATTTACCGTCAACATCATTTTTTAAAGTAAGCCAGCCTTCGTTCCCTTGTTTATATTTAAAATCATATAAACCTCCCTTAGCTTCAATTTCCAGTTGTATAGCTGCCGATGGATTTGAAAGCGGTAATTCAGTAATTAATATCATATTTCCGGCCTTTTTATCGCCTTTAAAAAGCTGAATGACCGTTTTGTTTTCTTTAATGGATTTGCACATGAAGTAAAAATTAAATTCTCCCTGGAAAATCATTAATCCTGCTTTTTCATTTTCGGATTTCGGAGTGAATTGAAGCGCTGTGCTGGCTTTACAGAACATGTGCTGCTGACGTTTTCCAAGAAACGCCGGATTGGTTTTCTCCATAACGGTTTCAGGCTTAAGTTTCATCGTGAACCCATTTTTCTTGCTTAAGCTATACCATGAGCTGTCGTTTTTCCTTAAAAAAAGTAAAGATTGGTCTAACTTTTTATCAAATGTAGTCCTGTAAGAGAAGTTTCCGTTTTGTGGTGGCGCGCCTGCTTGCTTGATTTCTTTATAATCTGCTGAATACTGATATTGAACTTCCTTAAGATCAGGATTAATTACAGGCCATCCATTTGTCCATTTAACCGGTGCAATAAAGGTTTCTCTTCCGGTGTTGTAAAAATTTCCCTCGTATGGACGCACGGCAAGAAAAATAGCGTAAGTTTTTCCATCAGGTCCTTCTACCAGTTCTGCGTGACCTGTAGAGGTTATCGGATTCGGACGGTTTGGATCTAAATCCCGTTGGGTTAGGATTGGATTGTTTTCGTAAGGAACATATGGACCAGTAGCTGATTTGCTTCTAAGGATAACCTGGGAATGATTTACACTTGTTCCACCCTCAGCAGCGCAGATGTAATACCAATTTTCACGTTTAAAAATATGTGGTCCCTCAATCCATACCGGTTTTTTAGAAATATCCACTCCACCATTTACAAGCAAATGTTCTTCTCCGCTAACTTTGAGCGTTACTGGATCGAATTCGTACGTCCGGATGGTGCGGTGGCCACTGTAAAGTGGTTTATTGTCCGGGGCATCACTATTGTAAACGATATAGGCTTTATCTTGATCGAAGAATAAAGATGGATCAATCCCTTTTACATCACGAAGCCATACCGGATCGCTCCATGGGCCTGCAGGATTTTTAGCGGTCATGACAAAATTTCCCCCCTTATCTATATTGGTACAAGTCATATAAAAGGTTCCTTTATGGTAATTAATGGAAGGCGCGAACAAACCACGCGAGGTTCCATCGCCCAGAAAAGTCATCTGCGTATTTCGCTCAATTACATTTCCAATCTGTTTCCAGTTTTTTAAATCCTTGCTGTGAAAAACAGGGATGCCCGGAAAATAGGAAAAAGTAGAGTTAACCAGGTAATAGTCAGTACCTACTTTAGTGATACTTGGATCTGGATAAAAACCAGCAAGAATTGGATTTGTAAATTTTATTTGTGCAAATGCTTGTGAGGTGAAGCAGAGCAAGAATAAATAAAGGAGTTTTTTCATAATTGTATATTTGGCTATTGAAGAAAATATGGTCAAGATTTTTATTGATTTTTTTACTTTTAATCTCAACCTAAAAATTGCTGCATGTATTTAATGATGTAAGTTTTCGGTTTTTAAAGTTTCGCTGATCCCCAATTCGAGTCCCCGTAGTTCGGCAAGTCCTTTCAGTCTTCCTATGGCAGAATAGCCGGGGTAAGGGCTTTTATCCAGATCATCAAGCATTTGGTGGCCATGATCAGGACGCATATAGATGGATCTGTTCCCGGCGCGCATGAGTTTTACGATTGCAGTGACCAAAGCACTCATATCTGCATTTCCTTCCAGGTGATTGGCTTCATAAAAATTGCCATTATCTTCTCGTTGAACGCTTCGCAGATGTAGAAAATGTATTTTGTTTCCCAATCGTTCAATCATTCCCTTTAGGTCATTATCTGGCCGGGCACCAAAAGAACCGCTACAAAAACAAATTCCATTGGACGGCGCAGGCACAGCTTTTAATATTTTATGCGCATGCTCTTCCGTACTCATAATTCTTGGCAAACCTAAAATCGGGTAGGGAGGATCGTCCGGATGAATGGCTAACTGTAGCCCGCTTTGATCAGCCGTAGGGGTTATTTCCTGCAAAAAACTGATTAAATTATTGCTCAGTATTTCTGCAGAAATGTTTTTATATCCTTCCAGTAAAGTAAGCACCTGATCTTTAGTGAAATGATCTTTGCTTCCCGGAAGGCCCTGCAGGCAGTTACTCATCAAAGTGCGCTGCTCTTGTGGATTAAGTTTAATAAAGAAGCTTTTGGCATCTTCCAATTCCTGGGGTGTATAGTCATTGGCAGCTCCGGGTCGGTTTAACAAATAAAGGTCAAAAGCAATAAATGCGGTTTTCTCAAATCTTAAAGCAAGTGCGCCGGTGTGGGTTTTAAATTTTAAATCGGTCCGCATCCAGTCTAACACCGGCATGAAATTGTAGGTGATTACTTTGATTCCGCAGTTTGCCAGATTTTTCAGGCTGACTTTATAATTTTCAATCCATAACTGATATTCGCCCTGCCTCTTTTTGATGTCCTCATGTACCGGCAGACTTTCGACCACCTCCCAGGTTAGTCCACTGGACTCAATAATCGCCTTACGGGCTAATATTTCTTCCTCCGGCCAGATTTCGCCAACGGCGATGTGATGTAAAGCAGTTACCACTCCTGTACAGCCTGCCTGCAGAATATCGGCTAGCGTAACAATATCATCGGGGCCATACCAGCGCATTGTCTGAGTCATTTTCATAGCAGAGCGGTATTGTTTTGAAGTATCTTTTGATTGCAAATCATCATATTTCTAATTTGCTTTTTTAAGTTGATCTGCAATATTTTCCATTTCTTTTTTAATGGTCTGTTTCATATTTGGTTTTTTAGCTCCTGGTCTTATAAAGAAAAGATATTTCGCCTGCAGTTTCTGCCGTGCAATCGATTGCCAAAAACGTTGCATAGCTTTTAATTTTTTCTTAGCTTAGTGAAGTTTAAGGTCAATTATTTTTCGAAATGCGCTCTGGTTCGGTCTCTTTATAAATTATCTATAGCCTAAGTTCATTAAAGATTTTTAAATAAATGATGATTTGTTCCGCCCAATGGTATTTTTGAACATTTTTTCCATCAATATAATCAATGGTTCCATCGTCATGCGGTGCATGCACTTAAGTTTGTAGTAATAATTAATTTCTGGCGGCTAATCAATTAATCCTGCCAACCAACTCTAACCAATTAAAATGAAAAGATTAATCTCCATCTTAGCAACACTAATTTTTATTCAAACTACAGTTTTCGCGCAAAAGCAGATTCCTGTGGCTCCTGCAGGTTTTGACCTTAGTCAGGCTGAAATCCCCCACGGAAAAATAGATACGATACAATATGCGTCAAAAACGGTCGGAACAACCAGAAAAGCCACTATTTATTTCCCGCCAGGTTATCTTAAAACTAAAAAATATCCGGTTTTATACCTGCTCCATGGCATTGGTGGGGATGAAAAGGAATGGCTGAATGGTGGGAAACCTCAGGTGATCTTCGACAACCTCTATGCTTCGGGCAAGCTTGAACCCATGTTGGTTGTGATGCCAAACGGCAGGGCGATGAAAGATGACCGTGCCACGGGAAATATTATGGCTCCGGAAAAAGTTGCCGCCTTTGCAAATTTTGAAAAGGACTTGCTTCTGGATCTGATTCCATACGTGGAAAAAAATTATAATGTTTTTAAAGACAGAAACCACCGTGCCCTTGCCGGCTTGTCTATGGGTGGGGGACAGTCCTTGAATTTTGGATTAGGTAATTTAGATACATTTGCCTGGGTTGGTGGCTTTTCTTCTGCTCCAAACACCAAGGTGCCTGCAGAATTATTACCAGATCCGGCAAAAGGTAAAGCGATGCTTAAATTGCTTTGGATTTCTTGCGGTGATAATGATCGATTGCTTAACTTCTCTCAACGTACCCATGAGTATCTGGCAGATAAAAATGTGCCACATATTTATTATATCGAACCAGGCGTGCACGATTTTAAAGTATGGAAGAATGATCTGTACCTGTTTAGTCAGTTGTTATTTAAACCTGTTGATCAGGCTTCTTTCCAAAATTATAGTCTCAACCCTTAACGCCTGATGTTCTTCTCCATGAAAAACTTTGTGCTACTGCTGCTCTTCATCCATGTTGTTTTCTCAGGTGCTGCCCGGCAAAAACCAAAACCAAAATTAAAATTATGGTATAATAGCCCGTCTGGACAAATTTGGGAGAACGCATTACCGGTTGGTAACGGGCGGCTTGGCGCAATGGTTTACGGAAATGTTGTTAATGAAATTATTCAGTTAAATGAGCATACCCTATGGAGTGGTAGCCCCAACAGAAATGATAATCCTTTAGCCTTAGATTCGCTGGCCCGCATTAGAGCGCTTATTTTTCAGGGTAAACAAAAGCAGGCAGAATTGCTCTCCAATAAAGTTATTATCAGCAAAAAGTCTCAGGGGCAGATTTTTCAACCCGTTGCAGATTTACACCTGGATTTTGCCGGCCATGAAGCCTACACAGACTTTTACCGCGAGCTGGATATCAGTAATGCGGTAACCACCACCAGTTATAAGGTAAAAGATGTTGTTTATACCAGGCGTGTTCTGGCCTCACTGGCCAATGGTGTAATTGCGATAGAGCTTCGCTCAAGTAAACCAGGTGCGCTAAGTTTTACATCTTCATTATCTTCCCTGCAGCCTTCTGCAAAAATCAACACACAAGTGCCGGGGCAAATTGAAATTACCGGAACCTCAACTGCACATGAAGGCGTGCCTGGCCTTGTCCGTTTCAATGGGATCGCTGCATTTAAGCACATTGGTGGTAAAATCTCCAGCACGGAGCGTACAATTGTTGTCGAAAATGCTAACGCGGTAACTATTTATTTATCTATTGCCACAAACTTTATCAATTACAAAGATATTAGAGGGAATGAAAAGTTAAAGGCCAGGGAAATGCTGAACCGTGCATTCCCGAAAAAATTTAAGACAATTTTAAAAGCCCATCAATTACAATATCACAAATATTTTGATCGGGTAGATTTATCCCTGGGCGCTGCGGATTTTGAAAATGTGCCTACTGATGTCAGACTTAAGAATTTCAATTCCGTTAACGACCCGCAGTTTGCAGCGTTATATTTTCAATATGGACGTTACCTGCTCATTTCGAGTTCTCAGCCTGGTGGTCAGCCTGCTAACCTGCAAGGCATATGGAATAATAAATTATATCCGGCCTGGGACAGCAAATACACCATCAATATTAACGCGGAAATGAATTACTGGCCAGCAGAGAAAACCAATCTTACTGAAATGCATGAGCCTTTTTTGAAAATGGTCAAAGAACTGAGCGAAACGGGAAAGCAAACTGCTCATGATATGTATGGTGCCAGGGGATGGATGGCACATCACAACACCGACATCTGGAGAGCTACCGGCGCTGTAGACGGCGCATTTTGGGGTACATGGAATCACGGTGGAGGCTGGGCCAGTCAGCATCTGTGGGAGCATTATCTTTATAGCGGAGATCAGGCATTTCTTAAATTAGCCTATCCAACCTTAAAAGGAGCGGCAATGTTTTATGTTGATTTCCTGGTTAAAGATCCTAAAAGAGGCTATCTGGTCATTAATCCGGATATGTCGCCTGAAAATGCTCCTGCAGCACATCAGGGCTCTTCGCTTGATGCAGGAACCACAATGAGTAATCAAATTGTATATGATGTTTTTAGCACCGTCATTCGTGCGGGAGAAATTCTCGGTGAAGATAAAGCGTTTGCAGATACCTTGAAAAAAATGCGCAGCCAGCTCCCGCCAATGCAGGTTGGGCAATACGGCCAGTTGCAGGAATGGATTGATGATATTGACGATCCAAAAGATAACCACCGGCATGTATCTCATTTATATGGTTTATTTCCATCCGCTCAAATATCGCCATACCAAACCCCTGAATTGTATTTAGCAGCCAAAAAGACCCTGATCCAGCGTGGCGATGTTTCTACAGGATGGAGCATGGGATGGAAAGTGAACTGGTGGGCAAGACTGTTGGATGGAAACCATGCGTACAAACTTATTCAGAACCAGTTAACGCCCGTGGGTGGAAACCGGGCGGGTGGCGGCACTTACAATAATCTTTTTGATGCGCATCCGCCTTTTCAGATTGACGGCAATTTTGGATGCACTTCCGGTATAGCAGAGATGCTTATGCAATCAGATAATGGCGCCATTCAACTTCTGCCTGCACTGCCCGATGTCTGGAAATCAAATGGACATGTTAGTGGTTTACGGGCAAAGGGAGGATTTGAGATTGTTAAACTGGAATGGGTAAATGGCATGATCACTAAACTGGTGATTAAATCGGACCTGGGCGGAAATTTACGGATCAGGGTGCCTAATGAATTAAATTTATCCAAACTTGAAGCCAAAAATGCAATGGGTGAGAATCAAAATCCTTTTTTCTTCATGACAAAAACGCCAAAACCAATAGTTTCCAAACTGGCACCTGGCGGATCTGTTGATTTGCCTGAAACCCAATTATATGATATTAAAACAGATGTAGGAAAAGTCTACACCCTGTATAAAAAAATAAAATGATTATAACACAATTTATGATTCGTAAACCAAAACTGAACGCCGTAACGAGAAAGCATATTTTTTATCTTTTGGGTTTTATGATCAGCTGGACTGCCAATGCAAATGGCCAGGATAGATTATATGCCAATGAATTCCCGCTTCAGTCAGTTCGGCTTTTAGATGGACCCTTTAAACATGCCCAGGACCTGAATTTAAAAACACTGCTCGAATATGATGTTGACAGATTGTTGGCGCCTTACCTGAAGCAGGCTGGTCTGAAACCTAAAAAAAGTTCCTATGAAAACTGGGATGGTTTGGATGGCCATGTAGGAGGTCATTATCTTTCTGCACTTTCAACAACTTATGCTGCAACAGGAGATGGGGAGTGTAAAAAAAGATTGGATTATATGATTAAAGAGCTCAAAGCTTGTCAGCTTGCAAATGCCGTAAATCATCCCGGTTGGGCGATTGGATATGTTGGAGGCGTGCCTAACAGTGCTGAAATCTGGTCAACTTTCAAAACAGGTGATTTTAAAGCATTCAGTAAAGCCTGGGTTCCCTGGTATAACGTTCATAAAATGTTTGCAGGCCTGCGCGACGCCTGGCTGTATTCAGCTAATGAGGATGCTAAAAAAATGTTTATAGGTTTCTGTGACTGGAGTCTTGAGATCACATCTAAATTGTCTGACAAGCAAATGCAAAGCATGCTGGGTACCGAACAAGGCGGGATGAATGAGGTTCTTGCAGATGCTTACCAGATTACCGGAAATAAAAAGTATTTGAATGCTGCTATGCGTTTTTCTCATCATCAGTTACTTGATCCAATGTCGCACAGGGAAGATAACCTGAACAATAAACACGCAAATACCCAGGTGCCCAAAGCGATCGGTTTTCAGCGTATAGGCGAATTAAGTCATGCAGATAATTACAAGCAGGCCGGTCTCTTTTTTTGGGAAACCGTTTCACATAACCGCACACTTGCTTTAGGTGGAAACAGCAGGAGAGAGTTTTTTCCAAGCCCGGCTTCTGCGCCTGATTTTATCAATGATGTAGAAGGGCCGGAAAGCTGTAATACCTACAATATGTTAAAGCTTTCTGAAGGACTTTTCCGTGATCAGCCGTTTGGAAAATATATGGACTTTTATGAAAAAGCTTTGTTTAACCACATTTTGTCTGCCCAACATCCCGTTCACGGTGGCTATGTTTATTTTACACCTGCCCGGCCAAGGCATTATCGGGTATATTCTGCCCCAAACAAAGCCATGTGGTGTTGTGTAGGGAGTGGAATGGAGAATTATGGTAAGCTTGGGCAGGTAATTTATACCCACAGCAAAGATTCGCTTTTTCTAAACTTATTTATAGCCTCGCAGCTTGACTGGCAGAAAAAAGGTATTAAACTTGTACAAAAAACTTCTTTTCCTGATGCTGAAAGAACCAGAATCGAGATTGAAAAGGGGAATGCAGACTTTACCCTTATGGTAAGATATCCGGCATGGGTAAAACCAGGGGAGCTAAAAATACGCGTCAATAATAAAGAAGTAAAAAGCGATGCAGATGCCTCATCTTATGCTGGAATAAAAAGAAGCTGGAAGAAAGGAGATATTGTGGAGATTGAATTGCCTATGCATACCAGCCTGGAGCAATTGCCAAATCTGCAGGTTTACAGCGCAATACTCCATGGGCCGATATTGCTTGCTGCGAAAACCGGAACTCAGGATTTGAAAGGACTTGTAGCGGATCAGAGCCGCTGGGGGCATATTGCCAGTGGTGAAAAGCTGCCTGTTGATCAGGCACCGATATTGATAGCAAACGGCGCTGAACAGGTGATCTCCAGCGTAGTACCTGAAAAAGGAAAGCCAATGGAATTCAGCTTTGCAAACCTCAAAATCATTAATCCTGCCAAGTTAGATCTTGAGCCATTTTATAAAATTCACGATTCCAGGTATATGATGTACTGGATGACACTGAGCCAGGGCCAGTACAAGAACTATCTGGATTCCCTGCAGACTTTGGAAAAAGTAAAACTTTTACTTGAAAAAAGAACGGTAGATTTTGTAGCGCCAGGAGAACAACAGCCAGAGGTGGATCACCAGTTGCTCCAAAGCGCTTCCCAAACCGGAACTTTCGCAGACCAGTTCTGGCGTTCAGCCAATAATGGTGGATATTTTAGCTATCTGCTTGAAACCAGAGGGGAAACCGATCTTAAAATTTCGCTTAAGTATTGGGGCGCCGAATGGGGAAAGAAAGTTTTTGATATTTACATTGACGATAAAAAACTGCTGACCGTAGATAATTCAGAGAAATGGAATACTTCTGAATTCAAGACTGAGGAATATGCAATACCTCGCGAGTTGCTTTCAGGAAAGAAAAATATCAGGCTTCGGATTCAGACTTCGCAGGGAAATACATCGAGTGCAATTTATTATATACGCCTGCTTAAGAATGTCGGTAATAAATAACCACTCCTCAAACAGCACATTTACTTCAACATGAAAATAACGAAAATATTAATTGGGCTCATCAGCCTGGTCATAGGGGCGAAGGCATCTGTGGCACAAACAGACCAGCAGCGTATATTTAGTCCTGATAAGAAACTGGAGCTGGTGTGTAGTCCGAAAAAATTAAGTTATACAGTTTCTTACAATGGTGAGCAGGTACTCGCTGATTCAAAGCTTGGCCTTATCCGGGAAGATGACGATTTTTCAAAGGAGCTTACCCTAATCAAAATTTCAAAACCAACTCTGGTAACGCAGGACTATACAATGGTTAATGCCAAAAAAAGTTCGATTTCCTACAAAGCAAGCCAGGCAGTTTTAGAATTTAAAACCTCTAAAGGCAGCCGTATGAACATCATTTTTAATGTTTCTAACGATGGGATAGCATTCAGGTACGAGTTTCCGGAACAAAATAAAGACTTAAAACGAATAACAAAAGAGTCGACCAGTTTCCGTTTTTTAGCTGGAACCAGGGCCTGGATGCAACCTAAAGCCGATGCACAAACGGGGTTTGAACACACTAATCCATCTTATGAGGCCCATTATAATATGGATATACCGGTGGGAACGCCATCAAGCAGTTCAAATGGCTGGGTATATCCGGCTTTATTTAAATCAGGTCAGGTTTGGATGCTCCTCACCGAAGCAGATCTGGGGCGAGGCTACTGCGGAACATCTCTTGCTCAAAACTCGGTTGATAATGAGTATAAGGTTAATTTCCCTCAGCCAGCCGAAGGTATTCCGGGTGCTGCTATACTGCCTGAATCGGCTTTGCCATGGAAAACGCCCTGGAGAATTATGGCCATTGGCGATTTAAAAACGATTTCTGAATCTACCCTGGGAACTGATCTTGCCCAGCCAGCTCTAGCAATGGATAAAGCATTTATTCAGCCTGGAAAGGCCGCATGGAGTTGGGTGCTGGAAAAAGATGCGGCAACGATCTATCCCGTACAGAAAAAATATGTTGATTATGCGGCCAGCATGAACTGGCAATACAGTTTAATCGATGCTAACTGGGATAAAACCATCGGGTACGACTCTATTGCTGTGCTTGCCAAATATGCAAAGGAAAAACATGTTGGACTGCTGCTTTGGTACAATTCTGCCGGAAAGTGGAATACGGTAAAATTTACGCCCAGAGATAAACTGTTAACTCATCAAAGCAGGGTTCAGGAATTTGCCCGTTTAAAAGAAATGGGGATAAAAGGCGTAAAAATAGATTTTTTTGCCGGAGATGGACTGTCGATGATCAATTATTATCGGGATATTTTGGAAGACGCCGCCAGTTACCAATTACTGGTTAATTTTCACGGCGCCACGCTGCCAAGGGGATTGCAAAGAACCTATCCTAATTTGATGACCACTGAGGCAGTATTTGGATACGAAATGATTTCCTTTGGCCAGGATGCAGCAAATAAGGCCCCTTCACATTCCGTGATGAGCGCAATGGTGCGAAATGTATTCGATCCAATGGATTTTACGCCAATGGTATTGTATAAAATTCCTGGAGTAAAACGGGTGACTACGTCCGCTTTTGAACTGGCTACTTCCGTTGTTTTCCTTTCCGGCATCCAGCATTTTGCAGAAACACCTTCCGGTATGTCTCATGTTCCGGATTTTGTTAAAACCTTCCTCATGGAATTGCCAAACAACTGGGATGATACCCGGTTTATTGACGGTTACCCAGGTCAATTTTATATCGTAGCCAGAAGAAGCGGCAAAAAATGGTATGTTTCTGGTATTAATGGCGAAAGTAAACAAAGAGACTTATCGCTCAATTTAGCTTTCCTGGCGAATAAAAAAGCGAAGTTGATTTTTTCAGAAGGATCTGATGAGGTTAATTTAAAATCTAAGGAAATAACAGTAGGCTCTGATGGGAAATTGGATTTAAGCTTAAAAGGGAATGATGGTTTTGTGCTGGTTTTTGAAGATTAATTAGCGACTGGAAACTTATTATCGTCCTAGTGAGATTGCTTCGTTTATTATAATAACATTCCTGTAAATAATTGATTATCAGTGTATTTTTGAGGTCTCATTCATATTTTTTTTAGGAATGAGACCTGATGGCTACTCGCAAAGACGATGCAGTGGAGAAAAGATTAATCACCAAGACACAAAGAGCACCAAAATATTAGGCGCAATGCCTTATATGCTCTTACATTTCTTATATGGTGAAAAACTATAATAAAAGTAAGACCCTGAAACAAGTTCAGGGTGACGGACCGAAAGAATAATCATCCTGGCGAGAAGGCTTTTTCAGCCGACAGCCTGCCCCGATTTTCGGGGAAGCAATCTTGATCGTGAGGTTTGAGCGTAAAAGATTGCTTCGTCGTTCCTCCTCGCATCCGATAGCTATCGGATGACGACTTTTCTATTTGAATTTGTAATTGCGACCGTAGTGGAGAATCCGAAAGCTCTACGAAGCAAAATCTTCTAAATTTGATTCATAACTCGGTACAAAGATCTCTCCATTTCGCTGCGCTGCAGTCGAGATGACGACGATCTATTGGAATCGGTTGGCATAACACAATCTTTTTTATTGATAATCCCTGCTTTTAGTTAATTCTTTAAGCGATTGAAGATCATGTACAGGGCGCTCAATGTCAAATGGAATCTCCCTTTTACTAAACTGCTGGAAATACAGCAGACAGGCATCTTTCCATATTTGCGCATCTCTCGACTGGGTTCTAAGTTTCGACTGTACTTCCTGAAACCTTTCCTTGTCTATTGCGCCGTCCATTCTATCCCAGTCTTTTTGAAAAGACCTCACTTTATTAACACCCCGATCATAGCGCAGGCAGAGCTCAGTCCATAAATCATTTCCACTTTTTAATCGGTAAGACCATGGCACGTGGTGAAACCAAAGCAGATAAATTTCAGGACAGCTGGAGAGGTTATTAAAGGTTGAACTCAATGGCTCATGGTATTGGTCAACCGCATCACTTCCGTTACGGGTTCTGTCAAAACCAATTCCCTGCTCGTCCGCTTTATGGTAATATACTGAAGTCCAGTCTGCACGGATTTTATCATTAGAAAACCATGGCGCAGGTCCGTAATGATGACCTTCAGCGAAAATATGGTGTAAACCCAGGGGCATCATATAATCAACGGCTGCATCCCTGCTCTCCATCATTATCTCCTGAACAGTTTTAACAAATTTAGCGTCGGTTTTTTTTGCTTTATTATCAAGAAAGGTTTGTTTAATCCATTCTGCAGCAATTACTTTACTTTCAAGTTTATTATTCCAAGCAAGCCTCCCAAATGCGTACCAGTTGGCTTGCGCAAAGGTGTGTCCGGTCCAGTTTATATCATTACCAATGTTAGCCACTCCAGCAATGGCGGTAAAATCAGTTTTGCTTAATGAGCCATCGGTGCAGGCGGCAACAGTGCTGCCCTTCCCATTTTTAAAAGTTTCACTATTTAAACACTCTTCCCATAAGGTAGAGAGGAAAACAAGTTGCTTTGAGCCACCCAGGTACTCCTGGGTAATTTGAAATTCAGGCATAACGGGCGTTTTTGTCATTCCTCCAAATAAGGGACTGAAAGGTTCCCTCGGCTGAAAATCAAGTGGGCCATTTTTTACCTGTAGGATTACATTTTTTCTGAACGCTCCGTCCAGCGGTAAAAATTCTTTATAAGCTTGTTTGGTTCTGTCCTCGGGAGATGGATTGTAAACAAAGGCACGCCACATCACAATTCCGCCGAAGGGTTCCAGCGCATCGGCCATCATATTGGCACCATCTACATGGGTTCTGCCATAATCCTGTGGACCTGGTTGTCCTTCACTGTTTGCCTTCACCAGAAATCCACCGAAGTCAGGGATAAGTTTATAAATTTCCGCTACTTTATCTTTCCACCATTGTTGAACCTGGGGATCTAACGGATCGGCTTTTTTTAATTTGCCTATAAGCACAGGCGAAGAAAAATTGACTGATAAATAAGTTTTTATCCCGTAAGGGCGTAAACGCTCAGCGATCGCACGTACTTTCTCTAAATAAGGCTTAGAGAGAATTTTGGCGGATGCATTGACATTATTTAAAACCGAACCATTGATACCAATAGATGCATTTGCCCTTGCGTAAGCTGTCCATTTCTCTTTATCCTGCTCTGTAATACTCAGTCCGTTTTCTTTTTCTCCCCAGAATATTGAACGACCAGCATAACCTCTTTCGATGCTGCCGTCAAGGTTATCCCAATGGTTCAGGATTCTTCTGGAGTAGGAAGGGTTTGAAACGAACCTTCGGTTAGTAACGCCAAGATATTGACTTCTGAGCAGCTCGTAAGCGCCGTACAATAAACCCAGTTCTGTTCTGGCGCTTATCGAGGATTCTTCCAGTTGAAATCCATCACCTTTAATTGCCGGATTGTCGCTAATCCTGAGGTTTAGAACCATATCCGGTTTTCCGCGCCAGCCTCTTTTAAGCTCAGCAATCGCGATGTCGACTACAGGTGAGTGACCAGGGCCGGAAATGGTCACTTTAATATTGGAATTGCCTCTCAGCCACAGGGCCTGGCCATCCTCTGCTTTCAATAGCGCTGAACTACCTAATAGCAAAAATGCAATGATAATCAGTTTGTTTATATATGCTTTCATTTTCCCGTTTTGATAATGCAAAGTTTATGCTTAGAACTACTTTTATAGCACAGCATCACTTTAATTTCATAGTTCTGTTAGTTTATCGTTGCTGAAAACTCCACCAGTCTATATCTAAAGACGCAGATGGGTTTGAGCTGGTTACCAAAAGATAAATACCAACTTTGCCCTTTACCTCCCCGGTTTTAACTGATAAAGTTTGTAAGCCACTTTCGTCTTTTTTCGAAGATACCATTTTTGCAATTTGCTTTCCCGTTATACTTCCTATGCGCACTTCCAGGCTTGAGCCTGAAGAAAGTCCGCTCAATCTGGCACTAAAGGATTTTGGCCCTTTTTTTCCGAAGTCTACACCTTGAATTTTAATCCAGGCATTATTCTTTAATCCCGTAACCAGCATCCCACCATCGTCATTGTTTTTAGTCGCAACCCCGTTTTGATCCTGCAACATTTCAGCCTGATTGCGCTCATAAGGATTTACCGCGCCAATTTGTGTTACGCCGTTTTCGGTATAAATCACCTGGGCAATTGTACCATCAGCATTATAATTCAATTCTTCTATGGCCAGGTTTCGTTTATAAACCGGAGGAATACCTTTTTTAATAGCGACAACTCTGTTATGATAGGCATGGTACCACTTTCCTTTAAATTCAAATATGCCGTGGTGATTATTGTTGTTGTTATTGGGTGGTTGTGCACCTATAACGCCTTTGTAAACAAATCCGGTAGTTGGACTTTTACTCATCATATAATCAATCCTCATTTCTGCTTTCGGATTTGAGGAATAGGAAAAATAGTAATTTCCATTTCGTTTATGCATCCAAGAAGCTTCAAAAAAGGAAGGTACATGAAAAGAAGTTGCCCGACCATTCAAACTAATCATATCTTCATTGAGTTTAATTAACCGCATATTATCTTCACCATTGCCCCCAAAGTATAAATAGGCCTGTCCGTCATCATCTAAAAAGGTCATTGGATCAAATAACCACATATTTTTTGCAGGCTGTACACCAGGGGTTTCGTTATCAATTAACTTTTTGCCTAATGGATCTTTGAATGGCCCAGTTGGAGAGGAAGCTGTGGCTACACCAATCCCTGATCCGCCATTACCAAAATAAAGATAAATTTTACCATTTCTGGCGATAACTGAGGGTGCCCAGGTTCTGTTGGCCCAGGTTACGTCTCTTGGCGCCTCAAACACAACACCATGATCCGTCCAGTTTTTCATGTCACTGCTTGAAATACAAACAATCGATTTCATTTTATATCCACTATCCTTATCGTTTGAATTGTCATCATCGTTGGATGCATATAAATAAACTCTTCCGTTATAGACCAGTGTAGCCGGATCTGCCAGGTGCCGGTGGCTGGCAATATGATCATCGGCAAAGGAATTTTTTGCCAATGTGAATAACAAACAAAACAGGAGCGCGAGTTTAAAGTATTTTTGGTTTAGTTCTTTCATTAAAGTTGTTTCTAAGGTGTTGTCGATTATTTTATCACGGCACTTAAGTTTAGTTTACCCGGATAACTTTTTTCATAATATTTCCGCTTTTTGGAGATAACTCATCGGGCTGACTGCCGCCAACAGCTAATGTAATACTGCCTTTGTAAAATTGTCTTGAGCCATCCTGACCGATATAAGACAGATCATTTGCTTTTAAGCTGAATTTAACCAGTTTACTTTGTCCGGGTTCAAGACTAATGCGTTTAAATCCTTTCAGGGCCTTTGCTGCTGATTTGATGGATTTTTGGTTGTTGAGTTGGTATAACTGAACCACCTCATCACTCCTAAACTTTCCTTTATTGCTCACCATAACCGACACCTCTGTGCCTTTGCCTGCTTTTAATGCCGCAGGAGCAACAAATTTTTCATATAAAAAAGAAGAATAGCTAAGCCCATAACCAAATCCATAAAGCGGTTTGCCTTTAAAATACCGGTATGTCCTGTTTTTCATGCTATAATCGCTAAAATCCCCAAGGTCCTTATCGCTCGCATAAAAAGTTACAGGCAATCTTCCTGAAGGGCTGTAGTCTCCAAAAAGAATATCAGCTACTGCTTCACCTGTAGCCTGTCCGCCATACCATGCATTCAGAATAGCGGGAATGTTTTCAGCTTCCCATGGTATCGCAATGGCGCTACCGGTCATCATCACAAAAACGACTGGTTTTCCACTTTCTTTCAGGGATTTCATTAATGCGGTCTGAGCTGCAGGCAACATAATTGAAGTTCTGTCCCCACCGCTAAATCCGGGATAATCGACCCTCATCTCCTCGCCTTCCAGCTGCGGAGAAATCCCGCCGACAAATACGAAGGCGTCAGCATCTGCATGGGTTTTAACAAGCGCTTTGAAATCAGTTCTGATATAGGTGCCTGCCCTTAAACGGACGTTTGCACTTCCCTCGCCCTGCCAGTATTCTATAACCAGGTTGTAAACCGAATCTTTCGATGTTTCTAATTTATAAGTTTTAGCGCCCCAACGGTTTCTCGACCATGCGTCAATTACATTTTTGCCGTTAATGATAAAACGGTATCCATCATCAGCATTCAATTCGAAGGTGATGGAACCAGTGCTTGTGGGCTTGAATGTGGTGCTGTATCTGGCAGAAAAATTATTAGCGGTTAATTTATCTGCAATTTTTTCGCCTTCCTGCCAGCTGTTTTCAAGTTTAGGCTCAGTCCTGGTTAACACCGGTTTACCTTCCAATGAAATGTTGCTAAAATATTCTGACTTAAAGCCCTGAACACCGTCAATTTTATATTCACTATTTAAATCCAGGTAACTTAACAGTGTATCATTGGTGAAAGAAACAGCCTGCTGGTAAACAACCTCGGTCTGTTTACCAACCTTATCACGGATGCCTTGTAAAACAGTGGTGATTTTGGAGGGAATGCCATTATAATTTCCCAGTACGGAGATTGAGTTATCTGCATTAGGCCCCAGTACAACGATTTTTTTGAGATTCTTTTTTAAAGGCAGCGTATGTGATTCATTTCTGAGCAATACCATCGATTCACGTGCCATTTTAAGTGCATGTGCCTTATGCTCGCTATTTTCCAGCACACTACTCGGGGTATTGGCGTATTTAACCATCGAGGATGGATCGAACATACCCAGTCTGAAACGGATCATGAACAACCTTTTCACTGAAACATCAATATCTTTTTCTTTAATAATTCCTGTTTTCACAGCGGTAATCAAAGCCTTATAAGCTTCTGTACCACAATCGAGATCGGTTCCATGAAAAACGGCATCTGCAGCAGCTGATGCCGCATTTGGATGTGTTTTGTGGTTTTTGTAAAAGTCATCTATGGCCCAGCAGTCTGAGGTTACATAGCCCTTAAAGTTCCATTTCCTGCGCAGAATATCCGTCATTAAAAGATCATTCGCGCAACAAGGCTGTCCTTGAAAAGCGTTATATGCGCACATTACACCTGCAACTTTTGATTGTGTAACCAGTTTTTCAAATGCCGGTAAATAGGTATCCCAGAGATCAAAATCGCTTACTGTAGTATTAAACACATGTCGAAGCGGTTCAGGACCGCTATGTACCGCATAGTGTTTGGCACAGGCGGCAGCCTTGAGGTATTTTGGGTCATCACCTTGCAAGCCCCTTACAAAAGCATCTCCCAGGGTACCTGTCAGGTAAGGATCTTCACCGTAGGTTTCCTGACCTCTTCCCCAGCGCGGATCGCGAAAGATATTGATGTTTGGCGTCCAGTAGGTTAAGCCAAGATAGCGTTCATTTGTTCTGCCCTGTTCTAGTGCTTTATTGTAAATAGCCCTTCCTTCTAAAGCCGAATAGTCGGCCATTTTATAAAGCGCTGAAGGATCGAAGGTTGCAGCCATGGCAATTGCCTGAGGATAAACGGTCACTTTAAAAGGTGTTCTCGCTACTCCGTGTAACGTTTCATTCCACCAATCGTACGCCGGAATCTTAAATCGCGGAATCGCCGGTGCAGCATTAAGCATTTGCATTACCTTTTCATCCAGGCTAAGCCTTGAAACCAAATCATCTACCCTTTTTTCAAATGGAAGTTTGTAGTCCTGGAAAGGGTATTCCTGGGCTTTCACCAAACTGCATAAATTGCAGAAAAGGATTACAAGAAGTAATTTTTTAAAGTAGTTGTGTTTTCTCATAATTGGGCTGCTAAAAATTCATTGATAAGAATTTTCTTTACATCTGTTCGCTTTACAGATAAGGAAGATTCCAATGATTTTGATAGATTTATTTGGTTAATATTATTGTGAATAGACTAAAAGCCTGTTTAAAATTAAATTTATTTCGTATGTCAGTCTGAGCGTAGTCTAAGACCATTTCAACGCATTAATAAGGCTCTAAAAACTTTTTGACGGGTTCCGCACTAATTTTAAAACGTGATTTAATGAGTACCTGTCCTGACAATGTAAGGTAAACCTATTCATTAGAATTTTATCACCTCGAAAAATGCTTTTTTAGGCATTAGATTTTTATCGAACAACAGCGGATAATTTTTAGGTCCGCGATTGTCCAGCCAGCTGTACCGATCTGATAAATTCCAGAATGTAACGCCGGTAATGTTGGCTTTGTATTTGCGCAGCACTTCAAAAATCATTTTATATTGGCTGAGTTGCTTTTCTTCCATTTCCGGAGTGAATGGTTCAACCTCGCTGCTTGCATTGCCCTTAATTAACCGTCCGCCCTGGTTACCACTATAAACCGATACATCAAGCTCGGTGATTTGAACTTTAAGTCCCAGCGACGAAAATAGTGCAATGGATTTTTCCAGTTCAGAACGGCTAGGGTTATTTATCGACCAGTGCCCCTGGAGGCCAACGCCATGTATTGGAACACCCTTAGCCAACAAACCCTTAAGCATTCTGTAAATTTTATCACGCTTTAATGGCTGTTCTGTATTGTAATCGTTGTAAAACAGTTGGGCCTTTGGGTCGGCCTGGTGGGCATACCTGAACGCCATTTCTACAAAATCCTCACCTGCGATCTGATAGAGTGGCGATTTCCTGAAATAAGCAGAATCGTCCGCAATCACTTCATTTACTACATCCCAGGCGTAAATGTCTTTCTTATACCTGTTTACCACTGTATTGATGTGCTCCCGGATCCGTTTTAATAAAATTTCTTTCGAAACCATATTTCCGTCTTCGCCTTTAAACAACCAGTTTGGCGTTTGCTTGTGCCATACCAGGCAATGGCCACGTAACTTTAAACCATTAATCCTGGCGAAAGCGGCTATAGAATCTGCAATTTTCCAGTTGTAGGTATTTTCCATGGGATGAATAGGACCCATTTTCATTGCATTTTCAGCTGTGATGCTGTTGAACTGGTTAAGAATCAAATTCCGTTTATCTCCACTAAGGTCCCATGGCGTAATAGCTACTCCTATGGGGAAATATTTTTGGTAGTAGTCTTTCAGTCCTTTGGCATTAACTTCCTGGCTTTTATATGCGCTAAAAACTATTCCGGTAGCCAAGAGTAAGACGGCCAGGTAGGGGATGATATTCGGTTTTCTCATATTTGATCAGGGTAATGCTAAAAGTTTGCAAAATCGCATGTTTTCGAGGCTGACCAGGCTTCTTATCGTCAATTTTATGAAACAAATGTCATGTAATGAATTTATGACATGATTGCCCGGTTGCTTATCTTGTGATCAACTCTGCTTATTTGTGCCTTTTTAAACATCTGTTCTTATGTTTATAACAAATATGACTGTTGATCTATCTACTTAGGCCTAAATTTACTCGATTTTTTTCTGCATTGATCATAGAATGAAATCGAATTGCCATTTAACCAAATATAATGCGTAAAACTAAATTTCTCATTGCCGTCTTTACTGTTGCTCTTTTCGCAGCTTTTTCCAGCTGTGGCAGTTACACCAGGGCTAAAAAAAATAACCCCGGCTTAAAAGATTATTATCAGTCTTACTTCAACATTGGGGTTGCGGTTTCTTCCCAAACCATAAAGGGAGAGCAGGGTGCTTTACTTTTAAAGGAATTTAATAGTATAACGCCCGAGAATGCGATGAAAATGCAACCCATTCATCCTCGTGAGGATGTTTATAATTGGACTGAAGCCGATGCACTGGTTAATTTTGCACTTAACAACCGGATTAAAATAAGGGGGCATACCTTGTGCTGGCATGAGCAGGTACCGGGCTGGATTTTTAAGAACAGTTCGGGAGGACGGGTTGATAAAGAGTTGTTGCTTAAACGGCTTAAAGACCATATCACAACCGTTGTGGGAAGATACAAGGGGAAGGTATATGCCTGGGATGTGGTTAATGAAGTTATTGGTGATGAAGATGATCAATATTTGAGACCTTCTTTATGGAAGGAGATCTGTGGAGAGGAGTTTATTGCCAAGGCCTTCGAATATGCACATCAGGCTGATCCTGATGCATTGCTTTTTTATAATGACTACAACTCGGAACGACCTGCAAAAAGAGCAAAAATTTATAAAATGCTTAAAAAACTGGTTGATGCTAAGGTGCCTGTTCATGGAGTAGGCTTGCAGGGACATTGGTCTGTTTTTGAGCCCAGCGACACCGAGTTAAGGGAATCTTTAAAATTATATGCTTCTCTTGGCCTGCAGATTCAGATCACAGAAATGGATATGTCTATCTATAAATGGGAGAAAAATTTAAGAGCAAAGAAACCCGGTGAGCCCGACAGCCTGACCGCAGTGCTGGAAAAAAAGCAAAGTGACAGATACGCCAGGCTTTTTTCTATTTTCAGGGAATTTAAAAAGAATATCAGCAGTGTAACTTTCTGGAATCTTTCAGATCGCTCTACATGGCTCGATCAATATCCGGTACCCGGAAGGAAAAATTACCCACTGCTCTTTGATCAAAACCTGCAAAGAAAGAAAGCTTATCGGGGTGTGGTTAATTTTTAGTGAATAATCAGTTTTATCTAAATAATGAAGAAAATGTACCATTCAAGCTGTTATGTTGCGATGAACTAAATTAGTTTTTTTATCTTACCGCCACTAAACCAAATAGATCATGTATCCAAATAATTTTGACTCTTCATCAGATTTTAGCTCATTTTGCAGCCATTCAACGCCTTTGAAGTTAAAATTTTATTAATACAGCAAAATACTTATTATGCTCAAAGGGTCTGCATATCGATCATTAGTTCTATTTATCTATGTGCTTTTTAGCGCTGTAAGTGCTGTGGCACAACCGAAAACGCAGCAGCCAGAATTGCGTTTCACCTCGCTCACCTCTAAAAACGGGTTATCTTCTAATAATGTAACCGTAATTTTCAAAGATAAATATGGCTTGATGTGGTTTGGTACCGAAGACGGATTAAATAAATTTGATGGCACTAACTTTACAACCTATAAACACCAGGCAAACGATTCTTCGAGTATTCAGGCAAACGAGGTTAAGTCAATTCACGAAGACCGGCGGGGAAATCTTTGGATTGGTACCAGTGGAGGTTCGCTTGCGCTTTTTGACAGAAGGAAAAACGCTTTCATTAACTATCCTGCTTCAAATACCCCAACAGGATTCAGTCACAGCCTGATCAGGTATATCACCAGTGATTATTTAGGTAAAATATGGGTGGCTACCTTTACGGGGCTCGATGTTTTTGATCCGGACACTAAAAAGGTTTCCAAATTTCCAATAGCCGCCAACCAGTTTGGAAAACTTCCGCCAGTAATGATCAACATCCTGATGGAAGACAGCAAGCACAGGATGTGGGTGGGAACGGAGGACGGATTATTCCTTTTTAACCGAAAAAACTCTTCTTTTACCAGAATAGGGTCTGCAGCCGATAAACCCGTGCACCTGGCAGGAACTATGGTGAAGTCTTTAGCTGAAGATGATAGTGGAAATATCTGGATCGGCACTACCTCTGGCCTGAGTATGCTTAAACCGGATGGTATGGGGTTTGTGAATTACAAGCATATTCCGGGGGATCCCAATTCGCTGAGCAGCAATGTTGTTCAAAGTATAGCTCTATCAAAAAATGGTCAGTTATGGCTCGGCACCGAAGATGGACTTAACGTTTTTGATCTCCGTACTAAAAAAGTAACGGTATACCGGCCAAATCCACGCAACTCTTACAGTCTGCGCGGAACCAGTGTAAAATATGTGTATATAGATAAGCAAGGAATATACTGGCTGGGCTTATACCGGGAGGGGATTAATAAGTTTGATAGTAACCTCAACCTTTTCAACCTGATCCGAAGTAATGTTTTCGATGTATATGGTTTAGATGCCCCCGTGGTAACTTCATTTGCAACTAAAAATAACAACAATATATATGTAGCTACTGAAGGCGGTGGCTTGAGTATCTTCAACAGAAATACGGCCCTGTTCCACAAGGTAGACCTGAAGAAACTTGGTCTGCAATCACCGGTACCCCTGATGTCTTTGTTTGTCAGTTCAGCTAAGAAACTTTATGTGGGTACCTTCAGCTATGGCCTGATTGTTCTGGATTCAACGTTAACCAAAGCGACCTCTATCAGGAAAACAAATAAAGATTCTGGACTTAATTCAGACGATGTGTTTTGCATCAACCAGGATAAAAGTGGGTTGATATGGGTGGGTACCAATGGTGGTGGGATCAATGTTATGGATGCTGATCATAAGGTAGTTTTGAGATACACAAACAAAGTTAAGTCACCCATAGACCGCAAACTTCCGCTTAATAATTATATACGTTTTATTAAAGAAGACCGGTTTGCAAACGTATGGATAGGTTCTCATGGTTCTGGCTTGGCCATGATTAATGCGGATAAGACCATTATTAAACATTATGACGAGCTAAATTCGGGCCTTCATGGTGAGATTGCGCAGGCTTTTCTTGAAGATTCGAAAGGGCGGATCTGGATCGGAACTGCAGGTGGTGGCTTGAATTTACTGGATCAAAAAACAGGTAAATTTATAAATTTTGCCGAACGTGAGGGGCTGGCAAGTGCTGTTGTCGATGCCATCGTGGAAGATGACAATCATAATCTTTGGTTAAGTACTAACAAAGGAATCAGCCGGTTTGATCCTAAAACCCGAAAATTTAGCAACTATGGCGTATACAATGGGGTGCAGAACAATAACTTTATCAGGGGAGCAGCGCTGAAATGTAAAGACGGTGAAATATTCTTTGGTGGGGCAGAAGGAATGAATTACTTCAATCCGGCCGGATTCAGAAAAATTCAAAATGTACCCCCGGTTCTTTTTACCGAGTTAAAGATTTCCAACAGTACCATCGAGGCCAGCGATGAAGGGCCGATAACCGAACATATTTCTGTTGCAAAAAGAATTGACCTGGATTACAAGCAAAATTTTTCACTGAGTTTTGTGAGTGTAAATTATACTGCACCAGAACAAAACCGTTACAGTTACAAACTCGAAGGTTTTAATAAAGAATGGATTGATGCGGGTACTACTAAAACAGTTTCCTATACCAATCTCGATCCCGGAGAATATATTTTCCATGTGCGGGCGAGTAACAATGATGGTGTATGGAATACAACGGAGTCTTCAATAAAAATAATTGTTCACCCACCGTGGTGGCGAACCATATATGCTTATGCTTTTTACCTGCTCGTTATTGCCGGTACCTTGCTTTACATTCGTCACCGGGGGATTAAAAACCTGGAGAGAAAGTTTGCACTGCTTCAGGAGAAAACAAAAATTGAGCAGCAAATTTTGCAGGATAGAAAAGAGGCAGAGCGGCTGCATGAACTGGATTCGTTAAAGATTAAATTTCTCACCAACCTCAGCCATGAGTTTCGTACGCCGCTATCACTGATCCTGGGGCCGGTGGAGAAGCTCATTTCCGAAGAGGAGGGAGATGCTAAAAACGCTTCTCTTAAAATAGTGAAGCGAAATGCCCGTCGCTTGCTCAACCTGGTGAACCAAATCCTTGATTTTCGCAAAATTGAAGAAAATGAACTCAAGATAAATAATAAGAAAGGTGAGCTGGTTTCCTTTATCGCTGATGTAATAGAATCTTTCAACGATTTAAGCGAACGTAAATCTATATGTCTTTCTTTTCAAACCCAGTTTGACAGTTATCCAACTGAGTTTGACCACGACAAACTGGAACGTGTTTTATTTAACCTGCTCTCTAATGCCTTTAAATTTACACCATCAGGCGGTACTATCACCGTTGATTTGAAGAAAAATCAGCGCAATGAGCAGGGAGAAACTGTTTTAATTACCGTTAGCGATACCGGAATCGGCATTAGCGAAGAAGAACAGCAGAAAGTATTTGAAAGGTTTTTTCAGGCCGATACCGAAGTTTCCATTCTCAACCAGGGAAGTGGGATTGGGCTCTCCATCATTAAAGAATTTGTCAAAATCCAGGGAGGAACTATTGATTTGCAAAGCGAAGTTGGAAAAGGTACACATTTCAAAATAGCTCTGCCTTTGCCCCTGCTAGACCATATCGAAAAGCTTAATCTGGATTTTTCCAGTCCGGAAATACCATTTGAAGTTCAGGAGGAAGCTTCAGATAAAGCACTGAGCGAAACAGATGCAGAAATCCATACCATTCTTCTGGTAGAAGATAATCAGGACCTCAGGGAATATCTTCGGGATAATTTGAAGTCCAATTACCGTATTGTGGAAGCGGCTGACGGTAAGGAGGGCTGGCAAAAAACGTTGGCAAACCACCCTGAACTCATCGTTAGCGATATTAGTATGCCAAATATGACGGGGATTGAACTGTGCAAAAAAATAAAAGAAGATAAAAGGACAAAACATATTCCGGTTATTCTATTAACCGCGCTCACCGGCGAACAGGAACAATTAACCGGGCTCGAAATCGGGGCTAATGACTACCTCACCAAGCCCTTTAATATTGATATCCTCAATGTTAAAATCAAAAACCTTTTGGTTCTCAACCGGACCCTGAAAAACACTTATACCAAACAGATCAAAATGGAGACAGCAGAAATTTTAGTTGAATCCCACGGTGATAAGTTACTCAAGAATATTCTGAAGTATATTGAAGATAATATCAATAATTCACAATTGTCGGTTGAGGATTTAAGTAAAAATGTAGGGATGAGCCGGGGCTCGCTTTATCATAAAGTTCTTGAACTAACCGGCCTTTCGCCTGTTGAATATATACGTTCGGTTAAACTTGATAAAGCAGCTGCCTTATTAGTTAAAAGTGATTTGAACATTTCTCAGATTGCCTATCTGGTAGGTTTTGCAACACCCAATTATTTTGCCAAATCATTTAAGTTAAAATTCGGAATGCAACCTTCAGAATATTTAAATCTGCACCGTAAACAAGATAATCCTGCCTGATGGTAAATCCCGGAACACATTAATGGGAAAACGAAGTAAAGAGAACAGGCATAATTGAACATTAATCGCAGCATTATATTCAAACGATCAGGAAAAGATCAGTACTGTTGGATAATTTTGAATTGATAAGATGTATTTGCATTATGATGGATAACATCCTGCATGTTTATCATGTGTAAATAGAAATGCTGAAAATGGGCTTAAGAGATCAGACAAAAAAACTTTGTCTAACCTAACATTATGAGAACAAAATTAATTTTATGCTGCTTCACCTGGCTACTGGTTTTCAGTTTTTCGGTTTCTGGCAACGTTACTTTACCCCAGTTGGTATCCAGCCACATGGTGCTTCAACGCGAAACTCCCTTAACGATATGGGGCTGGGCGGCAGCAAAAGAAAAAATAACGATCAGTTTTAACGGGAAAACGTATAAGGCTATCACCGATGAACAAGGCTCATGGTCAGTAAAAATGACAAAGATGAAAGCCGGCGGCCCTTTTAAAATGATTGTTAAAGGTGAAAATACAATTACCCTTGATGATATTATGCTGGGAGATGTGTGGTTTTGTTCGGGACAATCCAATATGGCCCTGCCAATGGAGCGGTTAAAAGAAGCTTATCCTAAGGTAATAGAAAAGGATCATTTTCCTTTGATCAGAAACTTTTTCGTTCCAACCAAATCAAACCTGTCTGGAGAATCGATCGATCTTCCTCCGGGCAAATGGGTTCCGGCTACTGGTGCAGGGATATTGAGCTTCGGAGGAACAAGTTATTTTTTCGCAAAAACACTCTTTCAAAAATATAACATTCCAATAGGCATCATCAATTCAAGCGTCGGCGGTACCCCGATTGAGGCCTGGATGAGTCGTGATGCATTTTTGACGAATCCGGCACAGACGAAAAAAATAAACAATTTCAGAGATTCGGCATTTATGGCCAATTATCAAAAAAGGCTTAAAGAGAAGAACTTAGCAAGGCCTACAACAGTTCCTGTAGTTGATGAAGGTCTTTTGGGTCCGGTAAAATGGATCGATCCGGATTTTAATGCCAGCGGCTGGCGAAAATTCTGGATGCCGGGTTATTGGGCTGATCAGGGGATCCGGAACTTCAACGGGATATTTTATTTCAGAAAAGAACTGCAAATCCCCGCAGAAATGAGCGGACAGCAGGCTAAGCTTTACCTTGGCCGCATCATCGATGCAGATTCTGTGTTCCTTAATGGTAAATTTATTGGCAACACTACCTATCAATATCCTCCACGCAGGTATGTTATTCCTGCCGGGCTGTTGAAAAGCGGAAAAAACATCCTGATCGTTAAAGTTGTGAGTAGTAGCGGTAAAGGGGGCTTTGTGCCAGATAAAAACTATTCCTTGCTCACTCCGGAAAGGAAAATAGACTTACGTGGGGAATGGAGTTTCGAAGTAGGTTATGCTCAGCCAAAGCAAAACCAGGCTTTCCGCGGTGAGACCGAAATGCCGTTAGTTGCGCAGAATGAACCAACCGGATTATTTAATACCATGGTTTCGCCCGCCGTACGGTTTGCAATAAAAGGTTTTGTCTGGTACCAGGGTGAATCGAATACCGGAGATCCGAAAGCATACGGGCAATTGTTACCGGCGCTGATAAAAGACTGGCGCAATAAATGGAAGCAGGGAGATCTGCCGTTTATTTATGCACAGTTGCCTAATTTTATGGAAGCCAGCTATTTGCCTGAAGAAAGTAATTGGGCGGAGTTCAGGCAAAGCCAGCTGCAGGCACTTTCAGTACCAAACACAGGAATGGCTGTGGCTATTGATGCTGGTGAATGGAATGATATTCATCCGCTGGATAAAAAAGACGTAGGAGAACGTTTGGCGCTATGGGCCTCACATTTAGCTTACCATGACCAGGAGATTATTTATTCGGGACCTATTTATAAATCAAATCATGTAAGTGGATCTGAAGTAACCATAAATTTTGACCATAGCAAGCCCGGGCTAATGATTAAAGGAGCTGATAAACTGACCGGTTTTGCCATTGCGGGTGAGGATAAGGTTTTTTATTGGGCACAGGCCAGGATAGTGGGAGATACTGTTGTGCTCTCAAGCCCTTTGGTTGTAAAGCCTGTCTTTATCCGTTATGCCTGGGCAGATAATCCCGATAGGGCAAATTTGTATAACAAAGCCAATTTACCGGCTTCGCCTTTTGAAGCAGAAGTTGATCAATCAAGATAATCAATGCGTACCTGAAAACTTCTGCATCGAACCTTGGACAAGCTTGTAAATTGCTGCTCTTTAAGCCCTAAATAGAACGGTAAAACTGGAGGCTTCTCCCTGTTTTTTGTTTAACTGGATTTACAATATGGACAGCTTGTGTTAAATAAAAATAAAAAAATTCAACCGATTGCATAAATTGAAATTCTGGCTCTTTTTTACATATTTACTACCTCTTAATAAGTCAATTTCACAGGTCTTATTTGCAAAAATTTGGCGAAGTATAACTGTTCTTTTAATATCGGTTTTTTCATTCAAATGGCTCTTAATTGGTATTTAGAAGCCGTTTCTTAGTTTGATTTTAAATTTTTAGTCTCACTGCTTGTTATTTTTTACCGCACGGTTGGTCACTTAGTTGCCTTGTTTTTTAGGCTGATTTTCCTGTTCCCAAAGAGCAACCTAAACATTCTGGTTTGAACATTTATACTACTAATATGCACAATTAAATCAGGAGGCGTTTATCAATGTAAATACCTTTATCACAACAATAATGAATTGGATTTGAAATTTACAGTCAGTTTTTTATAGCTTGTGATTTAACTATTCGCTGGCTGATTTTTCAATTGACACTGTAAGTTTTTTTCTATTCATTTTTAACCATTTATAAACCATTTTATATGAGAAGTGAAATTTTACAAACTTATGTAACATCGCGCTTGAAATTTTTCAGGTGCTTACCCAAAGTTATGCTGCTAACGGCGCTGGTATTTTCAGCGTTTATTGCACAGGCACAAACTGTGGTAAAAGGAAATGTTGTTGATGAACAAGGTAAGGCAATGCCTGGAGTGGGTGTCCTTTTAAAAGGAACCAATACCAGTACCTCATCCCAGGAAAATGGAAGTTTTTCTATTACAACCACGGGCGCAAACCCGGTTTTAATATTCTCTTACGTTGGTTATACCAACAAAGAAATCCCCGTGAAAGGTCAGAGCACGGTAAATGTCACCCTTCAGCCAAGCGCCGCAGAACTTGAGCAGGTGGTGGTTGTAGGTTACGGTACCCAGCGCAAAGAGGCTGTAACGGGTTCTGTGGCATCAATTGCGGGAGAGAAAATTCGTGAAGTACCGGCACCTAACATCGCCCAAGCCCTACAGGGCAGGTTAGCGGGTGTTGACATTTCCCAGACCTCAACCAAACCGGGTGCAACCATGCAAATCCTCATTCGCGGTCAGCGTTCGCTTTCAGCAAGTAATGAGCCACTTGTAGTATTGGATGGAATTCCATTTCCCGGCTCCATTGGCGATATCAACCCTAACGATATTAAAAGCGTCGATATCTTAAAGGATGCCTCAGCAACTGCTATTTATGGCTCGAGGGGCGCCAACGGCGTAATTTTATTGACCACCAACAGGGGCCAGGTTGGAGCGCCCGCTAAAATATCCTACAATACCTATACAGGTTTACAAACCTTATTTGCAAAATACCCGATGATGGACGGACCAGAATTCGTTGCACTGAGAAACGCATCAGGAAAATTCACCACCCTTGGTGCTGATGAATCCAATGATGTAAATACTGATTGGCAGGATTTGTTTTATAACAAAAGTGCTATTGTGACCAGTCATGATTTGGGTGTAACCGGAGGTTCAGCAACCAGTAACTATAGTTTTGGTGGTGGTTATTATAAAAACCAGAGTTTAATTCCTACTCAGCAGTATACGAGGTATTCGATGAAAGCATCGCTCGATCAGCAAATCGGAAAGCTTTTCCGCCTTGGATTTACTACAAATAACAATTACAATATTAGTGAAGGCAACCAGGTTGGAGTGGGGGCTGTCCTGAGTAATAGCCCTATTTCAAATCCTTATAATGCAGATGGAAGTTTAAAACGTACCATCAGAATGCCGCAGGATGAATCTTTTGTTTACACCAATGGTATTGTAAAGGATTTACATGACCAGTGGCTAAATGAAACCCGTGGTTTTGCCACTTACAATTCATTTTATGGCGAAGTTAAAATTCCAGGAGTTGAAGGCTTAAAATACCGAGCAAACCTTGGTCTGGATTTTATCCAAAGCAATAACGGTAACTTCACCGGTGTTGGGATAGGCAATACTACAGCCACTACCCCTTCAACAGCAGGAGTAAGTAATTCCCAAACCTACCATTGGACGCTTGAGAATTTAATTACCTATGACCGCAGTTTTGGAAAACATAGTTTTAATGCGGTTGCTTTGTATTCGGCAGAACAAAATAAATTCAATTCTTCCAATATGACTGCCAAAGATATCCCTTCTGATGCCTTCCAGTTTTATAATCTTGGACAGGCAAATGGTGAGATAGCAATTGGTAGCGGTACGCCTCAAAATCCGCTCTATACCCTAACCGGGTTGGTTTCCTACATGGGAAGGATCATGTATGCTTACGACAACAGGTTTCTTTTAAGCGCAACACTCCGGTCAGATGGATCCTCGCGTTTGGCGCCAGGACACAAATGGCATACTTATCCGGCCGTTTCTGCGGGATGGAACCTGATGAATGAATCTTTCATGAAAGGCATCACGGCTATCGATAAATTAAAAATCCGTGTAGGTTATGGTCAGACTTCCAATCAGGCGGTTGCTCCATATCAAACACTGGGTCTACTTAATTCCCGTCCATATAATTTCGGTAACACCACATACGCAACCGGTTATTATGTATCCCAGCTTCCAAGCCCGGGATTGGGTTGGGAATACTCAGAGACCTGGAATTATGGTTTAGATTTCTCAATTTTGAAAAACCGCATCTCTGGTACTTTTGAATACTATGATACCAAAACCAAAGACATCTTACTTAATGTTGCATTACCTTCAACAGCAGGAGTAGGTAGCTATACTGCAAATATCGGTCAAACCCAGAATAAAGGATGGGAATTGAGTGTTAACGGCGTAATCCTCGAAAATCAGGGTGGCTGGACATGGGATTTAGGTTTCAATATTTCTGCAAACCGAAATAAACTTACCGCATTGGCTTCAGGACAGGACCGTGATGAAGGAAATGCATGGTTTGTAGGACATAATATCAATGCGATATATGACTACGAGAAAATTGGATTATGGCAGGCAGGAGATCCATATTTAAATGTGCTGGAACCTGGTGGCAATGTGGGTATGATCAAAGTTAAATATACCGGAGACTACGATGCAAACGGCGTTCCGACAAGGCCTATAGGCGCTGCAGACAGGCAAATTATTGATATTGATCCTAAATTTACAGGTGGATTCAATACCAGGGTTGCTTACAAGGGATTTGATTTAAATGTTGTTGGTGTTTTCAAAAGCGGCGGTACATTAGTAAGCACATTATATAGTTCGGCGGGTTACCTTAATTTATTAACAGGCCGAAGAAACAACGTTAAGGTAGATTACTGGACGCCTGAAAATACCGATGCAAAATATCCTAAGCCAGGTGGTATTGCCAGCGGTGATAATCCTAAATACGGAAGTACACTGGGCTTTTTTGATGCTTCATTCCTGAAAATAAGAACCATATCTCTTGGTTATGATTTTAACAGGGATTTGATTAAAAATTCCAATGTAAGGCTGCGCATGTATCTAACGGTGCAAAATCCGTTTGTCATGTTCTCTCCTTACCACAGAGAGTCTGGCATGGATCCGGAAACCAATTCATATGGAGATGAAAACCAGGCGGTGAACTCTTACCAGAGACGAATCTTAACTATTGGAACGAACACACCTTCAACGCGAAACTATGTTGCAGGTCTAAATTTAACATTTTAGAATACTAATATGAAAAATATACAATTAAAAACCGTCGCAGCTATCTGGTTACTGATGGTCATCTTTTCAGGTTGTTCCAAAATTCTGGAAGAAGAACCGCGCAGCATCTTTACGCCTGATTATTTTAAAACCGTAGCTGGCGTAAACGGTGGGCTAACTTCTATGTATGCACACTTGCGAAACATGTATGGTCAGTCGTATTTCTATAACTCTTTAATCACCGGTACCGATGAGGCCACCTGGGGTAAGGATGCAGATGGAAACTTTAAAGATATGGACTGCTCTGGAGTAGGGTCTATTTTATCAACCAGTTATCCGAGCAGTGTATTGTGGAGTGAGGCATTCCCAAATATTAACAATGCCAGTGGTATTATCGAAAACGCCAGTGGTGCAGGTATATCGAATGCGCTTGTGGCCGAGGCCAGGTTCTTCCGTGCTTTTGATTATTTTCTTTTGGTGCAAACTTTCGGTGGGGTTCCGCTCGACCTGGGTGCAGGGGAGTTGAAATTTAATACCAATCCGGTTAGAACCTCTGTACGAAATACGGTGCCTGTGGTTTACACCAAAGGAGTATTTCCTGATCTTATTAAAGCGGTAGCAGACCTTCCTGCAACAGGAAGAGTTACCGGCGGAGTAACCAAGGTAGCTGCACAGCTATTTTTATCAAAAGCCTATTTAACCTATGCCTGGTGGTTACAAAACCCTAATAATATTCCAACTTATCCGGCGTCTGCAAGAACTGACCCGGATGGACACGATGCGAACTGGTATTTCCAGCAGGCTTATGATATTGCAACTGCTGCAATTGAAAACCCTAGCACATTTGGGCTGATGGATACCTATTATGATGTTAACTGGGCAGTAAATGACCGCAATAAGGAAATGCTTTTATATGCTGATCATACGCAGACAAGCGAGAAATACAATGGCTCGAGCTTAACATTTGGAAGCGGCGGTGCACCTGATAATTTCGCTGGCTGGATGATGACCTGGAACTATACGAATATTCGTAGCGGAGGCATCAGCTCTGTTCAACGCGAAGCAGAGCAGCATTTAGGTCGTCCATGGAATCGTATGGCGCCAACCATTGAAGTATTGAAAAATACTTTCGCTGATAAAACGCTTGATTCTAGATATGATGGTACTTTCACTACGGTTTACAGAGGCAACTGGCCTAAGGGATATAACCCACCTTCAAGTGCGCCAGCATCATTAGTGAATGCCAATAACCTGTCCATTGTGCCAGGAGATGCAGCGTTAACCTTCCTGGATTCTGATAATCCGGCAGTTGTTTATCCTACGGGAGCTGGAATAAGTAATGTTGGAGCTGGCGTTCTTCCTGGAAGAGCTGACTATGTAATCTCACCGGGAGGAGTCAGCAGAATCGTTTATCCGGGTCTTTGGAAACTGGGTCCTTATCGTACCGATAACGGCACTGGACTGGGACAACCAAATGCGGGTAGTACACGCCCTTTTCCGGTAGCTAAATTTTCTGAGCTTTACTTCGTTGCAGCAGAAGCGGCGGTAAAAGGAGCAACAACTAAAGCGGGTAAAAGTGCCCGCGAACTCATCAATGTGATTCGTGCAAGAGCTGGTAAATGGCGCTTTGATAACAATGGAAATGTGGCTAAAGTTGCAGATAATAGTGCGGCAATGGTTGCGGCTACTCCGGCTACAATAGATATTAATTATATTTTGGCAGAACGCTCAAGAGAATATTATGCTGAAGGCTACCGTAGGTATGACCTGATCCGTACCCAAAAATGGGCTGAGCTTTCTTCTACCTATACTATTGCGGGAATTAACTATGGCGATCACACGCCACAGACAGTAACCCGTACCATCACACCAGCATTATATCTACGTCCTATACCTCAGGCACAAATAGATGGCATGCAGATGAGTGCAGATGAAAAAAAGGCTTACCAGAATCCTGGTTATTAAAAAATATTTTGGTTTAGTTAGATGGGCGGCGTCAATTGATTCCGCTCATTCTTTTTTATAAAAGCCTGGCTTTTCTGGCAGCCGGAAGATTTTTGGGTAAATGAAATCATCGTAATTTGATTCCTGTTCTTAACTCATCTTTTCATTCAGGCATTCTAACCCACTGGGTTGCGCTATCCAGAAATAAAAATTCCAATAACGGGCACTGCTTCCATATCTATAATACCTCTACGAAACAAATAGCTATACATCAAAACCTAATTTATTTCCTAATGCAATTTAATTCTTTAAAAAAAAGCCAGATTTTCTTTGCGCTTCTTATCCTTTTTACTTTTTGGATTGATTACACTAAAGCGCAGACAAGTTTGGGTTTGGAAAAACAATTTATTCGTGATAACAGAAGTAATAAAGAAGATGTTGCACTGATAGAAAAAGGAAGAACGGCGAATATTTTTTATGATACGAATGATTATAAAGGCGTTATAAGGGCAATTGGCGATTTAGGTAATGACTTTTTCAGCGTGTCGGGCATAAAGCCTGAATTGAAAAGCATTAAGCCTTCGGAGAAAAATGTTATTCTGATCGGAACCCTGGGTAAAAACAAATTGATCGATCAGCTCATCAGTTCCGGAAAGCTGAGTAAATCCACCATTTCAGGCAAGTGGGAGAGTTTTATCATATCAACCGTTAAAAACCCGTTTCCTGGCGTTGATCAGGCATTGGTTATTGCGGGGAGCGATAAACGGGGAACAATATACGGTATCTATGAATTATCTGAACAGTTAGGGGTATCTCCATGGTACTGGTGGGCCGATGTTCCGCCAAAAACCCGGAAAAGCGCTTATGCTGTTTCCGGAAGTTACAGTTCAGGAGAACCGGCAGTGAAATACCGCGGAATATTTATTAATGATGAGGCTCCTGCAATGACAGGATGGGCCAAAGAAAAGTTTGGCGGGATGAACAGCAAGATGTACACCCATATGTTTGAGTTGCTGCTCCGGCTGAGGGCAAATTACCTTTGGCCGGCCATGTGGGGTAATGCATTTAATGAGGATGATCCCGAAAACCCACGCCTAGCAGATGAATATGGCATAGTGATGGGCACTTCCCATCATGAACCAATGATCCGCGCGCAACAGGAATGGAAAAAACACGGGGTTGGCGCCTGGAATTATGCCACAAACCCAAAGGGTTTAAATGCTTTCTGGCAGGAAGGCATCAAAAGAAATAAAAACTACGAAAGTCTGGTAACCATGGGGATGCGGGGAGATGGAGACGAACCAATGGTTGAAGGTGGCGATATGGCATCCAATGTTAAACTGCTGGAAAATATAATAACCGACCAGCGCAAAATTCTTTCTGAAAATATGGAAAAGCCCGTAGAAAAGATTCCACAGCTCTGGGCTTTATATAAAGAGGTAAAAGACTATTACGATTTCGGAATGAAAGTTCCTGATGACATTACCCTGTTATGGGCTGATGATAACTGGGGTAACTTAAGGCATTTACCAACACCCCAGGAACGCAAGCGTAGCGGGGGATCAGGAATATATTATCATTTTGATTATGTTGGTGCGCCAAGAAATTATAAATGGTTGAATACTACCTCCCTGCCAAAAGTTTGGGAGCAGATGAACCTGGCCTATAATTACGGTGCTGACCGCATTTGGGTAGTAAATGTTGGTGACCTGAAACCAATGGAGATTCCGATAGAGTTCTTTTTACGGATGGCATGGAACCCCAAAGCGATGAGCCGGGAAAAACTGGCGGGTTTTCTGTTGCAGTGGGCAACACGCGAATTTGGATCTGACCAGGCGAAAGAAATTGCAGATTTGATGCGCTTGTACTCCAAATATACAACCAGGCGCAAACCTGAGCTCCTGGCCCCGGAAACTTTTAGTCTGGTAAACTTCAGTGAAGCGCAGCGCGTGGCTATGGAATGGAGCGCATTAAGCGACAGGGCAGAGCAGGTGAATAACAAGTTACCACAGCAATATAAAGATGCGTTCTATCAACTGGTTCGTTATCCGATACAGGCGATGAAAACGGTGACGGATTTATATATTGCTGTAGGAAAAAACAGGCTGTATTTTAAGCAGGGAAGAGCCGTTACCAACCTTCAACGCAACCTTGCTCTCGATCTTTTTAAACAAGATCAGCAGCTTAGTGATGAATATAATCTTAAAATGGCAGGGGGTAAGTGGAATCATATGATGGATCAGGTCAGGATTGGTTATACGAGCTGGAATGATCCAAAGAAAAATATCATGCCGAAAACAGACGAAATCCAGTTGCCTTCAAAATCAGGCTTTGGGGTAGCAGTAGATGGTTCGTCGGCTAGCTGGCCATCAAACGTTCCAGCACCCACGCTTCCGCGATTCGAATCTTTAAATAAATTTCAGTCCTACTTTGAAGTTTTTGCAAAAGGATCCGCTCCAATTAATTTCGAGCTGAAATCCGATAACTGGATTCGTTTGAAAAAGGAAAGTGTTCCCGGAACAAATGACTACAAGGTACTGGTGGATGTTGACTGGACCAAACTCAGTGGTGGAAAGCATCAGGGTAAAATCCAAATATCAGATCGCTCAACCCAGGTAGTGATAAAGGTTGAGGCCAACAAGGCAACCCCCAAGCAATTGGCTGAAGCAAAAGGAACTTTTGCAAGTTTAGGTGCGCCAATTGCATTTGAGGCTTTTCAGGCAAGTAAAAAGGTAAGCAGGAATGGCGTAAGCTGGGAAGCTATACCCGGTTATGGAAGGGGAGATGCAGGAATGGCGATTTTTCCGGTCACCTCAGCCTCGCTGGATAAGCCTGGTAATCCAACATTAGCCTATCCTGTTTTCTTTTCTGAAAGCGGGGAGGTTAAAATTGATCTTGTGGTGGGGCCAACTGTAAATTTCTCCCCGGAAGGGTTAAGGGTTGGCATTTCTGTAGATGCTGCGGCCCCTCAAATCATGACCATTATAGCCAAACCAAGTGCCTCAGGATCGGATGCAAGTTGGGCAAATGCGGTCAGGGATAATGCAAGAACACTGACTTCTTCACATTTCTTTAAAGTTCCAGGCAGGCATACCGTAAAAATATGGATGGTTGATCCGGCAGTAGTGTTGGAAAAAATAATAATCTATCGGGATAAACTACCCGCAAGTTACCTTGGGCCGGTAGAAAATAAGATGTTAAAATAGAGCCTGTTTAAAAGTTTAATAAAAGCAATCGATTTCGTTACCATTGATGGATACCAATAGAATGGTCGTCATCTCGACTGTAGTGCAGCGAAATGGAGAGATCTTTGAACTATGTTAAAAGATTTCTCCACTACGGTCGAAATGACTCCCTTTGTATATCTGTGATCAACCCTCCGATGTATTGGGAAAATTCTAACTTCTATCATTTACAGGTCTATAAAAGAGGTCGTCATTGCGAGGCACGAAGCAATCTTAAAGCGCACGCTGTTAGCGATCGTTGTAAGATTGCTTCGTCGGCTGAAAAAGCCTTCTCGCAATGACGATTCTTCACGGCCTATTAATTCGTTAAATCAATATTGATATTTATAAAATAAATTATGCCTCAGTGTGACAGCAAAATGCTATGTAATATTGCTATAAAAATTTAAACAGGCTCATAGTTATTCGGGATAATTTAAGAAAATTAATACCCAGCCCTAGTATTTAAAACAGGCTGGGTATCAATTGCTATCCTTCTGCAAAAAGCAGCATTTGTATGTTCATTATTTAATAACCTACCTAAATAACAAGGGCGCAAAATTTTGCAGGCTGCGTCTCCAGGTAAGCCATTCATGGGCTGTTTTTGGAGATTCGTAATAAGTGTACCTGATTCCCTGCTGGTCTAACATCGCCCTGAATGCGCCTACGGATTTAGGAAAGGGGGCAGGTTCTTTGGTGCCCAGTCCCAGCCACAATAACTTAAGCTTCTTGTTCACCTCAGTTCCACTTTTAAACTTTCCCTCCATAAATGCATCCGGATCGATTACATCTGTGTTAGGGTAATTTGAGGTGCCGCTGAAACCGCCATAGTAAGCGAACTTATCCAGGTTCTTCATCGCGATGCGCATCGTTTGATTTGCACCCATTGAAAGCCCCGCAATAGCCCTGTGTTCCCGGTTAGCCAGGGTGCGGAAGCGTTTATCGATCATTGGAATGACTTCTTTAATCAGTACATCTTCAAAAATTGAAATGCCCTGTCCTTTTCCCGGTGTCTCAGTTGCTTCTGGCTTAAGTGCGTAACCATTATCCGTAACGATGATCATCGGTTTTGCCTTATTTTGTGCAATTAAATTATCCAGGATTAAATTTGCTTTTCCCTGATTAACCCATCCCGTTTCATCCTCAAAGCTTCCGTGCTGAAGGTAAAGCACAGGGAAACGGGAGTTTTTGTCCTCGTAGTAACTTGCCGGTGTATAGATGAAACACCTTCTCCAGGTTTGAGTTAAATCAGAATAGTAAATATTTTCACTAACCAGGCCATGGGGCACCTTTTGCAGGGCAAAAAATGCTTCATCATCAGCCGGAACTTCAATGCCGCTGCCCAGCCTTCCAGCGCCGTAGAAATAACGACTGTTAGGATCCGGAATGGAGGCGCCATCTACGTTGAGCTGGTAATAATGGAAACCTTCGTCCTGCGGTGCGGATTCACCTGTCCAGAGGCCTTCCTCGTTTTTTGTCATCTCATATTTTTTTCCACCCAGATCCAACCGGACTTTAGACGCCTGAGGCGCATATAGGCTTACCCTCACTTTGCCTTCATCGTTTACCTGGGGGAATAATTTGCCAGGCTGATTGCTTTCAGCCGGTCTGAATGTTTTTAAATCAGACTTCAGTTCAGTCTGGGCTAAACAAACCTGGCCAAATAAACAGCAGGCAAAGAGGAAAATAATATTTTTAGCTTTCATGTTTGATAATTAGCGCCTGTTTAAATTAAATAAATTTGTTCCGTATGTCAGTCTGAGCGTAGTCGAAGACTATTGAAATGCATTAATAAAGCAATCGATCACGCTATCAATGACAGATTTAAAAAATCGCCGTCATTTCGACTGAAGCGCAGCGAAATGGAGAAATCTTTTAACATAGTTCAAAGATTTCTCCACTGCGGTCGAAATGACACCCCTTGTATATCTGGCCATAAGCCGTCATTGCGAGGAGGAACGACGAAGCAATCTATCATGCAAGTAATTCTTGCTATAAAAATTGCTTCCCCGAAAATCGGGGAAGGCTATCGTCTGAAAAAGCCTTCTCGCAACCGAGTAATCTATTTAAACAACAGTGGAGCAAGTTCACGCAGGCTCCGGCGCCAGGTCTGAAATTCGTGGCCGGTATTTTCCGAAACATAAGAAACTGCATTATAGCCCGCCTCTTTTAATGCCGAAACAGCATTTTTTACGCCTTCAGGACGTTCTTTGCTGCCACAGCTAATAAAAATTAATCTCGGTTTTGCTTTGTCTTTTAGCTCAGAAGGGTTGTATGTTCCGCCACTAAGCAGCGCGTAATAGCCAAAAAGTTCCGGTTTGTTTAGTGTAATGGTATGCGTCTCCATGCCTCCCATCGACAGTCCTGCCATGGCACGACCGTTTGAGGTGTTTATAGTTGAAAAATTGGCGTCTACATAAGGAATAAGTTCTTCGGTTAATACGGTTTGAAAACCATCAATCTTAAAGTCTTTCATGCGTCCCCATTTGGTTTCATTGGTCATGCCGTAGGTCATCACGATGATAAATGGCTTAGTTTTCCCTTCTGCAATCAGGTTGTCCATAATCAGGTTCGCACGGCCCTGATTACTCCAGGCAGTTTCATCTTCACCCCATCCATGCTGTAAATACAGCACAGGAAAACGTCGCTTATCTTTGCCATAACCTGGAGGTGTGTAAACGTATGCCCTGCGCGATGAATTTGTACTTTTTGAAGGAAAAAGGATTTGCTGCACATGTCCATGGGCTACATTTTTATTTGCATAGAAATCTTCATCCTTAGCAGGAATTTCAATTCCACTTTCCCATCGCGACGAGCCAAAATAGTTCATAGCGCCGGGGTCGTTAAATGTTCCGCCATCTATGGTCAGGTGATAATAGTGGAAACCCTCATCCATTGCACCTGCAGTGGTACCCGTAAAAAATCCGTCATCAGCTTTGTTGAGCTTAGTTCCTCCCTGCCCCCCAAGACCAAGACTTACCCTGATACTGTCTGATTGAGGTGCTTTGATGCGGAACCGCGCGTAGCCTTGTGAATTGACCTGCGGGAATTGCTGGCCGGGTTGGTTCGTTACAGCAGGTTTAAAATCTTCTTTAATTGGCTCCGGATTGTTTTGAGCCTGGCACATTCCATAGCTCAGGCTTGCTCCTAAAGCGATTATAATAAATTTGAATTTCATAATATTTGGTTATTTAAGTTGTTTCAGACCCGCTGCCTTCGATATTCAGAATTAAAACAGTTTCCTAAAGATAATTGATGTAATCCTAAAGGGTTGCTTAAATTGTTTAGTTTCCTAGCAGAAATGTTTAACAGCATCAACTACCAGGATCTTTATTTTGATTAGGTCATCTTTTAGTTCTGAAAATTAATGAGTTAGGTGGTTTTTGATGCGTAAGTCAGTAGGTAACCTTGATGATACGTTGAATCAAATGTTTGGCTTTCGAAACGAACAAAAAAGGCGGCCTGTAAACAGACCGCCTGAACCAAAATATAATTCTTTTTTATTTGCTAAGGGAGGCTAATGCATTTTCAGTGTTTAAGCTGGTTTTTGTATTGGCTGCAACAAATTTGTCCATAATCAGCTTTTGTCCTTTGCCCATTACCAGCATGTGGTCGCCGGTTGAACCGCTTAAGGTTAAATCGGCATGGTCTTCAATCACCGTATATAATCCTTCAGTTTGTGAGTTTAAATCCAGTGATGCATTTCCGCTTAGAAAAACCTGCAGGTATTGTGCATTAATTTTACCTTGTGTTTTTACTTTGGCATTATCCATGGCATGGATGCGGTAAATCTCATTTACATAAATGGTAAGTTTCGCGGTGCTGTTATCCAAAGAGGTAATCTCTAAGCCATCTCCGTTTTGCATAACCTTAACTTTGCCGGTATTTTCATCTGCATAGCTAATGCCGGTACGTTTTCCCTGTATAATGGTCAGCTCTACATTTCCTTTTACTTTGATGCGTTTGAAGCTCAATGCTTTTGAAGCGTGAACAGGTTTGATGGTTTCAGTTGCGTTAGCAGCTAATACTGCTGAAGTAGATAATACCAATGCTAAAGATGATGCGAATAATGTTTTGAATAAAGTTTTCATATGCTTTGAGTTTTATTTTTATACTGTTTTTATTGTTGTTTTGATATTAAGACGTGCAAGCACCGGAAACGTTTCAGCGCAAATCGCAGCATTATACCAGCCTGGAAAGCTAATCGACCAACGCCCGGAATTTAAAGACAAAAAGAGGGTGGTCGTTATGGATTTCAAGATTGCCCTATGTGTATGTCGGCTGAATGTCTGCTTTTTTCCACTGATTAAAACAGTTTTAATGCGTCTGTCCTCAATAAGGAGCAGGGAAATTGCTTTTAAAACATGTGCAAATTAATTAGCCACGGAAGCACAGAAATCACGGAGGAGATTAAAGTTTTTCCGTGTTTTTCGTGCTTCCGTGGCAAACATAATGCTTAGGCATGCGCAGAAAGAGGCAGAATTATCAGAGAAAAGTTAAAAGCGATTTCCCTGCAATAAGGAGTAATTCACATATATATTCAGTCAGAATAGCTTACCTTCGCAGCCTAAATTAAAACAGCCTTATTATGCAGTATCTCGTTAACAGTATCATTCCTGATATTAATGTCAATGAAACAAGAACCATTTTTGAAGGTTCTGAATTCTCGTTAAAACAATATGGAGGTGATGATTTCGTCACTTTTATGGATATTTTTTTTAATAATTACTCGAGAATACATAAACCTATTGGCACTTTAACGCATGATCTTAAATTTGAAGAAGAGCAGGACGAAAATTATTTATTGCAACCTAATGCAGTTTGCCTTGTTATTGAACGAAATGGAGAACCGGTATTTACCCAAATGGTAGCAAAGAGAGATTCCCGGCCTATTCATACCGACAAACTTTTCGGTCTTGATTACGAACGTTTCTACAATAATGAGATATCAACTGGCAATACTCTTTATTTTTTTGGTAAAGGTTCTATTAATTTAAGCTTATTTTCAGATGAAGAAAGAAAGACAATAATTTCGGAACTACAAACCGTACTTTATTATCTCATTTTCTTTATAGCCAGAAAAGACAATTGCAAAAATGTATATAGTTATATTAATCGTCTGATGGCCCGGTCAATGCAAAAGCAAAATATCAGTTACCAGAAAATAACTCCTTACACTATTCTTCGTGGAATTGATTATGTTGGTGTTAGTTATACCGGCCCAGACCTTGATTCGCTCATGGATAACTGCGATTTTGAAATGCTTGTTCAGAAATATTTCTAACGAACATTTAGTTTAGTGGCGTATTGTTTCCGGGAACTTAAAAAAGATCAGTGTATAAAAATTGGGTGAATCGTCCTCTTTTACTCAGTTTTTTGTATATTTGTGGTCTGGTATTTTTTTACCAGGAACTTTCTCTGGGGCCGTTCTTGGATTTGACGGGGTGGCGAAAGTTATGTTAGCATGCAGTGCGTTGTTCGGAGAGCACTTAAAGTGAACGATCACATTTTAGTTGGCGAAAATACTTACGCCTTAGCTGCTTAGTTTAGAACTAACTAGCTTTTGTCCCTCTAACTGCTGCATTGTTGGGTTAGAATCCGGGGCATCGAAACAACAAAGCTGGCTTTAAGGAGATACGACTTAAAGTGAGATAAAGTATCTAAGGATTTAAATAAGGTCGGTTTTCAGCCCGTTTATTTCCCGAAAATCAATTGAAAAATAAGCATGTAGAAGGTATAATTTATCTCACAACTGGACAAGGGTTCGACTCCCTTCGGCTCCACAAACGACCTTCATTATATAGTGAAGGTCGTTTTTATTTTTAGTTTGTTTTTACCCTCCAATTTGAGCGAATAGAGGCCTATTTTGGTTCGAGCCTTGGTGTGGTGCCCGTACTAGGGATTATTCCAAAAGCCCAATCAAATCAATGTAAATCCATTACATTCCGGCACTCTTTTGGTGTAATTTTATTACACTCTAAAGTATCCACCTAATTTCACTTAAAAGTGGTTATTAGAATGATTTTAAAGGGCTTTAAGCGTTGAAATTATTGTTCTGGATAATGCGGAACCACTAAGTTTTACATGCTTTGCAACTTCTTAAACTTGCGTAAAATCGAAAGATTGTTGCCTGTTCTGATATAGTTGTATTCTCGTTTAGAATTTTGCTAAACGGACGAGATGTAGCCTTTTGCGTAGCAAAAGAGGTTTGGAACGAGTTGCTACTTGAAATTCCCTGAATCTCAGATTATGAATATCGTATGGTCAATGGGATGGGTTTGCAAAAGCTAAACAATGGTTTTGGTGGCCAGTTTGGAACGAAAGGTGGTGGTTACTTTTGACGAAATCTACAACGACAAATTTGGAGTTTTTATAATTTTTTTTAATAAATGAATTTCTAAGGTTGTATTTAAAAAAGTCCAACAAAATAGGAAATATTTAAAAAGCTTTATAAAGTGTGTTTTTGCAGTAAGTTAATTGTTTTCAAATACTTACATTTGTGGGCGTATGAATAAGCGCTTTTTGTTTTTGGTTGCTCTGCTTTTCGCGGGGATAAATGTTTTTGGGCAGACACAACCAGTAATTAGCTCTTTTAGTCCACGGAATGGCCAGACAGGTTCTTCGGTCACCATTTCAGGGCTTCGTTTCAGCTCGGTGCTGGCAAACAACACCGTTTTTTTTGGAGATGTGAAAGCAACCGTAACGGCTGCTACAGCAACAGCTATTACGGCAACTGTGCCTGCGGGAGCATCCAATAAACCCATTACCGTTACCGTCAATCGTTTAATGGCATCTTCTACCAAGCCTTTTCGCGTTACCTACCCGGTTACGTACGGCACTTTTACCAATAATGCATTTTTGCTAAGCTCTAATGTCGCCCCCAGCACAGATTATTATCTTCAGGGATCATCAATGGCTACTGGAGATTTTGATGGTGATGGCAGGATAGACCTGGTTTCCTCAAACGAGTTTGGTGGCAGCGCTCTAGTATTCAAAAATACTGGCGATCCTAAACAGCCATTTTTGCCAACACATACCATAAAGCAAACACCGAACATCACTATTAATGATATTGTTACTGGAGATGTAAATGGAGACGGGAAGCTTGATATCGTCATGATTGCGGGTTCTGCTGTAAGGATTTACCTTAACACGGGGAACGCCGGTTCGTTTAATTTTGCGACCACTGCTGTTTCCGTTAGCTTCAATAACGAATGGGGAATGCTCAATTTGGCTGATATAGATGGTGATGGCAAGCTAGATATCTGTATCAACGGAGGTTCGGGCTTATCCATGATAAGGAACACGAGCACGGCCACTGCCATGTCTTTTGCAGCTCCTCAGAGCATAAGCCTTCCAAACTATGCAAATAACGTCATCATACAAGATATGGATGGCGACCTAAAACCAGATATTGTTTTTGGTTACGCGAAGAAATTTGGAATACTCTGGAACATCAGTACCATAGGTACCATAGCATTTAGTGCTAGGGTGGAGTTTGACAAGACTGAATATACACGCTTTACCGTTGCTGATGTAGATGGAGATGATAAGGCTGATGTGATCGTTTCGGAAACCAATGGGATTTCGGTCCATAAAAATCTGGGCACTGTTGGAAACATGACCTTTGCCGCCCCACAGGCGATAGCTGCAGACGTTACTGGTACGCTTAGCACAGGCGACCTCAATGGAGATGGCAAGCCGGAAATCATCATCTCGAACGAATTTAAGAAATTTCAGGTGTTGTGCAATACTTCCACTGGGGGTACCATATCCTTTGCCGCCGGCGATATTTGTTATTCAAATTCCTATCTCGGTAAATTGGTAATAGCAGACTGGAATAATGATGGGAGACTAGATATTGGAATTAACCATTCTAGTACTACGGCATCTATCCTGGTCAATCAGATCGAAGCGCCAGCCATAAATACCTATCAGATTCATCCCACCACAGGTCTCGTTACCATTAAGGGAAGTAATTTTACGGGCATAAGCGCTGTGAAATTTGGTGCTGCCGCTGCATTAAGCTTTGCGGTCATCTCAGAAAATGAGATTACAGCTACTTCACCAGAAGATATTCAAGGTGTTATTACGGTAACGGGCTCAAACGGGGTAGCCAGTCTAAGTGGCTTTTCCAATTATCGTGCGCCATCTATTACCTCGTTTGCTCCATTAACAGGCGTTGTGGGCAGTACAATTAGCATTACAGGCAAAAACTTTAGCCCAACCATAGCAGAAAACAAAGTATATTTTGGCACTGTTGCAGGAGTGGTTACCGCTGCAACACCAAATTTATTAACAGTAATTGTTCCAACTGGCGCAAGCTATTCGCGATTAACGGTAACAACCAATTCGTTAAAGGCAGTGTCGAGCCATTATTTTAATGTCAGTTTCGGTAACGGTACTGCAGTTTTTCCGTCCACAGATTCATTTGCGAATTCGAATACCACGTTGTTGACCGCCACTACCGCAATTACACTTTCATCTGTTGCGCTATCAGATTTGGATGGTGATGGGAAAACAGATCTGATGGTTGGAAAATGGGACTATCTAGACTTCTATAGCAATACCGGAGATCCCACTGCGCCTTATACAGTTAGGCCTAATTACAGTTTAACACTTGAACCCAATTCCAACTACCATCTCGCAGATCTAGATGGCGACGGAAAATCGGACATCGTTAGCAGTAGTAAAAATGCTGAGGAATATAAATCTAATATCAGCTTCTATAAAAATGTTAGTACTTCTAGTGCAGTGCTCTTCGAAAAAAAGGTGGTTGTTGGTCCAGAGATTGCCAGAGGCAATAATTTGGTTACCGGCGATTTTGATGGGGATGGCAAAGAAGAACTCGTTACCTACGATTACCAGTCGCCCATTAGAATTTTTAGAAACATAGGGACACCTGGGGAAACATCTTTTGACAAAGTTCCTATGATAATTGATCACGCCGACCCTAATATCGTAGGATTTGATGGTGTGCAGGTTATAGACCTTGATGGGGATGGCAAACAGGATATTGTAGCTTCTTATAGATCGAGCGTAACTGGCTATGGTTTATTGTTCTTTAAAAATATCAGTGAAAATGGCACTTTTGCTTTTATCAAGCAGAATGCAATTACGGGAATTTCGCTGTTCAATTTTAATTTGGCAGATCTTAATAATGATGGCCTTCCAGATATAGTACTTAGCGTTAATGCCGCCTCGCAAAATGTCAAGATTTTTGAAAATAAAAGTGAAAATGGAACGATCTCGTTTGCATCAGGCACAAGCTATACCGTAGGGACGAGTAGTAGTATTTTATTGTTTGGTGATCTGGATGGGGATGGCAAGCCTGATATGATCTTGACAACTACGGGCAACAAAATAGCCATACTTAAAAATATAGGAACTGGAAGCACGATTGTATTTAGTGCTCATGTGGAGCTTTCCATTGGTGATAGAGTGGCCAAAATAGCGATGGCAGATATCAATAATGATGGAAAATTGGATCTGGCTATTATTGATGGCAGCAGCACCGTTGGTGAGCTTAAAAAAACCAATATATTTTTCAATGTAGTTAAACAACCTACCCTAACAAAGGCAGAGATTACTGTTCCGGGAGCAAATATTACGGTAAAACTGAGCGGGACGAACTTAGAGGGCGCAACAAAGCTGACTGTGGCTGGTGTGGTGGTATCTACTTTTTCCGTAATTTCGGGTACCGAGATAGTTGCGCAATTTTCTGCCCAGCTTTCGGGTACGGTTTCGGTTACCACTGCCTACGGAACTGCCAATCTATATGGTTTTTCTTCAAAACCCGTTCCTTTGATCCAATCTTTTTCGCCAGCTAAGGGACCCATTGGTACAGAGGTTACCCTTACTGGATTAAATTTTGATCCGATCAGTACAAATAACACCGTATTCTTTGGAGCTGTAAGGGCAGAGGTAACGAGTGCTAGCGCTACAACAATTAGTGTGAAAGTTCCAACTGGGGCGAACCATCTGCCCATATCGGTAGCTACTGGTGGGCTAATTGCTTATTCCAAATCACCTTTTATCGTTACTTATGAAAATGGTGCTTCAGTATTTTTAAAAAGAAATGCTTTTGCGCCAAAGTACGATATACCTACATCAGAACCTCTGTATATTGGGATGTATGTAAATTCGGCAGATCTGGATGGTGATGGTAGACCGGATCTGATAACCACAGACAAGATATTCCGTAACACAAGCGACCCTAAGCGTCCGTTTGTGGCAACAGATTTCTTTAAACTGCCTTTTAGCGGCCGTGTCATATTTGCAGATTTAGATGGTGATGGGAAGTTGGATATGGCCAGTCTTGGAGAAACAACGGTTAGGGTTCATCGTAATACTAGTAACGTTGGTAATTTCTCTTTTGAGTCTAGTAAGCTGTTCTCTGTAGGGCAAATTGCTTCTAATATAGTGGCTGGTGATATTGATGGTGATGGAAAAATTGATCTCATCACTTCCAATAGGCAATCCAATACAGTTTCGGTGCTAAGAAACATTAGTATAAACAATGTACTTGATTTTGCTCCTCAACAAGATTATGCTACAGGCTCAGACCCGACTGATCTTTGCGTGGCCGATTTTGATAACGATGGTAAGTTGGATATTGCTACCTCGAACTTTGTGACCTATAATATCTCGGTACTGAAGAACAATAGCGTAAATGGTATGATCAGTTTTGGTACAAGACAGGATTACAGTACCAATGATGCGACCACAAGTATTGTTGCCGGCGACCTTGACGGAGATGGGAAAGTGGACTTGGTGACGAGCAGTTTCCAATATTTTTCTGGTGCACGTGAGGGGGCAACCTTTAAAAATTTGAGTACCAATGGTACGATTTTGTTCTCTCCTAAAATTAACTACTTCCAGAAAAGTAGCGAACAGCATATCAATGCTAAGCTTGCTGACATGGATGGAGACGGTAAGCCTGATCTGATTACCGCAGATCGTTCCGCTGAAATTGTTCATTTATATCCGAATATCAGTACTTCGACTACCTTGGCTTTTGGTGGTCAGTCTACCAAGACGCTCATCGCCAATCAGTATGCTTATGATGTGGTTGTTGGGGATTGGAATTTAGATGGTAAACCAGATTTAGCTGTTAAAAACGGCTCTTGGATATCAATTTTGCTAAACCAAGCAGGCTTAACTACGCCAGAGATTACCAAACTTACACCAGCCCTTGGAGGAGAGAACTCAACAATTACCTTAACGGGAAATTTCTTCGATCAGGCAACTTCTGTTACTTTTGGTGGTATAGAGGCGAAAAGCTTTACGGTTATTTCTGCCAACACTATCCAAGCGGTTGTAGCTCTAAACCAAGGGCCTGTTAACCCTCAAGAGGTGACCGTTACCACACCTAAAGGTATTGCGTTGATTGAAGGTTTTACTTATGTACGTAAGCCAACAATTACTTCTTATACGGTAAGTGGGGTAGCGCCTAACTTTACGGTGGTCGTAAATGGATTTGATTTAACAGGCGCCACTGCGGTAAGCTTTGGAGGCATTGCAGTTGGGTCTTTCGTGGTCAATAACACCAATAAAATTACTGTAACATCGCAGGTGCCCATAGTTGGCGATTTATCGGTTACTACACCCGGAGGCAACACCATTTATAAAAAAGAAGATGTTGTACCAACCATATCTTCGCTAGATACCTATACTGCGGCTACAGGAGAGCATGTAGAGATTACAGGAACAAACTTTGAAAATGTTAGCAAAGTCACTTTTGGAGGTGTGCTGGCACAATCATTCAATAGGGTAAGCGGTACAAAGATAATAGCTGTTGTTGGAAATGGAGCAAGTGGCGATGTAGAAGTTACCACCTCAACAGGTACTGCTAAACTAGCGGGATTTGTTTACCTTTCACCGCCAGCCATAACTTCTTTTTCTCCTACAACTGCGAGGTTAAACGAAACGGTAATTATTACAGGTGTTAATTTTGCCAATGTTACAGCCGTAAAGTTCGGAAATGTTGCCGCTGCTTCCTTTACTGTCGTTTCTCCAACAAGTATTCAAGCTATTGTTGGAAACGGAGCAAGTGGTGACGTAGAAGTTATTTCTTCAAGAGGAACTGCTAAGTTAACTGGTTTTAGTTACCTTCCGCCGCCAGAAATAACTTCTTTTTCTCCCACGACTGCCATTGCAAACCAACTGGTTACTATCAAAGGAACCAATTTTGTTAATGTTATTGGCGTAACCTTTGGCGATATTGCCGCCGCTTCTTTTAATGTTGTATCACCCACAACCATTGAAGCTATTGTAGCTAATGGTTCCTCTGGAGATATTAAGATTACTACCTTGGCTGGTGCGGTTTCAAAAACTGGATTTATTTTTTCTACAAAACCAACTGTTACTGCGGTAAGCACATTAGTTGGTGGTACAGGAACTCAAATTACTATTAGCGGGATCAATCTATCGGCAATTACCTCTGTTACTTTTGGAGGAAAAGCAGCAGGGTCTTTTACCATATTGTCAGCAACAGAAATTAGTGCGGTAATTGCAGACGGAGCTTCTGGTGAAATTTTGGTCACCAACAACAAGGGGGAGATGGCTTCCTATCAAGGATTTGTCTTTGTCCCAAAACCAGTCATTAGCGTTATTGGCAGTTCTACTTTGATCAATCACGCTACTGCAGTACTTAAAGCAAATACTGGCAAAACTTTTAGCTATATCTGGAAAAAAGATGGCGTGACCATTGCAGGGAAAACTACCGATGAAATAGAAATTAGCCAAAAAGGAAGTTATACGGTTAGCATCGTAAAGGGTACATACACAACTGTTTCCGAGGTTGTGATTATTGAAGCCTATTTTATGCTACCTGCTGATAATTTTAAAATACAGAGCTTCGGTACTAGCTGTATAGGTACTAAAAACGGATCTTTTACAATTACCGCATTAAGCCCTCAAAGCTATCAGGCTTCAATAGAAGGAAATGGAATTACCAAGAAGCAAGCTTTTGGAACCCATCTTGAAGTGAAAGAACTTCTCCCTGGATCATATAATGTATGTGTAACCGTAGATGGGCAGGCAGATTTTAAGCAATGCTTTACCATAGTGATTTCAGAACCTCAAAACCTGGCCGTGTATGCTTCGTTAAAAGCAACTGGAGACAAGTTGAGGCTACAGCTTACTGGTGGAACTAGTTATACGATCGACCTTAACGGCGTGCTAATACAAACAAATCAAGGTGATATTGAATTGCCATTGAAAAATGGTGCAAACACACTCAAAGTAACCACAGATAAGCTGTGTCAGGGGACTTTCGATAAAACTATTTTTTATACTTCTTCGGTATCGATCTATCCAAATCCTTTTAAGGAAAAATTGAATATACAGTTTCCGCTATCTTCTTATGGAAAAGTAAGTGTCTCTATATTCGATACACAGGGTAAGACAGCTTTTAGAAATGATTTTTATTCGATAGGGAGTTCAATTGATTTAAACCTTAATGGGCTCAATGCTGGAGTTTACATGTTAAAAATTACTACGGAGAACACGGAAACCATTCATAAAATTATTAAGCAATGAGAAAAATAACCATCTTTCTGTTAATATTGGCTATGTTAGGTTGTAATAAAAGTAAGGAAGAACCAAAGATACTGCCGCCAACGAAAGCTAAACTCATTTTTCCAGCTAAAGACGAAGCATGTATCTCTGGTAAATTTGTTTCTGATAGCCAAAATAACATCAATTTTATGTGGGAGAAAGCTGATAATGCCGACTCCTATGAATTGAATATCAAAAATTTAATTACCAATAAAATAGTAACAATCAATGTGACTGATAATACTAAAGATGTTGTATTAGATAAAAGTACACCTTATTCATGGTACGTTATTGCCAAGAATCTAAAGAGTGACGAGAAGCCTGTAAGCGAAACTTGGAAATTTTATAATTCTGGGCCAGGTGCTAGCAATTATATTCCCTATCCTGCTGAAGCAGTTGCACCAAAAATGGGGGAAACGGTGGTCGCTACAGCTAATCGCGCTACACTGCAATGGACCGCTTTAGATCTTGATAATGATATCAAAAGTTATACGCTGTATTTGGATACCAACCCGAACCCAGCGTTATTTAAAGAGAATTACACAATAAATAGCGCCAAAGATATTTATCTTTATAGCAATACTATTTACTATTGGAAAATCGTAACTATTGATTTGATGGGGAATTCATCAGAATCTATCGTGTATAAATTTACTGTCCGTTAAAAGCTAAATATCTACTATTGTTATATTAACAGTTGTTCAAATGATGTTTGGTTTTTTACTAACATTGGATGGATTAAAATTTGTTAAAATACTTTCAATATTTGATTATTGGAAAAACCTCATTTCGATTTGAGCTATTATATATTATCTTGATTAGAGAATAAGGAGACTTGGCCAAGATTTTCTAGGAAATTATGAATAAGTTACTAGACCAAGTTTACGAAATCTTGATCGGCTTTGTACTTTAGTTTTGATAAAGTGAAAATTTACCTAACGCTATGGAGCTGTTTTCTTACGGTTATTTTGGCAATTATATTGTTATCTTCAATCTTACTAGAAAATTCTATGGGAATTGAAGCTTTTGGTATTTTTTAAACAATCAAATGGTTCAAACTTTACCCTGTGTCGTCACTTTGAATCGCCCTTAAATCAACCAAAAGCTTTAAATCGCCAATAAAACGGTTCAAGTTTTCCCTTGTGTCGCCCACTAAAAAAAACCGAACCCTAAAAGTTCGGTTTTTTTATCTATATATAATTATGTTAATTAAGTGATTAATTTTTAATATATTAATTTATTCTTAAGAGAGCCAGGGTTCGAATCCATCGAATTCCAAATTAAGCGTCCAAAGAGCAAAACGAGCTATTAATAACCTATAATATGGTGACTTATTGGACAAACCAATTAATTTGACCCCATTCAACCACTTTTATGGTTTTTGTAATTTGACTGGAAATTAAGGTGTTGTACTGAAATTATTTTTGGCGAGATGGGGTCAGCGTACTCTGGTTTATCCAGAAAGTACCTACAAACGTAGTGAAAGATGGTACATTAAAACGGATCAAGCTCCCAGGTATTGATCGTTTTTACATGAGCCAGCGAAAAGGCCGTATCTGATTACCCCTTCTTTACCTGTTGTTTACCCTTTCTTGCTACCAGGTTAACCCCAGGGTTACCCCATGGTTACCCCGGCTTTACCCTTTGGTTACCTAAAAGGTAAAGCCAGGGTCTATTTTGGCCGATCAGCTACACTCGTTATGGTTATGCTGCCCTTAAGCAGGACGCCACAAGCCCCCTGTTCGTATACAGGAGCTAACTGTTGACGGCCCATTTTAGCTCATTATCCTCGCAAATTGGCTCAATTTAGCCCATTTAAGTCCAAAATGAGGTGATAATGCCGCCAGGCCGCCAGATTTGGATCATGTATTTAAACATACCGGTATAACAGAAATCCTTAGAACAAATATTTTTTTACTTAAAAAATAAAAATTATGGCAACGTATTCAACATGCGCATTCTCTGGCAAAGTAGTCGGTGGAATTGGCAGATCGGGCATCAGCAAGCGCAAACCGGGCGTCAGCTTCAGCAACAAAAGCACAGCCTGGAAAACACAAAGAATAAAAACGAAGGGGCAGCACATTGATAAAAGTAAAAAGCCGCGCTGGGTCGTGGTTCGCATAGGATTGGTAGTAACACTTGGCCTGGCTTACTGGCTAGTGAGAAAACGGCTCTTTGCCTGAATATTAAAATGCTCCCTTTAAACAAAGTTTGGGGGAGCATTTATATAGCGCGTTCAATAAGACAGCGCCAAAACTGGATGTTTTACGAAACTGAATGAGATTTATTCATCGTCGTGAAATAGCCAGATAACAGCATCATCATCATTAGGCCATCCACTTTTCTGATCTAAATCAGGCCCGGTTTGATGAGAATTATTTTTCAATTCTTAAGTTATCTTAATCCGACAATCCAATGTTATCGGTATAAATACCTGTTTTTTAAAACAGGTATTTATGCTCATATTTTATTTTTTTATTTAAAATAATTTAGCAGTAACAAATGCATTTGGACAGTGAAGCAGTAATCACTTAAAAAACGGACTGACCTCGTTCAGTTTAAAACAGCGAGGGGCGCAACCCGAAAAGCCTTATGAGTAGGAATAAACCCTTTTTATGATAACATTGACGCTCCAGTCGGTGCAGACTTGTATTATGGCAGCTTTCGCGCAATACAGGACGGGCACTCCAGGCACCATTAGCGTACCTACCGCACAAGGAAACGTAAACGTAACCTGCGTGATAAACGACACCATGTTCAATACTGGATTCCCGGGTTATAAAATGAGCACAGCAGATGTATCCAGACTACGCACCTGGTGCACCAGCCATCCCGGCAATATTAGTGGCACCAATTGGTCATTTGGATTCAGAGGCACAAGCCCGTCCCATCCCGATTCCGTAAACGTTACCCTTATCAGCCTCACTCCAAACATGTTCAACTTCCATGTTTACCTTACTTAATCATTTATCATTTATTAACAAACATCCTTAAACTAAAAACTATGAGCAACACGATTATCAGTGGGCAAATTACCATCACTATCGGTAGTGCCCCTATTACCCTTACCACGGCCGACATCAATGCCAGCCCTAAAGTATTTGCATTGCCTGCAGGTGAAACCGTAGATGTTAATCTTGGTGACCTGAACACATACCTGAACACTAACTTTAGCATACCTGCGGTTAGCTTTCCGGGCATCACGGAAACCAATCTCGTTATTTCAAAATTCAATATATCCTCGGCCGGTATTTTCGACATAGCCGTAAACTTTGTATTCGGCAACGGACAAGGTTGGGAAATATTCTCAGGCTTTACGCTGAATGAAGTAGGTTTTGAAGTAAACTATGCGAAGGTACCTGTGCTGTACGGCGCTTCACCTAACACAGGCCAGGTAGCCGAAGTAGTAGCCATAACAGGTAATGACCTGGCTGCACCAACGAAAATCATGTTTGGTGCTACCGAAGCTCCTGTTGCATCTATTACATCGCTATCAGCTACAGGCTTCTCGGTTCCGGTTCCGGCAGGTACGGCTGCGGGCAGCGCATCTATAACGGTGACAACCGCCGACGGTACTTCAAATGCATTGCCGTTTACCGTTACAGTCTGATCTTCAGTCGACTAAGGTATTCTGTCAACCTTCCCTATCAACATATGAACACCATTCTTTCAGCCACCGGACTGCTTAAAATTGCAAACATCCCACTTAACTGCCAGGGAAGTTACAGCGCAGGTCAGTGGCTGATCGATGCTACATGGCAGGTCGGAGCAGGACAATCGATTAGTGTTACCAGCCTTGTTAATCAAATTACCCCGGGCTTCAGTTTTGACCCCGGGAATTTGTTGCCCGCCGTAAATTTCACGGCATTACAGGTCAGCTTCAATCCAAATGTCAAATCTACTTTTTCCTGTACGGCCAATATAAACTGGAACCAGCCTTTTGGCATACCGATAGGACTGGGTATCCAGTGCCTTAATTTTTCGTTGCAAAAGCAACCAAATATACCACTGCAGATACAAGCCAGCGGCAATGTGAAGGTGGACAATGTAGGCGCTAATGTAGCCGTTTATTTTACAGGAGGCAGCCCCGATTTCATCCTGGTAGATGCCATAAAAACCATTAGCCTCAGCGGCATCGTAAAACAATTTTTTGGCAGCGGCGCAAGTATCCCCGGCAATTTCATAGACCTTAGCTTTGCCGGTAATCAGATCTATTATCTGGCACAAAACGGCACAGTGCCTTCCGGCCTTTCGATAGCATCGCCGCAGCAGGGTTTAAATATGGCTTCGCAATGCACGCTTACGCTTGCAGGCTATCAATTTCCTGCTGTAGAGATAAACGTGAATGTAGCCAGCGGCAATGGCGTTTCCGTTAGTGGCACATTTGAAAACAGCATATCCATAGCGGGCTTTTTAACCCTTACAGGCGCCAATGCAGGCTATACCAACGGGCCTTCGCTCAACATCACCACTAAAAATAACAGCAAAACCTTCGGGCTGGATTGCGGTTTGCAGTTCCTCGGCAAAAACTTCGGGACGGCGGGCATGACAATTACCAATCAAAATGGCCAGACCGTATTAAATGCCACGCTTTCATACAACGGCACATTGGGGCCATTCACCAACCCTAGCCTGAGTTTGCAATATAAAGATGCGCACTTCTCCATTACCAACTGGCCGGGAGTGAGTGCGGCAAACCTTGCCATAGATTTTGCAAAAACGCTGAAAGATATAAACAGCGCACAGGGTTGCGGCAAAATACTGGACCTGGTACTGAACAAGACTGTAGAAACCAATTTTACCATCAGCCCCGACTTTACTACCAAAAAGCCTGAGATACCCGGCGTGGCAGACGGACAGTTCTATATAGTGCTTACGGGATTTTACACTATTTCTGCAGCAGGTACCGTAGTATGTTCGCTCGACCTGCCAACGCTTGCCTTGTCGTTCAAAACACCCTCGGACTTTAGCTTCGACAGCATTATGAGCCTGCTAGGGCAGACCATTGTAGACAATGCGGTGGCAGTGGTACAGCAGCTGGTAAATAACCAGAAAGCACTTGCGCAATTTATACTGGTATTTGCAGGTAAGGCAGCGGCGTCAAAAATAGCAGACCAGATATGCGATAAGCTGCTGTCTGCCGCGCTTGATGCATTTTTAGCCGGAGTGGGCTCTGTTGCAGGCGATGTACTGGGGGCCCTCGGCGCTGCGGCTGGAGCCCTTGTAGGTATGGGCTGCGGCTCTAGTTCGGGTGGCGGCGGTGGCGGTGGTGGTGGCGGCAGCAACCCCGGCATATCACCTTTGCCCACACCGCAGATACAGACTTCTGTACTGAATGGCAATAACTGGAGCATCACATGGGACGCTGTAGGTGGCACTAACTACTATCAGGTCATTATTACCGACAGCAGCAGCAAATGTATTGATGTACAGTACGTAGCGGTTACCACAGCTACGATACAGCTTCCGGCAGCGTTTGTAAATGCGCCTTACACCTGTCAGGTAGTGGCATGGGCAAACCCGGGCATGAATTACAACAGCGCGGCAGCAAACATGGCACTCAGCCAGCTAGGGCAGCCCGCCTCTGCCACTATGAGCGTGGACTATAAGACGGGTGTATTGACCTGCGTTTTTGCACCGATAATAAATGCCACGGGATATGCAACAGCTTGGTATGATAGCGGCGGCGCGCGAATGGCTCAAACCACAATTTTTACGATAGACAACGGAAATGTAAATGCCGTTTTCATTATAAAAAACCTGTCACCGGTACCCAAGCAATATACTATTGGTATTACTGCTACGGGTGGGGCCCAATACATTCCCGGCAACCAATGGATTTCGCCTGTGCAGCAACTAAACTGGGGTATTGGCTATACCGATATTGACGGTACGTTTAATGTTTCTTAAAAAATACGATCATCATGAGCGAGCAATCAAGAACTACCTTAAAAAGTTATTTTCTAACCGGCAGTGTTCCCACGCAGGCAAATTTCGGTGACCTTATTGATTCTTTCATCAATGAAATCGATGACCAGGTCTCCGTTGACAACAACCATAACATGGGGCTGGGCTTTATCTATCCCCCTGCAAGACTGGCCGTTGCCAATGCGGCTCCGCAGGTATTACACTCATTTATGCTTAGCCTGCATACAGGCAATGCCACTGCTACTGCGGTTAATCTACTGCCAGGAGTACTGCTGTCGACGGTTGTTTACCCAGGCGACATGATACTCGTATCAGGCATTTTACAGCCCTTTACCGTAACAGCGGTAGCAGCGCAAACGTTGCAGCTAATGCCTGTGCCTGCCACCGATGCCATTGCAGCGCAGGTTACTTTGCTGAAAAACCAATTCTTTATAGGCAATACCTCTAATGTAGGCGATGCGGGTACGCAGATGGTAGTGACCAATGCGGGGCGCATGGGTCTGGGCATATTGCAGCCACAGCAGGCACTGGATGTAAATGGCAATGTGCAGGCGACAGGTTTTATAGGCAATGGCAGCCAGCTTACGCAAATTGCCGGAACTAATATAACCGGGCAGATACCCTCGGGTTCATTGCCTTCTATATCTTTTCAGAATATACAAGGTCAGCTTAGCATTGCGCAACTGCCGGCATTGTCGTTCCCGGAGATACAGGGACAACTGTCGGTTTCTCAATTGCCGCAAGGCTACCAACCTTCCTTTAATGGCATTACCGGTTTCAATTGCGCTACGCCTGTTGTGCAAAGCGGTACTGCCGCTACACTTACATGGACGGTAAACGGCGCCACATCGCTGCAACTGACCTACCTTAACAACTATGCCGTTAATACCTTGACATCAGCCAGCAACCCTACATGGCTGCCATCTGGCTCCTGGACTTTTACGCCCGACATTACGCAAACGCTTACGCTTACGGCGTTTAAAGAAAGCACAGTGCTTAACACAACACAACTTACCATTACCGTAGTACCCAATGTGGCAGGTTATATGCAGAACTGCAATACAGCCAAGGTAGCGGCCACGGCTGCTGTAGCAGGTGCAGGACAGGCTTTCTGCCTGGGTGTATTATGCACTTCTAATGTAACGCTGCTGGCTACTGCTATGAAGGGTGTCTATCCAGATCTTGACATATACAAGGCCATACCGGCTTACTACATAAGTCTGAACTATCAGTGGAGTCCTGTTAAAAATGGCCCCTGGATAGATCATGTTCTTTATCCGAGTATTTAATTTTTTTTCTTAACAAATAAAACAACCTAAACATGACGACAAACGCAAATTCCTTGACTTCTGGACAATATCCGCCATTGTTGGTGGCATTGCAACAATGCAATCAAGATGGCATGAGCCCTAATGCCAATTACCAGGCCTGGGCAACCTGCCTGCAGGAAGTGTACCAGCAACTGGGCTACACAAATACTGCCGCAGATTTTGTAACGGCTATTAACCAGGTATGGGGCTCGCAGGTAAGTGGCCCTACCATGCTGAATGTGGTAACAGCTCTCACTAACTCAGAGGGTCAACAGTCATTTACGGCGGCCATAGTACAGCCATTGATAGACGGCTTATTGACTACATTCCTCATCAGGGATACTTTTAGCGATACCGGAGAGGCGCATGATGGTGTGCACTGGGTATCACCCGATATCATTAATTATGGCACCACCATATTGACAGTGGCTCAGGCTGTCAACTCAATGGGGTCGTATATCAACGGTACATTTACCGACGGGCAAAGTAATAACATGTATGTAAGGGCGCAAAACATAGGCCCAAATGCGGCCAGCGGATATGTAACATTGTACTCCGTACCGAGCAGCCTTTTACTGACGCCGCAGAGCTGGCTGCCATACGAAATGTCACAGCCATCATCGCTCGAGAATTTTTATGACCAGGCCAATTCAACACAGATACAGCCCGGCGAGGTTTGCCTAAATACCACCGCTTTTAACTATTCAGGCTTGCCCGGTGGCGGGCATTTTTGCCTGATAGCGGTGGCAAGCGGCGCCAATGGCATGCCTTTTCCGGTGCCTGATAGCTTTCCTACTAATGCAGGCCTCGCGGGCTGGGTGCTCGACAACCCTAATGTAGCCCAACGCAATATGGACTACGGAGCTGTGAGCGGCACTACTGGTACGATGAATGCTACCGTTGGCAATAACAACAATATTGCTACCACTTTTATAGTTGCGCTTACTCCAGGCCCTGGCAATACTTTCCCTGCGGGTACAACGGTATCGGCATCTATTACAGATACGCGCGCGACTTACTCGCCTCCTGTACAGCAATGGGCAGCAGGTGGTATATCTTTCTACAACCTTGTTATCCCGCCAAATATCAATGGTGCGCCGGGTTCTCCGCTTATAAATATGACGCTTACCATACAATTGCCAGCAGGCGCATCGTTCAGCGGCACATCACCGATACTGGTCACCTATTATCAGGTACCTACCAACCAGAACGATGACCTTGAACTGGCATTAGTGCGTAACATTAAATTACCGGATCCTGAGCAAGTACCCCACAAAATGAAAACTGTTGCCAGAGGTGCCGCAACCGGCAAACAAGCGCCTCAGGCAATGAAGGCTTATGTAACCGATATGTTTACTAATGAAGACGACGACGGCACGCCTCTTGTACTGCTCGGCGCGTGTCAGTTTATCTTTTCATAAAATTAACTCTTGCCTTCTCTATCAACGGGAAAATTAGGAAGCGAAAGTAAACTAAATTTGTTCCACCAATACAAAAACCACACTCTTTTTGAGTGCGGTTTTTGTATGAGCAGAAGACGCGATTCGAACGCGCGACCCCAACCTTGGCAAGGTTGTTTTCTACAAGACCTCGCAAAGGAAATCCAGAGAAATGGAAAGCAGGTTTGTAGTAGCAAAAAGAAGCTGACCAAATACAACAGGTGTGTCGTCTTCTATCCAAATAGTGAATCTATTACCAGTATTAACTTTAAAAGCTTATATTCCTTGTCTTAAAGCCAGTTATTCTTTAATATTTATAACCCTTTTGATATTGCCAAAATGAATTCAGAGTAAGCAGCAATTTTAATATCTATTGTATTTTGCTGAATGAAGCTGTTGAAGCTTAATATTTAAAACATAGCGATATAGCTATTCATGATGTTATTGATAAATTGAATCAACTAAAATAATAATTTTACTTCAGTTTAATTTTCGGGTAATTGTTTTTTTATCTTATCAATCACTGAATCCAATTCATCATCAGCTGCCTGGTTAATAAAGTTAGCCGGATAGCCGATAGTTGTAGCAATATAGCTTTTGTAGCATCTTGATCGAAATGGTATCACCAGCAATCGTTGCAAATGTATGTAATGTGCATTCTAAGATTAACTGTAATCCCAGTGGCAGGAGCCACATTCATACGCAGAAACTAAGGCTTTGTCATTACCATCAATAGCCCTAAAGACCAAGGAACCGCGACCAGATTTATCTTAATCATCGTGTTAAGGAAGTTCAATTTCACCAGTTGATGGTCGCTTAGAGACATATAGTTTAACAAAACGCGATCTTTAAATTATTGGTAGCTTTAACCTTTGCCTCAACTGCCGAAATCGTACCTTAAATAAGCCCTGTTTTGTATGACTGAAAAAGCTCTTTTTCAAAAAGAATCAGGCAGCACATATTATGGCTGGTATGAATTATCATTTAAATATTATAATTTGCTTGCGGCATTTCGTTGCTTTACAGCTGCACAATATTATTCCTTATCGCAAAGGTTACTAACCCGGTTACATTGCGTGATCCTGTTTTCAACAATAAATTATTGCGATGCCCATTAACCGTTTTTACGCTGATAAATAGCTTTTTGGCGATTTCATCAGCGGTAAATTGCTGGCAGGTTAATTTTAATACTTCTTCCTCGCGTGGAGAAATATACGTGAGTAGCTTTTTACCGGGTTTTGCTTTTTTTGCCATACTGTCTTGAATTGCTTTAAGTACCCGGCTATTGATATAACTCCCTTTTTCGGCAATAGCAACAATTGCCTGGTATACTTCTAATGGGTTACAATCTTTAACCAGGTAGCCGTGGGCTCCATTCTTGATTAATTCGGCCATAAAGTTTTCATCGTTATGTACGGAAAGAATCAGCACCTTAATTTCCGGAAACTTTTCGGCAAGGGCTATAGTCAAATGCAGGCCGCTATATTCTTTTTTATCCAGCGGTGGCAAAGAGAGATCAACCATTAGTATATCCGGCAAATCGGTTAATTTCTCTAACTTATCAATTACAGAAAAACCATCCGCGCTTTCAAAAACAATTTCAAAAATATCCCAGGTGGTCAATATGGCCTTAATACCTTCTCTAAAAAGTAATTGATCTTCCACTATACCCACTTTAATTTTACTTTTCATAACACTGTGTTTAGGTTGTTAAATTACCGGGATTGTAAGGGTAGCTTTTATGCCTTTTGCGGCCCCGTTGCAGTACTCAAATTGGCCATTCATTGCTTTTGCCCGTGCCTCCATGCTTATAATGCCCAAGCCTCGCTGGGTGCCTTCCGTATCTGAAAAACCTTGCCCATCGTCTTCAAAGTTAATGGTCAGGGTATCGCTTAAGCAATCGAATTCTAAATTAACATGTTTGGCACCTGCATGTTTAATGGTGTTGTTGATCAACTCCATAATGACGCGGTAAATACCCAATGCTACAGGCCATTCAATTAAAGGCCATTCGCACTTCACAGTAAAGTAAATCTCTATTTCGCCAGATTGGTTAATGTTATCAACAACAGATTCAATTGTTTTTACCAAGCCAAATGCTTCTAGCTGTGGCGGCATCAGTTGATGGCTGATATTTCTCACACTTGAGATGGCTGTATCCGATAGGTTGATCAGGTTTTGAAGGCCTTTAGCAGATGATGTTTCCTGCATGGTACTTTCTTGTTTCTGACTCATTAATATCAGGTTCATTTTAATAATGGATATTACGGCACCAATTTCGTCGTGTAAATCACTGGCTATCCGTTTCCTTTCTTCTTCCTGAACCATAATGCTGTTGCGTAATAATTCATCTTGCTGCGCCGATTTTAATTCGGCCTTCTCGAGGTCAAGTTCAATCAGGTTTCTTTGAAAGTTTTGATAAAGCAATACTACGCCAACCGCTATAATAAAAAGCGCAACAGTAAAGGGTACGATGATATCAACTATATTCACTTGTATTTAACGTGTTTCCAAACAGCTATAATAAAACAGGAATACATAATTACCGATGCCAGATCATTATATACCCAAATATAATTTACCATATTTTTATTGACATTTATAATTAAAAAATTAGAAAAATAATATATCAGTAACGTTGAAGAAAGATTGATAAAAAGCCCGGAATTAATAAGTGTAACCGTTTTACCTATCGGGGTTTTATTCATCCCGGACCGGGGGTCTAACAGTGCGATAAACGCAAAAATAGATAGGATAATTAAAACAATAGCCTTGGCAATAAGTGCGTATGTATTAAATGAGTTTACATGCTGTAAAAAGACGCTATTAGCGATAGAAAGTGTAACGAAAACGGTGACGAGAACCAAAAAGATTCTTTTATCAAGATACGGCTTCAGAAACGAATAATAAAAATGTGTCAGCAGGACGAACTCTACCGGAACATCTATATGTAACAGGAATAAGTTGTGGTGTTTAAAAAGAGACAGTATTAATTGAGAAATTTGAATAATACTGTTAAATATCAATAGCAGTTTAAATGAGAATAACCTTTGATCAAACTTTTTAAAATAAACGAATGCCAATATACCTGCCAGTAATGGCGGAATATTTGATGCTAATAGTATAAAACGAACCGTGGACATATTGTTACTTACTTCAATCACCTTTACTATTGTTGTATTGTGCAAGGCGGACAAGGATTATTTAAATCTAAATAATATATATCGTCAGTACTACCTGTTGCAGCGTGTTTTTGACTATCAGGTGTTACTTTAGATGTCGGAAAAATATTACAGGATATACATTCTTTACAGGGGTTTACCCATAATTCTCCATTAAGGTAACATAGATTCCCATCTTTTCTAAAATATAAATTTCGCCATGGCTTAGAAGATATATCAATCGGCCTCACATAAACTTTGATAGAGTCGTTTATAAATCCAAGTTTTGTTTCGAGCGTTATCTTTGAACATTGCACATAATTATATAGGTCGGCATTATTTAAACCGAGGGCAAGTAAGACATCCGTGCTGTTAATAATGTCTCCGTTAAATGGCACTTTAATCTTATTGGTATCTAAATTTTTAAATATTATTTTAGAAATGCTGTCAAAATTTGCCATGTTCTGTTTAGCGGTTTTGTAAGTAACTAATCTGCTGCTTATCGAATCTGGCGAAATGAGATTAGCTACTGGCCTGTTCCAACCGCAATTAATTTTAGATACGATTACAACTATGCATACTGCAATAATTGCCAGAAGGAAAGGAATGATGATTTTTCTGGATAGTTTCATTGGTTTGAGGTTTAATTATTTTGCACAATGATACTCATATTATTATTACATAGCTATGATATACATGTACAAACAGGTATTTATACCTATACTTTGTATGGAGAACAAATATTTATACCTGTTTAGCATATCCCTTATTTATCCTCTTACCCACTGTTTTAACAATTTTCATCTTTACACTGTCAAAATCAATTGATAGTGGAGCATAACCCACCTGAAAAAACGAACTGCCTGTACAGTTAAAAACAGGGGCGGCGATCCGAAAAGCCTGTAGAGTAGGAAAATTAAAAAAGTAAAATTATGTCTAATGCTTATCTTTTAGCAACGCAGTGTACATCATTTGTAAGCAGTGGTTCATTATCGCCGGTTACCGATAAAGGTAGCGGGGCAGACCATAATGTTATGTTTTGGTTACCCGATGGGCTTTCGAGTCAGCAATATTATCTCGGAATGATAGCTCGTTCGGTTCCCAACTACAATAGCACTACTCCGCCCGTGGGTACCTCCACCTATATTTTTAGCCTTCAAAATGACGACCCGACTAATTCCCTGTTAGCCAGGCCGACAGGCTTTACACCATTATGGACTTGTGTGCATAATCATCAGCCAAGTAATTTAGGTATTTACAGTATTGATGGACCGCCTGGATATTTTGGGGTAGGCTGTATTGCAGTAGCTGATTTTAATTCTCCGCCTCAGGTAAGCGACTATCCCCAATTAATGTGCGTTCTGGGCGATCACGTAAATTTCAATTACACAGTAAGTAACGCCATTTGGACAGACCAGGGTTCGGGTGCGCCTTAAAGAGAAATTCTCCTGTTGCTATCAACGGAGATTTCTTGTCCCCTGAAGTGTTACTTAAAAATTAAAATTTATTTAAACTATATAAAAATGGAAACTAAAACACTAACCCCACCTTCAATTCCCGTGGTGTTTGAAAACAAAACGGGCATGCCAGACAGTAAAATCTGGGTTCAGTTTCTGAATGGCATTTTCGGCGCCGGACAGTACGGTGCGAATGGCACTATTAAACTTTCAGGAGATACTGCTTATAGCTTTGAACAGTTAAAAAGTAAAATGCCGGCTTTTCCGGCACTTAAAACAATACCGAATGTTTCCCTTAACGATTTCACCAACGGCCGTATTTACTTTAATTATGGAGATAAAGGCCTGCAGGGCTTAGGAGATGGTTACCAGCCATCTCCCAATAATGTCAACGACCCTAATTATAAAAAGCAATATGCTTTTGTTGAGCCTAATTTCTTTGGTAACCAAAACAACAATATGGATTTAAGTGCCATCGATTTCTTTAGTATTCCTATCGAGGCGAGTACTTGGAAGCATGGTAAAATGGTGAAAAAACTTAATTGTAAGAATGGCGCTGCAATTGGCGATACTATCGAATGTTTAATAACGCTTTCACATTCTAAAGCAGCTGTTTACGCTCACAATTCTTTTGTGCGTGTTATTGGCCCAGGGCTTGCGGAAGGGTATCATAATTGGAATGCTTATTTAAAATATTTATCATCGCTCGCTAAGCCTACCAAAATTAAAGGGCTATTTTCGGGTTTACCCGGAGGAACTGGCCCAACAGCTCAGCAAACATATAACCTCAGCGCAACATTTAATACTATTACCAAACAGGTAATATTAACAGGTACGTGTGCTGTTGAAGGGGCCGTAACCATTGTCATAAAATTTGATGCGCTAAATGCATTAACCGGCATTTACGGTGCAAACCCATCTTATACCGTTACAGCGGGGAGTAAAAAACCTTACACAACGGCCGGAATTGTTAATGACGTTTTCGGATGGATTATTGGTGACTTATTGGCAGGGTTAAACATGGGCTTTCCGGGCAGCACTACCATAAATCCAATTAATAACATTCCACTTGGCCAATGCACATCTAGCGAATGGTTTCAAGCTGCCATTCAATATCCATCATTGATGTTTGCAGGTGCCCAGCCTAAAAACAGGGATTATTATAATGACTGGGCTGCCACCTTGTTTCCTGTAACCAATGCTTATGGTTTCCCATTTTCAGATCGTGTGGGCGGTTTATTACTCTATTTTCCACCTGAAGGTTCGGCTGGCGCGGTTGACTATCTCAAGATTACCCTTCTGGATGTTGGATTTCCGGCATAAAATTACTGGTATAGATGAAAAAGAATTTATCAACAATAGCGGGTAAGGGAGCTTCCTTTCCCGCTGTAAATCAGGCTCAAGCTGGAATGTGCCCAAGTTTTCATTACCCGGAATATTTGGCTTGCTGGTGCCATTTGCACAAGAATAGTACCCTGATAAAACATTCAATGCATTGTACCCACTATGTGCGATCAGTCGTTTTCGGCAACAATGTATTCCTGGTTCGAATAGCTTGAATCCCCAAAAGTTAAATAATAATTGGGCTTTTTTATTTTAAGCAACGATTAACATAAAGTTAAATTTTATTGATCTAAGCCCTGGCATTCCTCCTAAATTGCTGATATACCATAGTAATAGATGTTAACTATTCCGTTATAGAATTAAATGATTGTGATTAGTTATTTCAATTCTCTAAATTTATCATTATCCTGATCAACCTGTTACGGCGGATGAGTATTTCACTAACAAAATAATATAGACATGGAAAAAGAATCGAACGATATCAGCAAGTGCCCGTTTCATAATGGCAGCATGAAAAGTAATGTAGGTGGTGGCGGTACCAGAAATGGCGACTGGTGGCCGAAGCAGTTAAAAATGAGTATTTTACGTCAGCATTCTAATTTATCCAATCCAATGGATGGCGAATTTAATTATGCTGAGGCTTTTAAAAGTTTAGACCTGGCCGCATTAAAAGCAGACCTTTATGCACTGATGACCGATTCGCAGGATTGGTGGCCGGCAGATTTTGGTCATTATGGAGGTTTATTTATCCGCATGGCCTGGCACAGCGCCGGAACCTACCGGGTAGGCGATGGCCGTGGTGGTGCTGGTGCCGGATTACAACGTTTTGCGCCACTGAACAGCTGGCCAGATAATGTAAGCCTCGATAAAGCACGCAGGTTACTTTGGCCGATTAAACAAAAATACGGGCGCAAAATTTCCTGGGCAGATTTAATGATCTTAACCGGTAATATTGCCTTAGAATCGATGGGTTTTAAAACCTTTGGATTTGCCGGCGGGCGCGAGGATGTTTGGGAAGCTGACGAATCGGTATACTGGGGTTCGGAAACCACCTGGCTGGGTGGCGATCTTCGTTACGGACACGGCTCTGATGGTGCAGATAAAGCACATGGCGTGGTGGTTACAGACGATGATGCCGATGGTGACGTACACTCCCGTAATTTAGAAAAACCACTTGCAGCCGTGCAGATGGGATTAATATATGTAAACCCTGAAGGACCGGATGGAAACCCGGACCCGATTCTTGCTGCTAAAGATATCCGCGATACTTTTGGCCGCATGGCCATGGATGATGAAGAAACGGTGGCCTTAATTGCAGGTGGACATACTTTTGGCAAAACCCATGGTGCTGCTTCAGCAGATCATGTAGGCAAAGAGCCTGAAGCCGCTGGTATAGAAAGCCAGGGTTTGGGATGGAGCAACAGTTATGCCTCTGGCAAAGGTGCTGATGCAATTACGAGCGGATTAGAGGTAATCTGGACCACTACGCCAACGCAATGGAGTAATAATTTCTTTGAAAACCTTTTTGGATTTGAATGGGAGTTGACTAAAAGCCCTGCCGGTGCACACCAATGGAAAGCGGTAAATGCTGAAGCGATTATTCCTGATGCATTTGACGGATCGAAAAAACACCTGCCAACAATGCTGACTACCGATCTTTCTTTAAGATTCGACCCGGCTTATGAAAAAATATCAAGACGGTTCTTAGAAAACCCTGATCAGTTTGCTGATGCCTTTGCAAGGGCATGGTTTAAGTTGACGCACCGCGATATGGGACCTGTTGCGCGTTACTTGGGACCAGATGTACCACAGGAAGAATTGCTTTGGCAAGATCCGATACCTGCTGTTGATCATGTATTAATTAACGAAAGTGATGTTGCCACATTAAAGGCAAAAGTTTTGGCTTCAGGATTGAGTGTGTCCGAACTGGTTGCTACTGCCTGGGCTTCGGCTTCTACCTTCCGAGGTTCTGATAAACGTGGCGGCGCTAATGGTGCGAGGATCCGTTTGGCACCACAAAAAGATTGGGCAGTTAACAATCCTCCACAATTGCAAAAAGTATTGGGCGTATTGGAGGGTATTCAAAACGAATTTAATGCAGCGCAAATGGAGGGTAAAAAAGTTTCTTTAGCGGATTTAATTGTACTGGCAGGTACTGCTGCTGTTGAAAAAGCCGCCGCCGATGCCGGACATGCTGTTCCTGTTTCGTTTACGCCAGGCCGGATGGATGCATCGCAGGTACAAACCGACGTGGAATCTTTTGGTTATTTAGAGCCAGCGGCAGATGGTTTCCGTAACTACCGTAAATCTAAATCGCCGGTTGCTACAGAAGAATTCCTGATTGATAAAGCCCAGTTGCTTACTTTAACAGCACCAGAATTAACCGTATTGATAGGTGGTTTGCGTGTACTGGATACCAATTTCGACGGTTCTAAAAATGGTGTCCTAACTACAAAACCAGGTCAGCTTAGCAACGATTTCTTTGTGAATTTATTGGATATGGAAACCGCCTGGAAAGCTGTTGCAGAAGATAAAGAACTTTACATCGGCAGCAGCCGTTCTACCGGTCAGCCAAAATGGACCGCAACCCGCGCCGATCTGGTATTCGGTTCTAATGCAGAGTTAAGGGCAATAGCAGAGGTGTATGCAAGTTCAGATGCACAAGGTAAATTTGTAAAAGATTTTGTGGCCACCTGGAATAAAGTAATGAATTTAGATCGTTTTGATTTAAATTAAATCTTAAATGCATCATAGGTTTATAAAGAGGCTGTATCATAGTGTATTCAATCAATTTGTCACGTTGAGCTCAGCCTGTACTGAGCTTGACGAAGTATCGAAACGCCTTGTAAGACATTTAAAACAAGCCCTTCGACAAGGTAACATTGACAGGCTCCAATAGAAAGATCGTCATTCCCGCGCAGGCGGGAATCTTAAAGCGTTTGCATTACGATTCCCAATCGAGTTGGGAATGACGATCTAGCGCAGCATACTATTTTGCCAAAAAGATCTGTCTTTTATATTGATTTTATATAATAAATTAATCTTCAGGATTACTATTTTATTTATAATACAGCCTCTTTATTTGGATTATTGCTTTTTATCATGGTCTAATACCGATCTCACTTTGCAGGATCGGTATAACCCAAATAAAAAATATTGAAAGATTTTTTATTTCTTAAAACAATTCTCAAACTTATTTGTCTTTTAATTTCATTAGTTTGTTTGGTTTAGTTTTATTGGTGGATGCGAATAGAACAAAATAATTAGCCTCATAGAAATATGGGGCTTTCTCATTTATATACGGCAATACTCCATACACCACATTGGTAAAAAGTAATACTGATGAATGTTGCCGATAAGAAATCTGATTTCCTTCCTTTATAAAAAGAATAAATTTTTTCATCAGTTATTAAAAATAACGCTTAACTAGGTGAGATATAATGAATTTAGATTGCGACATTTTCGATTTTCCTTAAATTTTTAATCAAAAATTTTATTGCCTGTAAAAGTAATCATACTGTATTCGGATTGATACGGAAATGTAATGCTAGCGATCAAAATAATATTCTTGATTTTGTGATAAAATAATTAATATTGAATTGATAAATCGATTTATCAATAACCAAATATGACGATGAGCTTAAGAATATTTACGCGCTGTGGTGCAGTACATGTCTGTGTAATTTATTTGTGTGTAGTTTTAACCCGTTTAAAATATAATTTTCCATCACACGCAATTGCTTTTAACTCAAAGCCTTCTGATTAAAAATGATGATTGCCATCAATTGTTTTTTTGATAATGGATAAAACGTTTTATCTGCTGGCAGTTTAAGCGATATATTATTAACTAACCATTTACTAAACCTAAACCAATGAAAATTAATCTACTAAAGATTTCAGGGCTTTCTATGCTTTTTTTGCTCAATAGCCCTGCTTTTTCGATGAATCCGGTTGCTGAAAAATCCGGGGGATTTTCTGAGCTGAATGTACCTTTAGTACATATTCAGAACCGAAAAGTAATTACCGGAACCGTATCAGACGAAAAAAACCTGCCTATTCCCGGAGTAGGCATCAAAAACATTTCTTCAGGTAAAACTGCGGTAACTGACGAAGCTGGTAAATTCAGCATTGAGGCCAACCCGAAAGATGTGATCCGTTTTTCTTATGTGGGTTATCAAAATAAAGAAGTTACAGTAGGGAACGAAGCGAATATCAGTGTTAAAATGCTGCCTGCCGAAGCCAATAAGTTAGATGAAGTGGTGGTGATTGGTTATGGATCAGTGAAAAAAACAGATCTTACGGGTTCTGTTGGTGTGGTAAAAGCAAGCGAACTGCAGGAACGTCCTTCTTCATCGCTAAACCAGGCACTCGCTGGCCGGATCTCGGGCGTACAGGTAAACACCAACTCGGGTAGACCCGGCGGTCAGACGAATATCAAAATTCGTGGCTTTAGTTCAATCAATACGAGCAACAATCCGCTTTATGTGGTAGATGGTGTGGCTTTGCCGGTGGGCTCGCAAACCCAAAACAGTAACGCTATTGATTACATTAACCCAAGTGATATTGCTTCTGTAGAGGTGTTAAAAGATGCATCCTCAACAGCCATTTATGGTGCAAGGGGTGCAAACGGGGTAATTTTAATTACGACCAAAAAAGGAACAGCCAATACCCAGCGCATTACCTACGATGCAGATTTTGGCATAAATACATTGGCCGCACACCATGTAAAGATGCTTGATGCTTTTGAGTATGTTAAAGTGCAGGACCTGGCTTATGAGAATATTAAAGTTTACGATCCGGTAGGTTGGGCAGCAGGAAGTTACGCATCCACACCGGTGCCAAAAGCAGCCAGAATTGCCTTGCCTCAGTTTTTCGATAGCAATGGAAATCCATTATACAATACCGATTGGTTAAAAGAATCTACACAGAACAAACTTTCGCAAAATCACCAGCTGGGTTTTACAGGTGGAAACGAAAATAGCACTTACGGGGTTTTTGCAGGCTATCGCGATGATGAGGGGCTTTTGCTGAATTCTTATTTAAAACGTTATTCGGGCCGGTTTAATTTCGACAGTAAAATTAAATCCTGGTTAAAGGTAGGTGGTAATTTGAGCTACAATAACCAGAATGAAAACATTGTTGATCAGGGAACAGGTGGATTAAATTCTGTCCGTATGATTACAGAAGCATTCCCTTTTCTGCCCATTAAGCTGGCAGATGGCAAGTGGGGCGATAATAAACTGATTCCGTGGGCAGAAGGAGGCTCCAATCCGGTGCACATCTTAACCGATCAGAAATATGGAATGGTTACCCAAACTGCTTTGGGAAGTATTTATTCTACCATTAGCTTTAGCAAGGATTTAGAATTCCGTACCCAGTTAGGTGCCAATATTGTGAGTCGTAACATTAACGAGTACAATGCCAAACAATTATACGGGATCTCTGATGGACAGAATGGAACGGCGAATGTAACCAATGATCGGGAAACCTTCTGGTCGCTGGAAAACTATTTAACCTATAACAAACGTTTTGCCGAATCGCATGCCATTAATGCCTTATTGGGGATCTCCTGGCAGGCCACCAATTTCTTTAGCAATACCAGCCATGCCGAGAATTTTGTAACCGATTTTTACGGAAACAATAACATGGGTTCTGGAAGTAAATCGATTACGGTGGGCTCCAGCCGGAACCGGTCGGCTTTTAACTCTTATTTTGGCAGGTTAAACTATGCCTTTAAAGATAAATACCTGGTTACTTTTACAGGGAGGGTAGATGGCTCATCCAAATTCGGAGAGAACCATAAATTCGCCTTTTTCCCTTCTGCAGCACTGGCCTGGAAAGCCTCAGACGAAGATTTTCTTAAAGGAAACAAAACCATCTCTAACTTAAAACTAAGAACCAGTTATGGTTTAAGTGGTAACTCAGAGCTCCCGGCTTATCAGTCGCTCGCTACATTGGTTAATAATTCGGCTATTATTAATGATAGCAGGGTAACAGGTATTGGTGTAGGCAGGCTGGCCAATCCTGACCTGGTTTGGGAAAAAACAGCACAGGTTGATGCGGGTTTAGAGCTTGGCTTATTGAACAACCGCATCAATTTAGAGGCCGATCTTTATTACAGAAAAACAACCGATATGCTATTGGATGCCCCGGTTCCACGTACCACAGGATACTCGGTGATCAGAAAAAATATCGGTTCTATGCAGAACAAAGGTTTAGATTTAGGGATTAATACGGTAAACGTACAAACCGACAATTTTACCTGGAAAACCAGTTTCAATATCTCTCTTAACCGCAATAAGGTACTTTCTCTGGCCACTCCCGATGATATTTTTGGTGTGGGTAACCCAAATTTCACCAATCAAACCGGTATTATCAGGGTAGGTGAACCTGTGGGTTCATTCTGGGGGTTGGTACGTTTAGGCACCTGGAGCGAAGCGGAAAGGGCAGAAGCAGCAAAATATGTAAGTTACCGGGGTGGTAAAACTTTACTTCCCGGCGATATTAAATATTTGGATGTAAACGGCGATCGTGCCATTACAGATGCCGACCGCCAGATTATTGGTAATGGAACGCCAAAAGGCTGGGGATCCTTTGGTAACTCCTTCCGCTATAAAAACTTAGAGCTGATTGTAGAACTTCAATACTCTTATGGCAATGATGTGCTGAATATGACCCATCACTCGGGTGAAGACAGACAGGTGCAGGCCAATAGTTTCGCCAGCGTATTAAATGCCTGGACTCCACAAAATCAAAATACACCGATTGCCGCAATCAGGGATCAATCTGCCGGATATGTAACCAACGTAGATACCCACTGGTTAGAAGACGGTTCTTTCATCCGTGGAAAAAACCTTTTACTGGGTTATACTTTTGATAAGACACTTGTTGAAAAATTACGTTTAAGCAAACTCCGTGTTTATGCATCTGTTCAGAATTTCTTCCTGGCAACCAAGTATACCGGTAACGACCCTGAGGTAACTACTTATGGAAATGCATTTGCACAAGGTCAGACATTTTTCGATTATCCAAAGCCAACTACTTTCATGGTAGGCTTAAACATTGGATTATAAACATTAACTAAAGAAAGGATATCAACATGAAAATAAACATAAAAAATATCGCTGCTTTGTTGTTGCTAAGCTGCGCTATAATCGGGAACCAGGGATGTAAGAAGTTTTTAGATGAAACAGATCCCACTAATCTTTCGCCAGATAATTTTTATACTTTACCAGAACATGCAGAAGCAGGTATTGCTGCTGTTTATGCAGAGATCAGATTTGTTGGAAACGGGGCTGGTATTTATTCCAACAACTGGCAGATGTTTGATGCGCCAACCGGGATACAATCTACCGAAACCGCACAAAACTCCGATCTGAACAATTTATATTCACTCATTTATGATGGCACAAACCTGCATGTTAACCAAAACTGGAACGGATTTTATAAAGTAATTGCACAAGCCAACCTGGTTTTGGATAAAGTTCCGGGCATTAACCCGATGGACAATGCACAGAAGAAAAGGATCTTAGGAGAGGCGTCTTTCATCAGGGCCTGGGCCTATTTTTACCTGGTACGTTTATGGGGCGATGTGCCTTTAATCACTAAACCGATTACCAGCCCTAACGATCCTAATTTTTCTCCTTCACGTACACCACAGGAACAGGTTTACAAACTCATTGTTGATGACCTGGTGGCTGCAGAAGCGGCCGGTTTGCCTTTTATGGATGCCAGCGGACGGGTTTCTACAGCAGCAATTAAATCTGAACTGGCAAAGGTATATTTAACCATGGCCGGACAGCCCCTTAACAAAGGAGCGGCTTATTATAAATTAGCAGCAGATAAAGCCAAAGAGGTAATCGATTATTCAACCGGTAATCCGGCATCACTTGGTTTGTTTTCTGATTATGGAGCCCTCCACGATGCAAAGAATGACAATAAAGTGGAGCATTTATTCGGGATCCAGTACAATGACGCTGCCGGAGCCGGTAACCCCTTGCAATCATCTTATTTACCTTTGCACCAGCCATTGGTTTCTAAAATTGACGGGATTGGAACGGCTATTCCAACGGCCAGTTTTTATGGCTCGTATGAGGCAGGAGATTTAAGGGCTAAAAACAGAGAAGGTTATTTCTTTACCGACTATTATACCGATGGATTTAAAATGCCGCTGGTTAACCGCGGTAAACCTTATATTTTTAAACACTTTGATCTGATTGCAAATGGAACACTAGGCGTAGAGGGAACCAGCAGGAGCGATCTGAATATTCCACAGATCCGTTATGCCGAGACCTTGTTAATTTATGCTGAAGCACAAAACAGGGCAGATGGTAGTCCGAATGTTGCTGCCTATGCTGCGGTAAATACCGTACGAAAAAGAGCGCAATTGGCTGATCTTGCAGGTTTGAGCCAGACACAGTTTGAAGAAGCCGTTTGGAGAGAGCGCTGGCATGAGCTGTGTTACGAGGGCATCACCTGGTTTGATATGGTCCGCTTGCGTAAAGTGTACAACGAAACCACTAACAGCTTTGATAATTTTGTTGGCCACATTAATAAAAGTGTAAACCAGCCTTTGCAAACCAAACATTTATTGTTTCCAATTCCTACTCCGGAAATCAAAAACAATCCTAACCTGACTCCAAACCCAGGTTATTAAACAACAGTATTTCATTATTTCTAATGGTTGGTGTCACACCGAGCATGAGTAATGTTTAACAAAAAAAGCGGGTGTCTGGTATTTCGGATACCCGCTTTTTCATTGTCGACACCTTAATCTGTAGCGCAGTGAAAGCCACGAACTAAACCGGATCTTAAGCGAGAGAGGCCATCATTGCGAGGAGGAACGACGAAGCAATCTTACAACTATGGGTTATAGCGACCGTATTAAGATTGCTTCATCCAATTAAGAATTGGATTCGCATTCAATAGCTATCGGATGGAACGTAGTGGAATGGAGAAATCTTTGAACTGTTTTAAAAGATCTCTCCACTGCGGTCGAGATGACGATATTTCGGGGCCGTTTATCGCCTTAAAATCTCCTTTCATTCATACTGTTTTATAATATAATTTGATCCTGCCATTGACTGGCCCATAAGAAAGCTCTCTCTCAATTGCGGTCGAAACGAGGATGCCTCATGGCCTGTAACCATCACTCCAATATTTTCAGTTTATAATAATCAATATTTTTAATGCCTTTAATGAATGTTTATATGGATTTTGAGGCGATTCATGAATTGAGTTTAAAAAATTAAAGGCACGAAAGAGATTTTTTAATTTATTAGGCTTATTTTTGCGGCAATTATAGAACCGCACAGGAGATGAACAAATCCCTGTGACCTCAATAATCATTAGAAAAACTAATATTTTATCAATGACAAACGACAAAAAAGAAATATTCGAAAGCGTAGCGCAACGTTTAAAAATTGAAGGTTTTAATGTAGTCAACCGCGATGAAACCCGTCCCTGGGGTGGTTTCTTTGTAATAGATGAAGCGCAGGCGCAACAATTTGCCGATACTTATTTTGATGGATTAAATGTTGAAGACCTTAAAATTGGTGGTAAATTAAGCCCGAAAATTTTAATCGTTGCACCAAATACACGTCTTTCGTGGCAATATCACCACCGCAGAGCTGAAATTTGGCAAGTGGTTACTGGTACCGTTGGCATCAAAACCAGCCAAACTGACGAGGAAGGTGAAGTGAAAAAATACGCACCAAAAGACCAGATTAAATTACAACAAGGCGAACGCCACCGTTTAATCGGTTTAGAAGACTGGGGTGTTGTTGCAGAAATATGGCAACATACCGATGCTTCAAACCCATCAGATGAAAGCGATATCGTACGTGTTCAAGACGATTTCGGTAGATAATAAATAATAAAATAATAGAATCCTGTTCTATATAGTCGAGCAGGATTCTTTTTGTCTAAACGGATCAGCTAGCGTAGTTTTTGTAGACTTCGAAAACTAAATGCTTTCAAAATACGTTTATATAGCATACACACCCTATACATGATCATCCTTATTTTTTTTCTTTGCCATTGGTTTTTATCCCTGTTTAGCCAAACATTTTTCCTTCACCGTTACTCTTCTCACAAGATGTTTAAAATGGAACTTTTTTGGGAGCGGTTTTTCTACTTAGTATTGCTGATTTCACAAGGTTCATCATTTTTAAATCCCAGAGCTTATGCTATCCTGCACCGGATGCACCATGCCTATAGTGATACGGAGAAAGATCCACACTCACCACATTTTTTTAAGGATGTTTTCGGGATGATGATTGCAACGAAGAACATGTATATGAATTATCTGCAATATAAAATACAGCCGGAACCAGCTTTTCAAGGGAATTATCCGGAATGGCCGATTGTGGATAAGATTGGAAATTCATGGGGATGGAGAATCGCATGCGGTTTATTTTATATTGGCTTTTATATTGCTTTTGCCAACCACTGGTGGCTGTATATCTTATTGCCGATCCACTTTTTAATGGGACCGCTACATGGGGCAATTGTAAACTGGTGTGGTCATAAATATGGCTATTCTAACCATGATAATGATGATCATAGCAAAAACTCTTTACCCTGGGATTTCTTGCTGATGGGTGAACTTTTTCAGAACAACCACCACAAAAAACCAAACAGTCCTAACTTTGCTACCAAATGGTGGGAATTTGATCCAACCTATCCGGTAATGAAAGTATTGCACTGGATGAAAATCATCAAAATTAGAAAGGTTTAAGGAGTTAAAAGGAAAAAGACTAAAGACCAAAGCAGAAAGAATTTGAGTTCTCGCGTCGATTTCTACCGCCATGGTCTGTGTCTCCACAGACCATCAGTTAATGCTTTTCATTTAGTCTAAATAAACAGGTTTTTTGCCACTGAAGCACGGAAAACACGGAATATATCCACATTCCTTCTGCACTGTTTTGTGTTAGCTAAACCTGACAGCAGCGAAAATCCTTTTTGTTCGTAGTAACCTTACCTATACTGTCATGCTGAGGCACGAAGCATCTGCAGCCTATGAAACGGATACCTGCATCACAGCATAACAGTACCTCAAAAAGATTGAAGCGAATGGCAGGGCTGTCGCAACCGATAAAACCAGGATCCTTGCTTTTCAGATAAAAACGCATTTTTTTTGCCACGGAAACACGGAGTATATCCCGCGCTTTGTCACTCCTGAGGTATAATTTATGGCTTAAAAATTAAAATCAATGACGACCATTCTATTGGAATCTGGTAATGGTAGCGGAATTGAAGGGCAATATAGAAAGTTCGGGGTTTTACCATAAAATCCTTTTTGCCTATCTTACCGTATATATTCCAACTGTTTTAAAAATTAAACCACCCAATGATCAACTTCCTTAAAATCATTTTCTCTGCACTGTTCGTTTTTATGTGTTATAAAGTAATTAGCACTTCGTTGGAAAGTAACCTGTTCGAGCAGTGGGATTTCCTGGGCGGCATACCCTGGATGCGCGCAACCCTTTGGGATTTTTATGCTAACATCTTCATTATCACGCTATGGATGTTTTATAAAGAAAAAAGCATTATTCTTAAAATCTCTATAGCCATTTTGTTCGTATGTTTAGGCAGTATAGCAACTTTAGCTTATGTTTTAGTGCATTTATTCAAACTAAAAGATGGCGAAGGTGTTAGAGAATTACTTTTAAGGCGAGAGGTGTAGGGTTTAAGGTGTAGGGGTTCTTACAAGGAGTTTATTTATAACAATGCTGATTTTGGCTTTTGGGCCTTAAACCTTTTACCTTAAACCTTATGCCGCTCCAAACAGGACATCTATTATTCATCGCACTCATTTCGCTTATTGCATGTTGTTTTATTATGGCCATGGTTTGGCTTTGGGCAAAGAAAATTAAAAATGCAGGTGTGGTTGATGTTTTCTGGGCGCTAAACTTCCCTGTAATTACGATCATTACGTTTTTTTTATCTGATGGTTACGATCCCCGTAAAATTTTAATCTGTGGTATGTTTTTACTGGCCGAGCTGCGCCTGGGTATTCACCTGTGGCAACGTGTTATCGGTCATTTAGAGGAAGAAGAGGGCAGATACGAGCAGCTGCGTAAAGAATGGGGCGACAAAGCCGACCGCAATTTCTTTGTGTTTTTTCAGTTTCAGGCCATATCCAATGTAATCCTGGCGATTCCATTTTTTATCATTACTGCGAATCAATCGCAGGCTATCTCTATTTTAGAGTTTGCAGGTGCGCTGGTTTGGGTAATTGCTTTTTTCGGAGAAATGATTGCCGACAGGCAACTTGCCGCGTTTAAAAAAGACCCCAGCAATAAGGGGAAAGTATGCGATACCGGACTATGGTACTACAGTCGCCACCCCAACTATTTTTTTGAGTGGCTAACCTGGATGGGCTATTTCATTTTTGCGCTGGCTTCGCCGTGGGGTATTTTGGCCATCATTAGTCCGGCGGTTATTTTGTATTTATTAACCAGGGTTACCGGTGTGCCAAATAACGAAGAGCAAAACCTGAGAAGCAAACCTATAGCCTATAAAAAATACCAGGAAACAACGAGTGCCTTTTTTCCTTGGGGGAAAAAGGATGGAAAAGGGAAAATGTAATACGGATGAGGGCCGCACTATTGCAAAACCATCAGCCACTTTACATCGTATATTAAGCATTTTCCATAATAAATAATCCATCTTACATTATTCCATTTTACATTTACATGTGGTACGATAAACTTTTAGAAAACAACAAACTTCCTGATACGGCCTTGCGCATCGGCATCAGAAAATTATGCAAGCAGCGCCTGGATGATGAAACGCTTGGCGATGAGGAACTACAGCAGGAAAAATTTATGGACCTGGTTGCTGAACTGAAGCAATCGCCGATTGCGGTAAATACAGCCGATGCCAATGAGCAGCACTATGAACTGCCTACTGAATTTTTTCAGTACTGTTTGGGCAAAAATTTAAAATACAGCAGTGGTTACTGGAAACCGGGCGTTAAAGATATTGATACTTCAGAAGATGATATGCTGGCTTTAACCTGTAAAAGGGCCGATTTACAAAATGGACAGAATGTTTTAGAACTGGGTTGTGGCTGGGGATCGCTCTCATTGTATATGTCGGCTAAATTTCCGGAGAGCACTTTTACAGTGGTTTCGAATTCTGCAACCCAAAAAATCTTTATCGATGAAACTGCAAAACAGCGTGGAATACAAAACTTAACGGTTTTAACTGCCGATATGAATACGTTTACCATTGCCGATACATTTGACAGGGTGGTATCAGTAGAAATGTTTGAGCACATGCGCAACTATAAATTTTTACTCAACAAGGTTGCTTCATTTATGAAACCAGATGGGAAGTTATTTGTGCACATATTTACGCACAAAACCCTGGCATACAAGTTTGAGGTGATTGACGAAACCGACTGGATGAGTAAATACTTTTTTACAGGTGGAATTATGCCATCTAACCACTTGTTTTTTTACTTTAACGACGACCTCAAGATCGATAAACACTGGGTGGTAAACGGAACCAATTACGGTAAAACCTCAGAAGCCTGGCTAAGCAATATGGACAAGCATAAAAAGGAAATCATGCCTATTTTAGAAACTACTTATGGTAAAGATCAGGCGGTGAAATGGTGGGTATACTGGAGGTTATTTTACATGTCGTGTGCCGAACTGTTCAATTACAATAAAGGAAACGAATGGATGGTATGCCATTATTTGTTTCAAAAGAATAAATAATGTAAGAAGTAAGGATGTAAGATGGATAATGGAGTAGCGATATGCCCATCATCTATCTTACATCTTCCGTCATCCATATTACATTATCCATCTTCCATATTACATTATGAATAAACTCGCCATTATCGGCTCCGGAATAGCAGGCATGGGTTGTGCCCATAAACTGCAACATAAATACGATATAACCCTTTTCGAAGAGCTCGATTATATCGGTGGTCATACCAATACTATTACACTCGAAGAAGATGGACAACCCATTTACCTGGATAGCGGCTTTATGGTTTTTAATTATCAAACCTATCCAAACCTGACAGAAATGTTTGCCGAGATTGGTGCCCCGGTAATTAAAACCGACATGTCTTTCAGTGTGCAGTTTCTGCCTAAAAATTTAGAATACAGTGGCTCGAGCTTGAACCATCTTTTTGCACAGCGGAAAAACCTGTTTAACATTTCTTATTTAAAAATGTTGATGCAGATTAACCGCTTCAACAAACAAAGTGTCGAAATTTTGGATAAGCCGGAATATCAGGATTATTCGATCGGGCAGTTTTTTAAAGCATTTGGTTATAGTGAGGATATGCTTTGGCAATATTTGATTCCGATGAGCGCTGCGGTTTGGAGTGCCCCAATGGAACAGATTTTGGATTTCCCGGCGGTTACGTTGATCCGTTTCTTTAAAAATCACGGCTTTTTAGGTTTAGATACGCAACATCAATGGTATACGCTACAAAATGGCAGTCAGGCTTACCGCGAAAAACTGATAGCACCATTCCGCGACAGAATCAAAATCAATACTAAAATTGTTGCGGTAAAGCGATTAGAAAACGGTAAAGTTGAAGTGGAAAACCAGAAAGGCGAGAAATTTGAGTTCGATAAAGTGATTATGGCCAGTCACGCAGACCAGACTTTCGAAATTGTAAAAGATAAAACAACGCTGGAAACCGAACTCCTTTCTAAATTCAAATACCAGCTAAACAAAGCCGTTGTACATACCGATGAAAAGCAGATGCCGAAAGCCAAACTGGCCTGGAGCAGCTGGAACTACCGTGTAGAAAAACAGGGCGATAAATTATTGCCCAGTACCATTTACTGGATGAATAATTTGCAGGGCGTTTCTAAAAAGCAGAATTACTTTGTCTCCATTAACCCGGCAGGAACATTAAATCCTGAAAAAATTGTTAAAGAAATCGATTATCATCACCCTTTGTTCGATGTTCCGGCCATGCAGGCTCAGGAGCAATTGCACAGGCTAAACGAAACGGGCCCGATATACTATTGCGGAAGTTATTTTAAATATGGTTTTCATGAAGATGCTTATAAAAGCGCGGTGGACCTGTGTAGGGGGCTGTTAGTTTAGTTAGTTCATTACCAATAAGATAAATATTGGTTTGATTAGGGGTTTAATTCAGTTTGTCATCCTGAATGCAATGAAGGATCTTTTCTAATGAAGATATCTTTAATTAAAAGATTCTTCGCTGCGCTCAGAATGACAGGATGCTCAGAATGAAAATCAATCATAAATTTCGTAAATTGTAATATTAATGCAAATCAACTCATCCATCTATACCGCAAAAGTCATGCACCACCGCCTGGTACCCAAAAAACATTCTTTTTGGTACAGCGTGTATATATTTTATATCGATCTGGACGAGCTGGAAATGCTTGCGCAAAAGCTCCGTTGGTTTAGCCTTAATAAATTTAATCTTTTTTCTTTTCGCGATGCCGAACATCTTCAGTTGCCAAAAGAAAATCCTGATCAAACCAAAAATACACGTCAGCATGTAGAAGATTATTTAAAAGAGCATGGCGTTGATGGCAGCAGGCTTAAAATAAAACTCCTTACCAACCTCAATGTGCTGGGTTACAATTTTAATCCTGTTTCTTTTTATTACTGCTTCGATGAGGGAGGAAATCCGGTATGTTGTGTGGCCGAAATCAGCAATACTTACCGCGAAATGAAACTTTTTTTCTTCGGAAAAGACGAATTGAATGGCGATACCTTTAAAAAAATCACCACTAAATATTTTTATGTTTCACCGTTTATCGATCACGATGATTCTTTCGATTTTAGCTTAAAAGTACCAGCTGATGCGCTCGATATTAAAATTAACGACTTGGATAAGAATGGTAAGTTGTTTTTTATCAGCACCTTAATGGGTAAGAAAAAGCCATTAACCAATGCCGCTTTGCTGCGATATTTTTTTTCTATGCCCTTAATACCTTTACAGGTAATGGGCATGATCCACTGGCAGGCCTTTAAACTTTGGATAAAAAAAATACCTTTTCATCCAAAAGCTGAAAACCCTGAGTTGCAACGCAACGTATATAAACCCTATAAACCACAAATAAAATAGATCAAATATTATGAATACGCTTACCGCTGCCAGAACATCAAGAGGTTTTTTCGAAAGAGTAGTGCTTAATGCACTTTCTAAAATGACATTAGGCAAATTGGAACTTTCGTTGCCAGGTGGCGAAACACTGGTTTTTGGAAACGGTGAACATAAAATCGAAGCACATATACAGGTTAACCATCCCGATTTCTTTAAATCGATTGCGCTTTATGGCGATATCGGTTTCGGCGAAGGCTATACCTCGGGCCTTTGGGATACCACAAATATTACCAACGTAATTAAATGGGTAATTCTGAATATTGAAAATGCCCCCTCGGTTACAGGTAGTAAAGTAAAATCTATTGCTTTGGGTATTTTTAAATGGGTTAACAAGGTTTATCACGTGCGCAGGGCAAATACTTTGGCCGGATCGCAGAAAAATATTTCAGAACATTACGATCTGAACAATGATTTCTTTGCGACTTTTCTGGATAAAACCATGACTTATTCAGGCGGTTATTTTAACCCTGAAGATTTAAGTTTAGAGGAATCGCAATATGCCAAATACGACCGCCTGGCCAGGCAGTTAAAGATTAAGGCGACCGACCATGTATTGGAAATCGGAAGTGGTTGGGGTGGTAATGCGATTTTTTTAGCCAAAAATTATGGCTGTAAAGTTACTTCGGTTACCATTTCTAAAGAACAGCAAAAATTGGCGATGGAACGCGTTCATGCAGAAGGACTGGCCGATCAGGTTTCGGTCATTATTCAGGATTACCGCAAAATTGAGGGTACTTTTGATAAAATCGTATCCATTGAAATGCTCGAGGCCGTGGGTCACCAATATTTAGAAATCTATTTCGAAAAATGCCAGAAGTTATTAAAACCGGATGGGATTTTTGCCTTTCAGGTCATTACTGCTCCCGATTGCAGATATGATAAATTAAGAAATGGTGTAGATTGGATTCAGAAGCACATTTTTCCGGGCTCGCTTTTACCATCGGTAGCCGCCATAAACAAAGCAATAAATGAAACCGGCGATTTAACCATGGTGGATTTAAAAGATATGGGTTTGGATTATGCCCGTACACTTCATTTATGGTTTATCGCATTTAATAAAAACCTGAATAAAGTAAAAGCCCTTGGCTTTGATGAAACCTTTATCCGCAAGTGGAATTATTACCTAAACTATTGCGAAGCAGCTTTTGCCATGCGGAATATTAATGTAATGCAAATGGTTTATTCAAGACCAAATAATATTTCGAGGTAAAACGTGTAATGTTAAAGATGAGGTGGATGATGGGTAAAATTTCCATTACCCATTTCCAATAGTTAACCGATTTAAACAATTAACAAGTGAACTATTTATATTCTCTGTCATCTATAATTTCTTTCACCGGTAAAAGTATAGTGTTTGCCGAATAATTAATAGAGTTGGTGTAAAAAGTATAGCGTATTATTGTAACAAAATGCAATTTGCGTAGACTAATTAATAAAGACCTACTCTTAAAATGAAAAAACTTTTACTATTAACCTTTATCCTAGGAATATTTTTTAACGCACATGCCCAGTTTCCCACTGGAGGATTTGGAGGAGGGGCAAAAAAATCTGCCGTTACCGGACGTATTACTGCAACTATACTAGATTCATTAACTAAAAAACCGATTGATTACGCAACGGTTTCTTTAATTAATGTAAAAGACAACAAATCTGTAAATGGTGGCGTAACCGACGAAAAAGGAAAACTAAGTTTACAGAACGTTTCTCCTGATTCATACAAATTGATGATTGGTTTTATGGGCTACAAAACAAAATCTGTTTTAGTTACCACCACGCCATCAAAACCCGATAATAATATGGGTACAATTTATATTTCATCAAGCGAAAATACACTGGCCGATGTCCAGGTTCAGGGAACCAAAGCCATTATTGAAAATAAAATTGATAGGATGGTGTATAACGCTGAGGCTGATGGAACAAATGCCGGCGGCGACGCTACTGATGTAATGCGTAAAGTACCAATGCTTTCAGTTGACCCTACAGGAAATATTCAACTTCGTGGCGGTGCTGTTCGTGTTTTAATTAATGGTAAACCTTCAGGAACAATGGCCAGTAGTGTTGCTGATGCATTAAAAATGATTCCGGCAGAGCAAATTAAAACGGTTGAAGTAATTACCAGCCCTTCTGCAAAATATGATGCTGAAGGCTCAGGAGGTATTATTAACATCATTACCAAAAAATCGAATGCTCAGGGAGTGAGTGGCTCAGTTAATGCAGCAGCAGGAACTCGCCAGAATAATGGTTCTTTTAATTTAACGGCAAAAACAGGCCGCCTAAGTGTGAATACAAGTTTGGGTACAAATTTAGCTTATCCTCAAAAATCACAAACTGAATTTATCACCAATACAACTTACCTGGATGGTACAACAAATAATATTTCGCAAAGTGGATTTTCTAAATGGAGCCGTAACGGATATAATGGTAGTGTAGGTTTGGATTACGATTTTAATGCTTATAACAATATTAGTACGACCGCAAAATTTAATAGTTTTTCTAACGGAGGTCCAAGTGAAACAAATTATTTAATCAATAATGTGGCAGCATCTAATATTGGAAATATGGACATGACTTTCAGAAACTTAGACTGGAATGTTGATTACCGTAAAACCAGTAAAAAAGAAGGAGAGGAATTCTCTGTATCGGCACAATTATCAAATGGCAGAACACCTACAAGTTTCAGTAATTTACTTACTTCAGCTGCTTTCCCATCTGGTTTGCAAACGATAAGTAATAATAACGGTAAAAATAATGAGTATACCTTTCAAACAGATTATACTTACCCGTTCAGTAAAAAAACAACTTTAGAAGTTGGTGCAAAAGCAATTTTACGCGATATACAAAGTCAGTTTGATAACACTGCTCAAGATTTTGAATATAACCAAAATGTGGGTGCAGCTTATGGTGTAATCAGTTTTGATTTAACTAAAAAATTAAAATTTAAAGGTGGAGTTAGAGCTGAGTATACCCGGATAGATTTTAATACGCAAAGCAGTGGTATTCAGAAAAATGATTATTTGAACTTATTTCCAAGTGCAATTATTTCGCAAAATTTAAAAGGTGGTGCTACGATAAAACTAAGCTACAACCGTCGCGTACAAAGACCATCTCAATCTTATTTAAATCCTTTCCGTAACGAAAGCGACCAGTTTAATATTATGCAAGGTAATCCTCAATTAAACCCCGAGCTGAGTGATAATTTAGAGTTAGGATATAATACTTTTATTAAAGGGTCGATAATTAATGCCTCAATTTTTTACCGTCGCACAGTCGGCGTAATTGAGAATTCGATTTCACCAATTACCGAAAATGGTGTAAACAAGACATTAACTTCTTATATAAATGTTGGTACTGCTCCTGTTTACGGATTTAATGTTTTTGCATCGTACAATCTTAAACCAAAATGGACTTTAATGACCAATTTTTCAGGAAACACCTATTCGGTAATGAATAACGAAACGAATGTTAATACGGGTACCTTCTTTAACTTCAACTGGTTCGTACGCTCAGCATATGGGTTTGGTAAAGGTTATAATTTTGAGTTGTTTAACGTAATAACTTCTAAAAGACGTACCTATCAAGGTGTTACAGACCCATTTTATATCTATGGTGGGTCATTCAAAAAAGAAATACTTAAGAAAAAAGGAAGTATTGGATTAGGGGTTTTAAATCCTTTTACAAAAGACCTTCACATCAAAACTGTTAATAATGCTGTTAATCAAAGAGGCACAATTTATCAAAGTCAAAACATTTATTACCCATTGCGTAACTACACAGTAAACTTTAGTTACACTTTTGGTAAACTTAAATTCACAGAGAAGAAAAAAATCAAAAACGACGATGTGAAGCAAGATCAGCAACAAGGACAGGGAAGTGGAATGGGCGGTGGCGTTCAGCAGTAAAAATCCAATCCGATTATATAATATAAGTCTTTCCGATAATTCGGGAAGACTTTTTTGCTTTAAGGGTAGTTGCTATTTGTATATAGTGTGAAATGTACAATAAGTAGGATTGTGGGTTTCTTGTTTTTGTTGTTTGGTTAATTTTGTTGAGTGTTTTGCGTTTTTAATCTAGAATCTTTGCCTGTTTTTGCAGGTAAAGGCTTTTTGTATCAAAAATTGTACGGAATTTGGCTTAGTTGATCGTGTTTTGTGCGTGTTTGTGTTTGTAAAAACCATATATTGCAATAACTAACAAATCCTTAACCTAAATAATTGTGATATGAGAAAAATCTTTACCTCACTTTTTTTTCTGTGCATTTTACTGACCGGCCTATCCACAATGGCGCAGGTAAAAACCATAACAGGAAAAATAACCGCTGTTGATGATGGAGGTCCATTACCCGGAGCAAGCGTAAAAATCAAGGGCAGTACAACAGGTACTTCTACCGATTCCAATGGTAGCTTTACCATTCAAGTGCCCTCAACTAATGCTGTACTGGTCATCAGCCTTATTGGGTATAAAACACAGGAAATTACGGTTGGCAGTAAAACCACAGTTAATGTAGGTCTGGCTTCTGATGCGCAGGATCTACAGGAAGTAAACATTTCAACTGCACTAGGAATTACCCGACAGGCTAAATCTTTAGGTTATGCTGCACAATCTGTTAAGTCTGAAGACCTGAATTATAATCACCAGCCTAACTTGCTTAATGCATTACAAGGTAAAATCGCAGGTGCTACAATTTCAAGCACAGGTGGTGGTCCCGGCCAGGGAGCAAGTATCCGGATCAGGGGAGTTAACTCAATTGATCCTAACATTTCCGGCGATCCTTTATATGTTATAGATGGGGTGCAGATTGATAACTCTACCTCTACAGTTGGAGCTAATCCCGATGGAACCGCTTATGGTTCGAGAGGGGTAACCAATAGGGCTTCAGATATTAATCCGGAGGATATTGAAACCATCAATATTTTAAAAGGAGGTGCCGCTACCGCGCTTTATGGATTAAGAGGTGCAAATGGCGTTGTGGTAATTACTACTAAAAGAGGCAAGCAGAATGGGGTAAGCGTTAATTTTAACAGTAGTTATGGTTTTGATGAAGTATTGAAATCGCCGGATGTACAAACAGAATATACCCAGGGCGTGCTGGGTGCTTATACCAACCCTCCAGGCGGAATTGGACCTGGATGGGGCCCAACCATTGCCGAAGCGAAACTGATCGATCCGACCCACCCTGATCAATTGTTCAATAACTACGACCGTGCTTTTGGTACAGGTCAGCAGGTTAAAAATTCAATTTCGGTTGCCGGAGGAAGTGAAGCGATTAAATTTTTCTCTTCTGTTTCGCAGTTATATCAAAAAGGGATGATGCCAAATACCGATAATAAAAACTTCTCTGGACGTTTAAATACAGACTTTACCATCAGCCCAAAATTTAAGGCCGCTGTAAATATGAATTTTACTAATTCTGGCGGGTATACTTACAGTGCAGACCGTTTTGGCGAAAGTTTGGCTTATTGGTCGCCGCGTTATGATGTGGCAGATTATCAGAATGCCGATGGTTCGCAAAAATACTTCGGTACCAATAATCCAATCTGGGGTACGGCAAACAACAGGTTTAAAGGCGATGTTAACCGGTTTATTGGTGGGGCAAGCCTGAGTTATGATCCTGCCAAATGGCTTAATTTTTCTTACCGTTTGGGTGTAGATACCTATAATGATAACCGTGTGCGCACTGCCCGTGGACCAATGTATGCAACTGAAGCCATGTATGATAATGCTCAGGGCTTTTATGGTGAATACAACACTAAGTTTAGAACCATTAACAGCACTGTAGTTGCCACATTAACCTCTAAACTAACGGATGATATTACCGGGACTTTAAGGCTTGGGCAAGAGCTTTACGACCGTAAATCGAAAGAGGTTGGTACTTTAGGCAGTATTCTTGGTGTGTACGATTTCTTTAATTTAGCAAATGCGGGTGTACTTACACCAACGCAGACCTTGAAACAAAAAAGACTGATTGGTTATTTTGGGGAAGCGACTTTTGATTACAAAAATTACCTTTTCTTAACCGTAACCGGAAGAAATGACATCACTTCTACGTTGCCAAAAGCGAGCAGATCGTTTTTCTATCCTTCAGCAAGTTTAAGTTATGTATTTTCCGATCAATTTAAGTTGCCTACAGTTATTAATCAGGCCAAGCTGCGTTTGTCTTATGCAAGGATAGGAAAGGATGCATCCGAGTATTCTACATTTACCGGATATTCGCCTTATACCCAGTTGCCAACCGGAACAGGTGGTTTAACCATTGCGCCAAATCTTGGCAATCCCGGTCTTCGTCCTGAGTTTACCAATACCTACGAGGCTGGTTTAGAGATGTCGTTCTTTAAAAATCGTTTAGGTTTTGATTTTACATACTATTATTCATTAAGCAAAGATCAGATCATCCAAACGCAGGTTTCTTCGGCAGTAGGTTATGTAACCAAATCAATCAATGCCGGCGATATCAGGAACAGGGGAGTTGAGCTGGTATTGAATGGTAAACCAATTGTATCAAAAGATTTCAGGTGGGATGTAAATGTTAATTTTTCGGCCAACAGAAACATGGTATTGAGTATGCCTAATGGCATATCGGAAATTGTTTACGGTACTGCCAGAGGTTATGGCAATGCCGGAGTAACGATGAAACTGATCCAGGGGCAGCCTTATGGCAATATTTATGGCAGTTATTTTAACCGTTATTATGGAAGTACCCCGGAAGATCCGATTGTACTGGATAAAAATCTTCCGTTACTGATTGGAGCAAACGGATTCCCGAGCATTTCAGGGGGCAAGCAAAAATTACTGGGTAATTCGCAGCCAAACTATATCATCGGTATGGGCAATACTTTCAAATACAAAAATTTCAGTTTAAATGTATTGTTTGATGCGCGGTTAGGATTTGAGAAATACAACTGGTTAGAGGATTTTTATTCGGCTTTCGGATTGCCTGATTATACTGCTGACAGAAGGTCGTATAAGGTATTTGATGGTGTATTAGCCAATGGAACACCAAACACGAAACAGGTATGGCTTGGACAGAATACAGTAGATGGTGTTAATTATGGAGAAGGTTATTACCGCATCTACTACCGGAACGTTTCTGAGCCTTTTGTAAGCGATGCTTCATGGGTACGTTTACGTTCTGCAAGTTTAACGTATAATTTACCGGAGAACTGGTTGCCGGCTAAATCAATCAAAAATGCTTCACTGTCCGTTACCGGAAATAATTTATGGTTGTGGACGAAATATTATGGTGTAGATCCGGAATCGAGTTCTTTCGATTCGGGTAGTAATAATGATGGCTCTGCCGGATTTACCTATCCATCTGCCCGTACAATTATGTTTACTCTTAATGTTGGTTTTTAAATAGAATTACGATGCAAAAAATTATAAAATATACATGGTGCGCAGCTTTAATTGCAACACTAGGTTTGCAGAGTTGTAAAGACGATTATTTAGATAAATTGTCTGATAATCCGAATCAGGTTCCCGTGCCAACACTCAATGCACTGTTGGCTACATCAACCTACAAAATCGGAAATAACAATTACCTTATCGGAAGTATTGTTGCTCCTTATGTGCAATATACTGCCAGTCCTTCTGCTAACGCCGCTGGTGATACCTATCAGGCAATTGATTTTAGTGCTACCTGGGATGCACTTTATTTTGCCATGGCCGATGCTAACGAAATGAAAAAACTGGCAGTTGCTCAAGGCTCCAGCGAATATAAAGGTGTGGCCGATGTAATTATTGCCTATAACCTTACCCTGGTAAACGATTTATGGGGAGATGCTCCGTTTTCGCAAGCTTTCGATATCAACAACCTTAAGCCAAAATACGACAAACAGCAGGAGGTATATAACCAGGCTATCGTACTATTGGATGAAGCCATTGCTGAACTTGCCAAAACCAATGCAACAGTTAAACTGGCCCCTACAAGCGATTTAATTTATGGAAAAACTCCTGCCACCGAAAGGGCAAACTGGTTAAAAATGGCTTATGCTTTAAAAGCCAGATTATTGAACAAAATTAGTAAAACCAGTTCTTATAATCCTACAGCAGTATTGGCAGCGCTGAGTAATTCCTTTACCACTAATGCAGATGATGCCGGCATGGCTACTTTTAAAGAGCGTAATCCATGGGCGAATGTGGCACTATCCAATTCGCAACAATCGCTGGGTGGATGGCTTTCTGAGCAATTTATTGATGCGCTAAAAGGTACAACTTTTCCAGGTGCAGAAGATCCACGTTTAGAAAAGATAACCGACAAAACGGTGAATAATACTTACATCGGAACCGTAAATGGAGCAGGTAACCGATTGCCTGGTGCAAACACCACGAAAGATGAATGTTATATTTCTAGTAACTCTCCATGGACCAGCAATACATCACCAATACTTATTGTTACCTATGCCGAGTTGAAATTTATCGAAGCTGAAGCTTATTTCGATACCGATAAAACAAAAGCCTACGCCGCTTATCTGGTTGGTATTGGTGCCAATATGGATAAATTAACGGTTTCGACTACTGCAAGAGATGCTTATCTGGCCAATCCGGTAGTTAATGTTGGTGCTGCGGCATTAACTAAAGACCTGATTTTTAAAGAAAAATATATCGCAACCTATTTAAATCCTGAAGCCTGGAACGATGCGCGCAGATATGATTATAAATATAAAGATTTTACGCTTCCCGTAAATGCCGTCTTAACCGATTTTATCCGCCGTTTGGATTATCCACAGGGTGAACGTAGTAAAAACGGGGCAAATGTTCCGGCAGATGTGGCTAGAACAACCAAACTGTGGTGGGATCAGTAACATGCTTATAAAAAACAATAATCAGAGTCCTAACTGCACATCGGTTAGGGCTTTTTTTAATTTATCTGCTCAATATTAAGTAATGAAAAAATCGCTGCTTATCCTGCTCCTGCTAATATCTGCCGCTAAAATTTTTGCGCAAAACTTTACACTGAAATCAGTTTTAAGTTATCCTTTTCCTACACAATTGGTAGCCTCGCCTGTTGGCGCTAAAATAGCTTGGGCAGCAAATGAACAGGGAAAAAGAAATATTTATACTGCTGAAGCGCCAGATTATAAAGCAATAAAAAATACCGGTTATCATGATGATGACGGGCAGGAATTAACCAGTTTATCTATTTCTGCAGATGGTAAATGGATTGTATTTGTACGTGGCGGCGATCACGGTGGCAGAGATGGCGGACCGGTTAACGCAAACTCATCTCCAATTGCACCAAAAATACAAGTGTTTGCTGTTCCATTTGGCGGTGGACAAGTTATTGCAATTGGTGAAGGAGATAACCCCGTTATTTCACCAAACAGCGAACAGGTGCTGTTTAGCAAAGCAGGTCAGGTGATGGTTGCCCCAATTGACGGATCGTTTCCGGCCAAAAACCTGTTTTATGCAAAAGGCATTAACACAGGTTACAGATGGTCGCCGGATGGGAAGAAGATTGTGTTTGTATCCAACCGGACCGATCATTCTTTTATAGGTATTTATACCGATCAGCAAACCGCAATACAGTGGCTGTTACCATCTTTTTCTAAAGATAACGCACCAGTTTGGTCACCAGATGGCCATGCGATTGCTTTTATCCGCACGGCAGGAACGGGTATTGAAACGGATTCGATTTTAACCCGAAAACATCAACCCTGGGCTATCTGGACGGTTAACGTAAATACCGGAGAAGGAAAACAGATTTGGAAAGCTCCCGAAACGATCAGGGGTTCTTATCCTTCGATTGATGGCGGAGCAAATTTGCAATGGGCCGACGGTAAGATAATATTCACTTCATATGAAGACGGTTGGCCGCACATGTATGCTGCTAATCCTGATGGATCAGGCCGTTTATTGCTTACCCCGGGTAATTTCGCGGTTGAAAATGTTAAACTGGGCAATGATAAAAAAACATTGGTGTTTGCAGCAAACACAGGTAAAGAAGCCGATGACTTAGATAGGAGGCATATTTACAAAGTATCTGTAAATAAGGCGGACATGGAGGCATTGAGTTTTGGTAAAGGTATTGAAGCCTATCCGGTAATTTCAGGAGATAACCGTACTTTTTTCTGTCTAAGTTCAACAGCAGAACGGCCGCTTTTACCTGCTGTCTTAAATGATAAAAAGGCAGTTAAACTCATCGGCGAATCACTTATCCCTAACAATTTCCCCATCAAAGAAATGGTAATTCCAAAGCACGTAAATTTCAAGGCAGCCGACGGCAATATTGTACACGGACAATTGTTTTCTCCTAAAAAAGGAACTAAAAACAAGCCAGCAATCGTATATGTTCATGGTGGTCCTCAACGGCAAATGCTTTTGGGCTGGAACCCGATGGATTATTACTCCATTGATTATGCTTTAAACCAGTACCTGGTGAATATGGGTTTTACGGTTTTATCTGTAAATTATCGTTTGGGTATTGGTTATGGTTTTGATTTTCATAAGCCATTAAATGCCGGGGCACAGGGAGCAGCAGAATATCAGGATATAAAGGCAGCAGGGGAATGGTTAGCAAATCAGAAAAATATCAATAAAAATAAAATTGGCATTTATGGAGGCTCGTATGGTGGCTACTTAACTGCACTGGCGCTTGGAAAAGATGCTAAGTTGTTTGCAGCAGGCGTAGATATCCATGGCGTAAATTATAGGTTTAGCAATCCGGGAGCCGAAGGAAAGGAGCCTGCCCCAGATGCTGCACTAGCCGCAAGTATTGCCAAATTATCATCTCCGGTGAGTTACATTAACACCTGGACATCGCCAACATTGATTATCCATGCAGATGACGACCGCAATGTTGCTTTTAATCAGAGTGTAGACCTGGCCAAAAGGTTTGAGAATAAAAAAATAGTATTCGAATTTTTGGTTATTCCGGATGATACCCACCACTGGATGAAGTTTTCTAACGGTTTAAAGGTGAGTGAGGCAACTGCCGATTTTCTTAAAAGGAAGTTAATGGATAAGAAATAGATTCTTCTGTTGCTTTTTTTGACGCGATCGTCATGCTGAATTTATTTCAGCATCTTTCCTGTTAAACCGCCTTGCTATAAAGACCCTGAAACAAGTTCAGGGTGACGACCGTTCATGCAAGGCGCCAAATAACCTAATTAAGCACATTATTAATCGAACTCAGGTTATAAGATCTTTCAAAGATCTCTCCACTCCATTATGCTTCGTCCGAGATGACGATCCTTCTATAAGGATCTGTCAATGGTTGCTTATTGAAGGACAATATTTATTAAAGACTGTTAAAGGTCTTCGACAGGCTTAGACTGACAACGTTTAAGTTGACGATTCTTCTATTTCTTTTTAATTCTTTTCAAAATCATCAGGCTTAGCGGATTAAAGGAATACCCGCTAATATTGTTTTGCAGCATCACTACAGATTGGTCGTAGAAAAGCGGAACAACAGGAGCATAATCCATTACGATCTGATCCATTTTACGGTACAGCTCAAACCTTTTTTCATTATCGGCTTCGTAATAGCTTTTTTCGAACAGCTGATCGAACTCTTTGTTGTAAAAAGCGGTGTAATTTGGTCCATAGGGAACTTTGTTTTTTGAGTAGAACATGGAAAGGAAATTCTCTCCATCGCCATAATCGGCCAGCCAGGAACCACGGAAAAAGTTTACGCTGTTTTTAGACATTAAATCCCTGAGACTGGCACTTGGGCTTACATCAATTTTAACTTTAATACCTACTGCAGTAAGCTGCCCCTGAATAAATTCGATCAGATCTTTATAAGTTGTAGTGGTGTTTAAGGTGACTTCTCCCATGCCTTTTCCTTCTGGGAAACCAGCTTCCGCTAAAAGTTTGGCAGCAAGTTTTGGGTTATAGGCATATCCCCTAACAGCCAGGCTATCAAAACCAGGCATACCTTTAGGGATAAAACCAGATGTAGCGGCAACACCAATCCCATTTCTCAGGTATTTAATCAATCGGTCACGGTCTATAGCATAATTAATGGCCTGTCTGATTTTTTTTAAGCGCAACGGCGAATTCTTCACAATTGAAAGACTGGTATCAACCAAAATACCAACATACTCGGTACACAGATACGGGCTTTTGGTCAATGTAAATTTTCCTTTGTATTTCGAGGTCATCTTCCCGCTTTTGGTCAGGATATCATCGCGGTAACTGCCATCTACGTTGTAGTAAAAATCCAGGTCTTTTTTCAGGAAACTCATAAAACCACTTTGTTTATCGGTAATGAAACTGGCTTTCAGCGCATCAAGATAGGGTAATGCCTTTCCTTTTTCATCTTTTTCAAAATAATGTTCGTTTTTTAAAAGCACCAATATTTCGCCTTCTTTCCAGTATTTAAATCTGAAAGGGCCGGTACCAACGGGATGACTCCTAAAATCTTTACCATAATGTTCTACAACTTCTTTAGGTACAACAGAGCAATATTGGGTGGTGAGCAAACTCATAAAGGGTGGGAAAGGGCGTACCAGTTTAATCTGGAAAGTAGAATCGTTCAGTGCAATAAAATTGTTTTTATCTTTTACCTTATCGCTAAAAATCCACCCACCCGATGAGGCTACTTTTGGATCAATTAACCGGTAAAAACTGTATGCAAAATCGCTTGCAATTACTTTTCGGCCTTTTCCGTTTTTAAAAATAGGATCGTCATGAAAGTAAACATCGCTGCGCAGGTTAAAAGTATAGGTAAGTGCATCTTCCGAAACCTGCCAGCTTTTGGCTATGCAGGGAAGGGTTTGCAAGGATGAATCGATCTGTACCAAACCATTAAAAATCTGGTTCGTCATCCAGATAGCATTCTGGTTGCGTGCAAAAGCCGGATCAATAGAGGTTAAACCCTGATCGAGGTTGATGTTGAATACTTTTTTGTCATGATGATCAGCATTCTCCTTACATGAAAAGAATAAGATTACACAAAAAAACCAAAATATATACTTAAATGAGCCTCTCATGCGATCAGGAATGTTATTTTTGCACAAATTAATAAATTTAATGCAGATGTCTTTTTTAAACGATTTATTTATTGGCCTCGATGAAGCTAAACAGGAAGAATTGCAGGAACGTTTAGATTTAGTGGAACACAAGATTAAATTTATGGATAAAATGCCTGTAGCCTGTATAGATACCGGTAATTATCCAGGCTATCTGTTGTCGGAAGAAATTGCATTAGCAGGAGGCATGTTAGAAACCGATATTTTAAGTGCTGTTTTTATTATTTATTATCAGCCAGGCAAAACGCTTACCGATTTAATGCGGGAAGTGCCTTCGGTATTGGATGCCGATTGGCCAGCCGTAAAAAACAACCGGATTATTCTGTTAAACGATGATGTAGAACGCGAGAGAAATGCCGAAAATGCCGTTTCCCTGATAGAAGATATTGCTGAAATGTTGCATCCGGGTTCCTTTATTTTCGGCCATGAAGGCGACAGGTGGATCAGGTTTGGCGCTTAGGATGTGAGATCTGAGACGTTAGATATGAGATTTGAGACTAAATTTGCAACGTTACAACATTCCAACTTTAAGTTTTTCAACACTTATCGGCTTAATATAATATCTATTAGATTATAACATCTGACATTACGAGTATTGCCTGGCCAGATTTATGCATCTAAAACCTTCCGCCACTCAACCTTCCATCCTTCAAACCTCTCTTATCTGGTATTCCTCTATTTTTCGGTAAAGTGTAGTTAAACCGATTCCCAATAACCTTGAAGTTTCAGTTTTGTTTCCTTTAGTATGGATAAGGACCTTTTGAATGTGCTGTTTTTCTATTTGTTGCAGGTTATAATCATTTTCTATTGGTGTAAACTCAAAGAATTCAGGTGGGAGAGCTGCAGTACTTAACACATCGCCATCTGATAAAATAACCAAACGCTCGATTACGTTTTTTAACTCACGAATATTTCCTTTCCAACTGTGTCCGCTCAATATGGATAAAATTTTATCATCCATTTTTGGTGCCGATCGATTTACCTTATTGGCAAATTCTTTCAGGTAATATGTGGCCAGTGCAGGGATGTCGGCTTTACGCTCACGTAGTGGAGGCAAGGTGATCGTGAAAACTGAAAGGCGGTAATATAGATCAGACCGGAATTTTCCTGATAGGGCATCAGCTTTTAAATCTTTATTGGTGGCTGCTAAAATCCGAACGTTTACCTGCTGTGTTTGGGTATCGCCTACTTTAATAAAAGTCTGACTTTCCAGAACACGCAACAATTTTGCCTGTAAATCGAGGTTCATCTCACCGATTTCATCCAGCAGCAAAGTACCACCATTAGCTTCTTCCAACAATCCTTTTTTGTCTTTATTGGCACCTGTGAAAGCCCCGGCTTTATATCCGAATAATTCGCTTTCCAATAAATCCGGACTAAAACCACTGCAGTTTAAGGCAACAAATGGTTTTGCGGCCCTTGGGCTTTCGTAATGGATTGATTGTGCAAAAACCTCTTTTCCTGTTCCGGTTTCACCAAGCAATAAAACGGTCGTATCGGTTGTACTTACTTTTTTTGCCAGATCAATGGCTTCCTTTAACGTTTTTGATTGACCGATAATCGTATCAAAGCTATGTTTCCTGGTGATTTTGTTTTCGAGATCGGAAACCCTGCGCTGCAGATTTGATTTATCCATCGCTTTATATAAAAGTGGAATAATTTTCTCGTTATCGTCGCCTTTTACCAGATAGTCAAATGCTCCATTTTTAATCGCCAGAACGCCATCGGCAATGGTACCATAAGCAGTAAGGTTAATAATTTCTACGTAGGGTTTTATGGCTTTGATATCTTTAACCAGCGCAACACCATTTACATCTGGAAGCTTTACATCACTGATGACAATACTAACATCATTACTTTTTAAAAGCTTTAGTCCTTCTTTTCCGGTATTGGCCTGTAAGGTTTTAAAACCTTCGAGCTCTATAATCCTGGAAAGTAAACTGCAAATTTTCTTTTCATCATCAATGATGAGGACCATCCCATTCATAGGTTAATTTTATGCTGCAATATTAACAATAAATATACCGAATAATTAACAATTGTGTTAATTGAGCTCTTTGGTCTTAGTTCGGAAGTCAACCAATCAAAGCTGAGATAAAGAATAACTTTTCAATATGGTAAAAAGCTTTTCAAAATGGTAGGATTTTGTTCATGCTTACCGAAATGTGATCTGTTTATTTAAATTTTTACATTGATAATCAGTGTTTTATTTTTCTGTTCTCCGCCCGGGTACCGCTTTTGATGATTGGCAGATATGAAATTTTATTAAAATGAACAATTCAATAATTTTTGTCAGGGTGGCAACCAGCGCAGATGCAAAATATGCAGATGAAATTGTAGCAGAAACACAAAACTCAGCATTGTTAAGAGGTTCTGGGATTGCGAAAAGAACGCCGGCTTGCGTTGTCGAAAAAATTAATGCCGGGAAAGCCGTTATCGCAGTAACTGCTGGTGGCGAATGGGTTGGTTTTTCTTATTTTGAAAGCTGGCAAAAAAATACCTTCATCTCCAATTCAGGATTAATTGTTGCTCCTAAATTCAGAAACTCAGGAGTTGCCAAAAGTATTAAAAACCGGATTTTCAGCCTCTCCCGTCGTTTGTATCCAGAAGCCAAAATATTCAGTATTACCTCTGGCGCAGCAATTATGAAAATGAATAGTCAACTGGGCTTCGAGCCTGTAACCTTCGCACAGATTACCCAGGATACTGCTTTCTGGGATGGTTGCAAAAGCTGTGTGAACTATGCTATCCTCGAAAGCAAAAATAGAAGCAACTGTTTATGCACAGCCATGCTGTTCAGTCCCGAATACATAGATCAGATTATCGCAAGTGCCGAAAATACCCTGCAATTGAAACAAAACCACAGCCTTAAAAGCATTTAATAGACCGTTATGAATACTGTAGAAAAACAACTGATCAATCATCCTGATTTAAACCAATTGTACAACGAAGCGATAGAACTTTTGTCTGCTTTAATCGCCATACCATCTTTTAGTGGCTCAGAGCAGGGTACTGCCAATGAAATAGAAGCTTATCTGGCAAAACATGGCATTAATACCATCCGCAAAAACAATAATGTATGGTGCTACAATAAGTATTTCGACCATGCAAAACCGACTATTCTGCTCAATTCGCACCATGATACGGTAAAGCCGAATGAGCAATATACATTAAATCCCTTCCAGGCCACTATCTACGACGAAAAAATACATGGCTTAGGCAGTAACGATGCGGGCGCTTCGCTGGTATCGCTTATTTCCACCTTTATTTATTTTTATGAATCGACTGATCTTGCTTTTAATTTATGTTTGGCAGCCACCGGAGAAGAGGAAAATTCGGGTTTAAATGGCATCAGGAGTATTTTGGATGACCTTAAACCCATTTCTTTTGCCATAGTTGGCGAGCCAACAGGCATGCAAATGGCTATTGCCGAAAAAGGCTCGATGGTAATTGATTGTGTAGCCAAAGGCCGGTCAGGACATGCCGCAAGAGATGAAGGCGATAACGCCATTTACAAAGCCATCAGGGATATCGATTGGTTTTCACATTTTCAGTTTCCGATTGAAGACCATTTGCCTGCTCCGGTAAAAATGACCGTTACACAAATAAATGCAGGTTTGCAGCATAATATTATACCTGGAGAATGCCATTTTACGGTTGATATCCGTTTCGATCATAATTATACCCCACGGGAGATCCTGAATGTCGTCATCAACCATACCTTGTGCAGTTTTAACGTCCGTCCTAATGTGCTCAGTCCTTCAAACATCGACGTTTTACATCCGCTGGTAGTGGCAGGACAAAAGCTAGGCAGAAAAACCTATATTTCCCCTACCAGTTCCGATCAGGGCTGGCTGACGATGCCTTCTGTAAAAATGGGGCCTGGAGAATCGGCCAGATCACATACTGCAGATGAGTTTGTCCTGATTGAAGAAATTGAAGAAGGAATAAGCATTTACATCCGTCTGCTCGAATCTGTTTTTAAAGGATTGTAAATCGGAGAAACGCCATTTTTTGTACCTTTTTCGTTTCGGAGGCACTAAAGTAAAAGCTTTTTGAGCATATTTGAATTTCGCAAAACAAATAATATGTTCAAAAGATTAACTGCCATATTCACACTATGTTTACCGGTAATGTTCTGTGCGGCGCAACAAGTTCGCCCGGCAAAATCTTCAGAGATTTATAGAGAACTCAAAACCTTAAAACACCTGCCTAAGGTTTTATATTTAGCGGCCCATCCCGATGATGAAAATACAGGTTTACTTTCGTGGTTAATTAACGATCAAAATGTAGAGACAGCTTATTTATCCCTTACCAGGGGAGATGGCGGGCAAAACCTTTTGGGTACCGAACAAGGTGCGGCATTGGGCCTGATCAGAACACACGAACTTTTGGAAGCCCGTAGATTAGATGGTGCGCAACAATTTTTCACCAGGGCAATTGATTTTGGCTTTTCTAAGAATACCAATGATACTTTTAAACAGTGGGATGCCGATAGCATTACTGCAGATGTGGTTTGGGTGATCAGAAAATTCAGACCCGATGTGATTATCTGCCGTTTCCCGCCAACTGCTGCTGCGGGGCACGGACAACACGCAGCTTCTGCAGTTGTTGCCGAAAAAGCATTTAAGGCTGCTGCCGATAAAAATATGTTTCCCAATCAGCTGAAGTATGTTTCTGTTTGGCAGCCAAAAAGATTGTTATGGAATACCTTTAGGTTTGGTTCAGTTAATACCACAGCAGAAAATCAATTAAAGGCAACTGTTGGACAGTATGATGCCCAGTTGGGCATGGGTTATGGCGAGTTGGCCGGTTTAAGCCGAAGTTTGCATAAAAGTCAGGGGGCAGGAACACAATCGGTGGCCGGTGTACGTTCTGAATATTTTACCAATGTTTTGGGCGATCCAGCCAAGAGAACTCTTTTTGATGGGTTAAACATGAACTGGTCAGATAAAGGCATAGCCGATATTGATGAACTGATTGATATTGTTTTGTTATCTTTTAATTACAACCAGCCTGATAAAAGCCTGCATGGGCTATTGATGCTCAGAAAGAAAATTGCAGAATTACAGGATGTAGCATTGAGAAAAGATAAACTTGCTGCTATCGATCACATCATTTTAAGCAGTGCAGGTTTTATGGGCGAGGTGGTCACAAACCAGCCTGAAGCTATAGCAGGCAATGGATATAATTTCCGTTTAAATTTAATTTCGAGATCAGCCACTCCGGTAACGTTAGAACGTGTAAACTGGTTAAACCAAACGGATAACCTGAACAGGAGTCTATCTAACGATTCTCTGATCACCATTGAACGTAAAATTCAGATTCCAGTCGATGCAGCACTTACCGAGCCTTATTGGTTGGCAAAACCAGCAAAAGATGCTGCGACTTTTAGTGTTGCCAACGATACCTTAATCGGATTACCAGAAATGCAATCGCCTATTAATGTGTTATTGTCACTAAAGATTGAAAATGAAAAATTTGAGATCAAACTGCCCTTATCTTATAAAAAATTAGATCCTGTTAAAGGTGATGTGGTAGAAGCCCTGAGGATTATTCCACCACTTGATTTGAGTTTTGCCGAGCCTGTTTATTTTGCTAAAGAAAAAGAAGCATTAAGTGTCACACTCCGTTTAAAAGCAAACAAAAATATCAACTACGGTAAGGTGAGTTTTAAGATCGGTAATCAGGTGATAAAAACCTTCCAGGGGATCAATTTGCCAGAAAATACCATCACTACCAAAGATTTTCTGATCCCGGTTGAGGATCTGGCCAAAATAAAAGCCAGTCAGAATAAGCTTGAAGCAGTTTTTTCGTCAGAAGCGAACGAATATTCCAAAGGACAGATATTAATTCAGTATCCGCATTTGCCAACCCTGCAGTATTTTGTTCCGGCAACAACCTGGTTGATTAAGGGAGATGTAAAGGTACTGGCAAAAAAAGTTGGATATATTGAAGGGGCAGGAGACCTGATTCCCGAGTTTTTAAGACAGGCGGGTTTACAGGTAGATGTACTGACAGAAGCGGATATCCTAAGCCCTGCAAAACTGGCTACTTACGATGCTGTGGTAACAGGTGTAAGGGTAATCAATACCGAAAAAAGGATTAAAAACTGGCAAACTGCTTTGCGTAGTTATGTAGAAAATGGCGGAACCATTGTAATGCAGTATAATACCACACAGGACATGGCCTTACAGGATTTCGGGGTTTATCCATTCTCGATTAGTGGCAAGAGGGTCACCGAAGAAAATGCGGAGGTTAAATTCTTGAATCCTAACCATAAACTTTTAAATTATCCGAATAAAATCACTGCCGAGGATTTTAAAGGCTGGGTGCAGGAGCGTGGAGCTTATTTCCCTGATAAATGGGATGCCAAATATGACCCCCTTTTTGAGATGCACGATACCGGTGAAGAGCCGCTTCAAGGATCTACCTTGTATGCAAAATATGGCAAGGGAAATTTCATTTATACGCCTCTGGCATTTTTTAGACAATTGCCCGCCGGAAATGTTGGCGCAGCCAGGTTGTTCTTTAATTTTTTATCGGCCGGGAAATAGAAGATAACTAAAAGCCGCAAACAATGAAAATTGGTTTCTTTTATTTAAATTTGATATATGGACACTATGCGAATTAACATATTAAACCCAAAAGCTACTAAGTTATTGAAAGACTTAGCTGCTTTAAAGCTTATTGCTATTCAAGATGTTTCCAAAAATGGATTTGCAGAGGTATTGAAAAAACTACGTTCCAAATCTCAAACCATCCCTACATTCGAAGAAATAACAAATGAAGTAGAGTTGGTTAGAGCTAAACGTTATGCGAAATCTGAAAAGTAGGATCATTCTAGATACTAATCTTTGGATTAGCTTTCTAATCTCAAAAGATTTTTCCAGGCTTGATGAAATAATTTTCTCGAAAAAGAGCATTTTAATCTTTAGCCAAGAACTATTAGAAGAATTTCTTGAAGTTGTTAAGCGCCCAAAGTTTAGGCGTTATTTTGCTCAAACAGACATTGAAGAATTACTTGAAACTATAGATGAATATGGAGAATTCATTGTAGTCAAATCTAGAATTGAAATTTGTCGGGATGCAAAGGACAATTTTTTACTTTCACTCGCAGTTGATGGGAAAGCTGACTTCTTATTAACCGGAGATCAGGATTTATTGATGATAGAAAAGATCGGCAATACAAATATTAAAACAATTTCATCATTTTTTGAAGATGAGGTTAACAAAATATAACGGATCAGGAGCTTTTGAATGTCGTTGTTGTTTTGTGATCTGATTTTTCAGAATGTTGTCCTTAAAAATGAAAAATCAATTCAAAAACTGGAATAACTGGTATATCCTTTTGGCAATTGCGCTGGTATTTCAGATTGTATTTTATTACCTGTTTACTAAATTCTGGGCATGAGTAATATCGATTGGGCTGTACTGATATTTACTTTACTTGCTGTGGTAACCTATGGCGTTTTTATTGGTCGCGGGCAGAAAAGCAATGCATCCTATTTAAAGGCCGATAATAAAATGCCATGGTACATTGTGCTATTAGGGATTATGGCTACACAGGCCAGTGCCATTACTTTTTTATCGGCACCCGGGCAAGCTTATACAGATGGGATGCGCTTCGTGCAATATTATTTTGGACTGCCTTTGGCGATGATTGTAATCTGCATTACTTTCATCCCGATTTTTCAACGGTTAAATGTATATACAGCCTACGAATATCTGGAAAACCGTTTTGATAAAAAGACAAGGGTTTTAACTTCATTGCTATTTTTGTTCTCGCGGGGATTATCAACTGGTATTAGTATTTATGCACCAAGTATTATCCTCTCGAGTGTTTTAAACTGGAATATTTACCTAACCAATATCCTTACCGGTGGAATTCTATTGATTTATACTTATGTAGGTGGCGCAAAAGCAATTGCACATACACAAAAACTACAGTTTTTAATTATCCTGGGTACCATGGCCTTCGCCGGATACCTTTTGGTGCAGCATATGCCTAATGGAATCGGATTTAAAGACGCGCTTTACCTCGCCGGAAAATCGGGTAAGTTGAATGTGATTACCACCGAATTTGATTGGAAGGATAAATACAATATCTGGAGTGGTTTAATTGGAGGGTTTTTTCTCGCACTTTCTTACTTCGGCACAGATCAGAGCCAGGTGGGAAGATACATTACTGCGAAAGACAATACCAATGCTAAAATGGGATTACTGCTGAATGGACTGGTTAAAATTCCGATGCAGTTTGCTATCCTCTTAATCGGTGCGTTATTGTTTGCTTTCTTCTCATTAAAGCCAGCACCGATTTATTTCAATGAACGTTCCTACCAGTATTTAAAAGAAACTCAGCCTCAGCAAGCCGCAGCTTTCGAAAAGGAACACGATGCTTTAGCGGAGAAATTTAACCAGCAATCAAAAAATATTCTTGAAGAAAAGGAAAAGCAATTACCATCGCTAAATTCTTCGATAGAAAAATTTAAATCGACGCAAAAACAGGTGAAAGAGCTGCATGGCAGGGTAGAAGAGGCCATCAACAAATCGAATTACAATGCAGAGAAAACCGATACCAATTATATCTTTTTATACTTTGTAAAAAATACCCTTCCGGTTGGAATGATCGGCCTGCTTTTCGCAGTTATCTTTTTGGCCAGTTGGGGCTCTATTTCAGCTGCGTTAAATTCGCTGGCTGCCTGTTCTTTAAAAGATATACACCTCATTTTTGTTAAAAAAGAGGTAGACGACGAAACCGAACTAAAATATAGCCGTTTGCATACTTTAGCCTGGGGCATTTTTTCAATAGCTGTTGCCATGTTTGCTACACAAATGGGCTCGCTAATAGAAGCTGTTAATGTACTGGGTTCACTTTTCTACGGACCAATTCTTGGTATTTTTTTAGTAGCATTTTATTTTAAAAAGATAAACGGACCTATTGTATTTATTTCGGCGATCTTGTCCGAAATTGTCGTTGTCGCTGTCTATGAGTTCGATATTGTTTCATTCCTTTGGCTCAATGTAATAGGTGCAGCAACCGTGATTATGTTCTCGATAATTGGCCTCTTGTTTACTAACCCCAAAACCATAGCCGACAGATAAAGTTAATTTTTACGTGCATCAGATATTGAATTGCCGAGTACAAGCCTAAAATGTAATACCTTTATTTTCGACAAAATAGATAACGCTCAATATGAACGAAGCTTGGGTTGATAGATGGAATGACCGATACAGTACTGATTAGTTTGCTTATGGCGAACAACCGAATAACTATTTAAAAGAGCAGTTGGTGCAACTCGAGACCGGAACAATACTTTTTCCGGCAGAAGGCGAAGGCAGAAATGCTGTTTTTGCAGCTAAACTCGGTTGGGAGGTTTCGGCCTTTGATATCAGTATTGAAGGAAAGAACAAAGCACTTCAACTCGCAGAAAACAATAACGTTAGCATTGATTACAAGGTGGGCGAACTTCAGGAGCTGGACTATAAAGCTGAACAGTTTGATATCATTGCCTTAATTTATGCTCACTTTCCATCGGCAATTAAATCAACCTACCACAAAACACTAAGCAATTATTTACGCAAGGGCGGTTTGCTTATTTTCGAAGCTTTTAGCAGGCAACATCTTGATTATCTTGCCAAAAATGAAAAAGTTGGTGGACCAAAAGAAATTGATATGTTATTTTCGATCGAAGAAATAAGAGCCGATTTCGAAAATTATGAGATTATTGTACTGGAAGAAAAAGAAATTGAACTGAATGAGGGTTTGTTTCATAACGGCCTGGGCTCAGTAATCAGATTTGTTGGAAGAAAGAAATAATACAGCTCAATCTATAACGCAGAGACAGTAAATTTTTGCTGAATTTTTTTCGACACTAGCATTATAGTTTTTATCAACCTAAAGCCATAAATTCGTAAAATCAAAAACAACAAAAACAGATAAATATAATTCTATGAAAACGATGATTAAATCAATCGCGTTGCTATTTACAGCAATTACCGTTTCTGTAAGTGCAATGGCACAAGATGCACAGCCTAAACCAAGTCCTGCAGCAACTGCAACAGGAAAAGTTAAAGGTGCAACCATTACTATCAACTACAGCAGTCCGGCAGTAAAAGGACGTAAAATCTGGGGCGGTTTAGAAGCCTTTGATAAAGTGTGGCGCGCAGGTGCAAACGAGGCTACTACTTTCGAAACCGATAAAGATATCGTGGTAGAAGGTAAACCTTTGGCGGCAGGAAAATACAGCTTCTTTTTAATCCCTAAAGAAAGCGGAACCTGGACAGCTATTTTTAACAAAGAACCAAAACAATGGGGTGCTTACAAATACGAAGAAGCTAAAGATGCTTTGCGTGTTGATGTTAAAACCAAAGCCTTAAAAGCTACACAAGAGCGTTTAGTTTATAAAATTACCAAAAGCGGATTCGCTTTAGAATGGGATAAAATTTCTGTTCCGGTTACTATTAAATAGCAAGATAAATTATTGTCGAGCCGTTCCAGTTTAAAAATTGGAACGGCTTTTTTTATGTATCTCCTCGAAGAATCGTCATTTCGAGCGGAGTGTAACGCAGTCGAGAAATCTGCCTAGATAAGATCTAAGCAGGCAGATTCAGTACCCATAAATCTCTCAATAAGAAGTCGTCATTGCAAGGGGGGCTTTTTCAGCCGACAGTTTGGACCGATTTTCGGGGAAGCAATTTTAATTTGAAATCTATTTTTCAATAAGCCAATATCGAAAATGGCTTTTAGGAAAGGAAGGGCTTTTGGTTCTTGGCGGTTTGCAGTCCCGCCATCCGCTATAGCTCCGATAGAAAAAATCGGGAGCCGCCGCTGCTGTCGGGTTTACGAACTAAGTTGCTGTGTAATACAACACTATAAATGAAATACTGCTATAGGCATCAGCTCTGGTTGAAGCGTTTTTTTGCATGGATTTTCGGCCTTGTTTGTAAAGAACCTAACACATAATATCAACTTCATGTTAAAATGTTATTTTAGACCGAATTACAAACCAGCACCCTATAATGAAGTTTCCCATTAAATTATTGGCTTTATTGCCGCTTCTTTCATTAAACGTTTTAGCACAACAAAAATCACAGATGTTTTCTGTTAAAACGGCAAAGCCTGTAGATCAGGTAAACGTATTTTTAGGATCTTCTGCCGATCATGGGCAGATGTCGCCGGCTGCATCGGCTCCTTTTAGCATGTTGAGCATTGGTCCTCAAACTTATCCTAAAACACATACTGGTTACGAATACCTCGCCAGGAAATTTGAAGGTTTTACCCACAACCGGTTCGAAGGCGTGGGTTGTCAGGGTTCGGGTGGTAATATTTTCATCAAACCATTTTTAGGCAGTGATCCGGCGAAGTCGGAACTGATTAAGGTTTCTGAAAAAGCTAGTCCGGGATATTATGAAGTTGGTTTTGAAAATAAAATTAAAGCCAGTTTTACCGTATTGGGCAAAGCCGGGAAGCATGCCTATCAATTTCCAAAAGGCGACAAAGGTTTTTATCTCGATTTGGGTTATGCTTTTAATGGTGCTTTTGTAGCCGAATCGCACGAGGTAAATGGTAATGCCCTAAGTGGATGGATTACCTCGAAAACAACCTGTGGAGCAGGTAAATATAAGTTGTTTTATTATATGGAAATCGGCGATAATGTATCGTGGAAAGTATTAGACGATCATAAAATGATGGCCATGCTCAAAGGAGAACTGACCTCCGTGGGAATCAACGTTGCACTTTCGTCGGTAAGTGTCGAGGCTGCAAAAGCTTCTCTCAATAAAAATCCGTTCAATGCCGTAAAAGAACAAAGCAAAGCCGATTGGAATACAAATCTCTCTAAAATTGCTGTAAATGGCGACCTGGAAAGTGCAAAGTTATTCTACTCACTTTTATATCGTACCATGCAGTCGCCTTATGTGGTTTCTGAGGCAGACGGAACCTACCGCAATACAAAAGGCGAAATTCAGAAAGATAAAGAAATTCGCTACAATGGCTGGGCCATTTGGGATAATTACCGGACGCAATTACCCTTGCTTTCGTTAATTGAGCAAGATAGGTATGCCGGAATGGTGAGTTCTATTGCCGATCTGTATAATTCGGGCAAAAAAGATTACGCCGGTCAGAATGAGCCATCAAATACAGTACGCTCTGAACATGCTATAGTGGTTTTGCTTGATGCCTATCGAAAAGGTTATCCGGTAGATTTTAATAAGATTGCCGATTCGCTAGTGAAAGAAGTAAATGGGCTGAATTATAAATCTCCGGATAAAGCTTTAGAATCGAGTTATGATAACTGGGCCTTAGCAGAAATCTTTAAGATTTTAAAGAATAAAGAAAAATCTGATTTTTATCTCAATAAAGCACTTGAATACAAGAAATATTGGAACAAAGACTTTAAAGACATGAGCAAAAATGATGTTGACCGTATGCAGGCCCGTGGTTTATACCAAGGCACCATCTGGCAATATCGATGGTTTGTGCCTTACGATTTTAAAGGATTAATTGACCTGGACGGGGGAGAGGAATCTTATCTGGCAAAACTGGATGAATTTTTTGCCCGCGATTTATACAACCATGCCAATGAACCCGATTTGCAGGTACCGTTGATGTATAATATAACCAGGTCTGGTTATAAATCGCAGTATTGGATGCATCAATTGGCAGCTGATACGGTAATCCAGAATTATTTTAACGATAACAGCCGCGGAATCGGTAGTTATATCGGTAAAATTTACAGAAACCAGCCACATGCTTATTTGCGTACGATGGACGATGATGCTGGTGCGATGAGTGCCTGGTATGTGTTTGCAGCAAGTGGTTTTTCTCCTGCCTGCGTAGGGTGGTCGATTTATTATTTAAATGTACCTTTATTTCCATCTTTAAGTTATAACCTGCCAAAAGGGAAAACTTTTACCATCGAAACGGAAAATTTTGGTTCAAAGAATAAATACATAAAGGAAGTTTTTCTTAACGGAAAGCCTTTTAAAAAGAATTTTATCACACAAGAGGATATCAATGCAGGGGGAGTGCTGAAAATTATTGCTTCGGCCGCTCCGGTTAAAATTTCGGATACGGAAAACTGGATTTCGAATCTTGAAAAATAATTTAAAAAATTAACACAAAGCGACAAACTAATTCTACATATCTCTGTTGTTAATAGTATAAATTCAAGATCATGGCACCTTTAAAATTAAGCGAAGAACAAAATGCAACACTAGGCAACAAAAGCACCTTAGAACAAGTTAATGAACAGCCTTTAGAACTTCATCCCGAAGCGTATAAAGTAAAAGGCCCATCGCCTGACAAGATGAAGACGGTATCGTCATCATTAAGGAACTATGCTCACGGTTTGTACGGATTGTTGTAAAAAACGCCTCCCAAAAATCTCATCATACCAGATTATATAAAGCAGCCAGGATTTAATAAACCTGGCTGCTTTTTTATTGATTTGAAAGAAGTCAAGTTTTTAAAACTTGACTTCTTTGGATATATTGAATTCTATAGAAACTATTCGATTTGATGGTTGCAGGTGTAGAAGTATTGGCTTTGAATTTGATGCTGTTTAGCAAAATTGTCTTTGCCACCAAAAAAATCTAATACCTCTTCTCTTTTCAGTATTGTCTTTTTCTCGGATAAAATCGTTTGATAGGATGACCATTTGTAATGCTCAAATTCTGTACAAATGCTATGCTTCAATACATTTGCATGAATATAAATAACCAATTGATTTAAATGTACTTCATCAATAATTCTCACTCTTCGAAAAGGGTTGACAAATAAAGATCCAGACCTATCATTCTTCTTATTAAATGCCATAGCATAAGCAATGAAGAAATCTTTCATCTGAAATTCAACAGCTTCGCTATAACAAATTTCATTAGCCAAATATTTTTTCTGATGTGTTTTTAATGAATCCTTACTCAAAGATTTTAAATACGATTTAAGTTCATCTGAACTTGTATTTTTTATCAAAAAATGTGAGTGATTATCCAATAAGATATAAGCATACGTGTTTAAATAACCTGTAGAATACTGTGTATATTTTAGCAGAAAATATAACCTATTACCATCATCTTGAAATAATTTTGAGCCGCTAACGGATTTGCATATAATATGCATAAATTCATTTTCAATAAAATCTTCAATGTATTTTTCATTAATTGGCATAAATGAATTTATCGAATTTTTTTTAGAGCATCAAATTTTTATTAATTCAATTTGAAAGAAGTCAAGTTTTTAAAACTTGACTTCTTTGGATACAATTCCTACCTTACCCTTATGAAACAAAGCGCTGGAATATTGCTCTTCAGAAGAAAAGATCAGCAGCTAGAGTTTTTCCTGGTTCATCCTGGCGGACCGTTCTTTGCGAAAAAAGATCTTGGCTTTTGGACAGTGCCCAAAGGAGAATTAAATGAGGGTGAAGAAGCTTTAACGGCTGCCATCCGCGAATTTAAAGAAGAAACTGGTGAGAGCTTAACCGGCGACTTCATCGAACTAACGCCTATTGTGCAAAAGGGAGGTAAAAAAGTATTGTGTTGGGCAGTAGAAGGAGAACTTGATCCCTCAACAATTGTCAGCAATACCTTCGAAATAGAATGGCCGCCCCGATCGGGTAAAAGGCAAAGTTTTGCTGAAATAGATAAAGCCCAGTGGTTTGCCTATTCCGATGCAGTTAAATACGTTAATGAAAAGCAGATCGCTTTACTTGATGAATTAAAATCCAAACTAAGCCGTTAAGTCAAAATGTGAAATTTCCTTTTCGGCACCGTTAATGATTATCGAAATCTGGTGGTCGCCCAGATGAAATCTACGTGTGGTAATCAGCACAAATTTTTGTTTTCTGATGATGTTTATGGTTGCATCCACAGGGTAAACTCTCTCCGAAATTTTATATACTTTTTTGGTGTTCTGCCCATTTTGTTTTTTGTAGTAGATAGCGTATTCCAGTCTCACTTTTTGTTCAGTTGGATTTTCATTGAGAATAGAAAACGAAAATTCCAGGCTTTCGCCAATTTTAATCTGAGGCGTTAAGATTTTGAAATCTTTTAATAAAATTCCTGCATCATCTAAACCATAATGTTTAAGGATATCGGCATGGCCTTGTTTAAGTAATGTACGGCTGCCATGTTTAATAATGGCATCTGTTTCGACACTCAAACCCGACCAGTTTTTCGCAATGTTTAAAACAACCTGGGGATGATCTTTTGCAATATCATTTAAGCTATTTGCAACACTCCGTCTTACATATTCTGATGGATCTGTTTTAAGATTTTCTAGTATAGGTAAAATGGATGTAGGGTCTTTTTTCAGAAAGGGGATTCCCATAGCCCAGGGTAATCGCGGACGGCTGCCTTCGCTGGCTAATCTTCTCACTTTATGGCTTTCGTGCAGCGACCATTGCTGCATCCTTAAGATCATCTGATTTTCGTACTTTAATATAAAAGGACGCACCGCAAATTCGCAGCTTACAAACTGGGTTACAAACTCAAGGGCCTCCACAGAGACTTCGAAATCATCAATGCCATAGGTTTCGATATAATCAGGTAAAAACATATACGCCAGACCATCCTCTCCGATTCCCTGGATCCTTAATTGTGTAATTGTTTTTTTGATCAGCTCGATACTTTGTGGATAATCTTCGGGTAAAAAACCATACAAAACCTTCGATGTATGTTTCATCCGCTCTTTAAGTTCCTTTGATTCAAATTCAGGAATAAAAACCGCTTTAATAAATTTTTCCTTATCAAATTTTGGAATGCTAACCGCTAAGGCATTGCTTAAACGATCATAAAAAGCAGGAGAGTATAAATCTTTCAGTAGGCTGGCCATGTTTGCGTATTTGCTTTTGTGCTATCAAATTTTATTTGCGACCAATTTACTAATTATATTAGTATTATGGCGCTGCGAACTCGAAAATAAATTATTTCGCAGTAGTATTTTTACCAACTGCTAAATAATTTCAGCTTTTTCTTTACCACATTTGTTTATCATAAAAACAACAATATGAACACAACAAAAATAGGTTGGATTGGCTTGGGCAATATGGGGATCCCAATGGCGGAACAATTGATAAAAGCTGATTATGCAGTTACCGTTTATAACAGGAGCAAGGATAAAGAAACTGCTTTGAAAGAAATGGGTGCACTGATTGCCGAAACGCCCAAAAATCTGGTTAGCCAAACAGAGGTAGTAATATTAATGGTATCTGATGATGCTGCAATTGAACAGATTTTTAAAGGACCGGAAGGCCTTTTCAGCGCAGAAATTTCAGGTAAAATCATAATTAATATGAGTACCGTTTCTCCTGCTATTTCAAAAGAAATGGACAGGCTGTGTAAAGAAAAAGGAGCACAATATTTAGATGCGCCGGTTTCAGGAAGTGTAAAACAGGCAGAAACAGGAAAATTGGTGATTATGGTAGGTGGAGATGAGACTGCTTTCGGACAGGTAAAACCCATACTCGAAAAAATGGGTAAAATGGCAGTACGCCTGGGCGATACAGGTGCAGGTAATGTGGCTAAACTGGCCATTAATTCACTATTGGCTTTGTATACCCAGGGTTTGGCTGAAACCGTAGTATTTGCCAATCAGCAAGGAATTGAAACTGAAGACCTGCTTAATCTGCTCAATAATGGCGCTATAGCCAACATCTTCACCAAAATTAAAGGCGATGCCATTATAGCCGATAATTATAAGCCTGCTTTTGCCCTTAAACATATTGTAAAAGATTTAAACCTGGCCAAAGCAATCGGACTTGATTCACCTTTGGCCAAAACCGCATTAAATACTTTTGAGGCAGCAACCGCCAAATATGGAGAGGAAGATTTGATTGCCGTAATTAAACATGTTAAAGAGTAAAGAGATCTTTTTAATGCTAAAGGAATAACCATAGGAGGTTTTGATGCTTTCCTATGGTTATTGTATTTGAATAATTTAATCTAAATATTTATTAGTTATCGCTCTGTTCAGATAAGAATTCGAGTAGGTTTTTCTGCATTATACCGTCTTTATTTTGCCCGAGTATGATATCATTTAAAGTAATAACATATTTTGGATAGTTGTCTTCTATTTTTAAAAGATTTCCAAATTCCCTGGTCGCAGTGTTCTCACTTTGTATGGTCAGGCAAACTTGTATGTACATCTTTTTGCCGTTTTTTTCTGCCACGAAATCAATTTCGTTGTTGCCGAGTTTACCAACAAAAACATTAAAGTTCTGTTGTCTTAAGTGTAAGTAAACTGCGTTCTCCATTAATTTATGGATATCTGCCAATTGATTAAAACCGATAATGGCATTTCGGAGGCCTAAATCTTCAAAATAATATTTTTCTCCTATTTCAAATATTTTTAGCCCGCCCACTTCAGAACGCTGAACTTTATGCACAAAAAAAGTATTGCTTAATGCACGTAGGTAATTTATGGTTAGCTGGGTAGAAATATCCACCTTTTGGGATTTTAGATATTTGCTGATATTGTTGGCCGAAAATAAACTCCCTATATTATCTGCGAGATAGGTAACCAGATTTTCTAGAAAGGAGACATTACGGATGTTCTCTCTGGCTATAACATCTTTGAGCAATATTGTAGCGTAAACACTTTTAAGGTATTCATAGGGCAGGTTCTCTTCTAGCCCAATATTTGGTAAAAATGGCATTCCCCCATACTTAAGATAAAGCATAAGTGAGTCTGATTTATTTTCAAGCTGATGAAACTCAAGAAATTCGAGAAAGCTTAAAGCATGGATCTGAAAAACCATGTACCTACCTGATAAATGAGTAGCAAGTTCACCAGAAAGCATATTGGCATTGCTACCCGTACAATAAATATCGCAGGTATTTTTTGCCAGTAAACTCCGTAAAGTCCGTTCAAATTCTTTTACTTCCTGAACCTCATCGATAAAAAAATAGTTGTTTTTATCTGACGGGAATTTGTCTTGAAGATGGGCAGATAAATCTTCGTGTGTTTTAATGTGCGAAAAATCATCCACCTCCATATTGATGTATACAATATTGGCATTTTCATCGGTGGCCTTTATATTTTCAATCAACTCAAGCATAACATAACTTTTGCCTACCCGCCTTTGACCAGTAAGCACTTTTATCACTTGTTTATTGATAAACGGGATAATCCGATTTATATATGTCGGCCTTTTAATAAGTTTCATGTATATCGTATACTTTTATCAAAAATACAAAAAGTTTCATTTATATCGTATACTTTTATGTTAAAAGCAAAAAGTTTCATGTATAGCGTATAGTATTGAGAGGCTATATTTTTAATCCGCTAAAAGTGCTACATAAAATTATGGCTAGTAAAATTAAGGTGATTACAATATATAATTTACCCTTTTCGAATATAAAAGCAGTCAAAGAGAATATTATACGCATAATAGGAGTGATGATCAATAGCAATACGTGAACTGGGATAAGGAATTACAACTACTCCATCACCTGGACCTATTAACGATCCAGCCTGCCCTGCCAGGTAAACACCAGGGATTAAGTAAGGGTAAAAATTAAAATTGAAATGATATTTGTGATGATATTCAAATGGTAGTTGTTGTGGTTAATATTAATTAGCTTTAAATCAATATGTTAATTATTTTTATAAAAAATAAATAACCTAATATTTGTATCGTACGAAAAATATCGTACCTTTAAAATATGAAAAGTAATCAAACTGAAAATAATCTGCCTGAACCTACCAAAGCTGAATTAGAAATTCTTCAGGTGTTATGGGAGTTCGGTCCATCTACAGTTCGGTTTGTAAACGATAAATTGAACGAGCAGCGGGAGGTAAATTATACCTCAACCTTAAAGCAAATGCAGATCTTAACCGAAAAAGGGATATTAAAACGTGATGAAAGCCAAATGAAGCACATTTATATTCCTGTTGAGGCTGAGGAGAAAACTAAAGTTCAGTTGTTGGATCGTTTCGTAAGTACATTGTACAAAGGCTCTGCATCGCAGTTAATGATGCAGCTTTTGGGGAATGAGAAAACATCAAAAAAGGAAATCGAAGAGATTAAGCGGCTATTGGATGGCATGGACTAATTAACCAGAACAGATGCTAAAGAACCACAATAATGGAATTTAAATTAATCAACCTTTTGCCGGAAAACTGGCTTCATGCCCTTGGCGCTACCTTGTTCCACTCTTTGTGGCTTGGTGTAATTTTAGCTTTGCTGGCCGGTTTGGTCATGTTTACTACCCGTAAGGCAAGTGCTACATGGCGTTATAACCTGCTTACAGTATGTTTAGCTTTATTTGTTATTGCAATAGCTATCACTTTTTATCAGGAGCTTCAACAACCGGTTAACCATGGGCAGTCGCAGACTGTTCATCAAATCGGAATTAATCTGCCAAAGGCAATTGGAGATCAACAAGCGGTTACAAATGTACAGCAAGATATGTATTCTGGGCTAAACAGGATCCTTTCCTTATGGAATGCATATGCCTATCAGATTGTATTGGTGTGGTTCCTGATCATCTGTGGAAAAAGTATCCAATTAATGGTTGGTTTAAATGGTGTACACCACCTGCGTAATCATAAAACCTACGCTGCGGGTAAAAAATGGGATGAAAAATTAAATGAACTGGCTCAAAAACTGGGTTTAACCCAACAGGTTAAGGTGATGCAATCGGGTATTGCCCAGGTACCTATGGTAGTGGGACATTTTAAGCCTTTAATCCTTATCCCTTTGGGTTTGCTCAATGGTTTATCTAACGCGGAAGTAGAAGCCATCCTCTCTCATGAACTGGCACACATTAAGCGCAAAGATTACCTGGTAAACTTATTGCAGAGCTTTATCGAAATTGTATTCTTCTTTAACCCAGCGGTACTTTGGGTATCGCAATTAATAAAAACAGAGCGCGAGCATTGCTGCGATGATTTGGCCATCGCCTGTGTAAACGATCGCAAAAACTACGTTCAGGCCCTTATTGTGTGCCAGGAATTTAAGCAGCGTGCACCTGCTTATGCCATGGCCATGAACGGGAATAAAGGTAGCCTGCTGCACAGAGCAAGCAGGATGTTATTCAATACCAATTCAACTTTAAACAAAATGGAAAAGACAATATTAACCATCGCCCTGGTATCGGTAGTGGTTTGCAGTGCCGCCTTTAAAAGCGTTGGCCATGCAAAAACAGTTACCAAAAAAGAGATAAGCACTTCAACTGTAGCTTTGCAGGATACGACCAGGAAAAAAGCCAGGCCTGCTGAAGGAAAATCCGCAGATCAACTGGAAAGGGAGATCAATGCAAAATTGGACAGCCAGCTGAAAAAGCTGAATGAAAAGCAACAACAAACGAAAGAAGATATAAAGGCCAGACAAGCAGATGAAAAAGCCAGATTAGATGATGAAAAAGCTAAACAAGCGGATGAAAGAGCAAGGCTGGACGATGTAAAACAAGCTCAGGTAGACGCTAAGCAAGCTGTTATTGATGCTAAGCAAGCCGAACTGGACCGTAAGCAGGCTATTGCCGATGCTAAAATGGCCGAAAATGATTCGAAACAAGCCATTGCTGATGCTAAACAAGCTGCTGAAGATGCAAAAGAATACAGGAAATGGGCAAAAGAATATAAATCGAAAGGTTATGGAATAATACAAACGGCACCTCGTCCACCAAAGGCGCCAAAAGCTGCAGTTGCTGTGCCGGCAGTTCCTGCTGTCCCAGCTACACCTGCAAGCCCTCCAACCCCACCAACGCCGCCTGTTTATGGTGAAAATGGCAGTAACAGAACCAGTTCACAACGTACGGTTACCTCAAAAACCGTAACCAATGGTGATGGACATGATTATACAAACGATATCAATCGGGAATTGATGAAAGATGGTATCATCAGCAGCTCCAATAAACTATCATACAAACTCAATAAAGATGAGCTGATTGTAAATGGCGTGAAACAAAATACCGACATTCAGAAAAAATACAAAAAGAGGTTTTTGAAAAATGACAGTCACTCGCTGATGTATAATTTCCTGATCGAAAATAATAAAAACTAAATTCTCAAAGCGCTAATCCAATCCCACCATCATGAAATTTACACTCATGGCTTTTTTAGCCGTATGGATGAATATTGCCCTTACTTTTGCTCAAGCTCAACCGCCTACATCCAGAATTTATGGACGTGTATTGGATGCTGAAGGAAAAAATATCGACTTTGCTACTGTAGCCTTGCTAAAAGATTCGGTATTGTTCAAAACCACTTTCACTGAAAAGGATGGGTTGTTCAGTTTTGATCAACTGGCTTATGGGAAATATCTGATTAAAATATCGGTAGTTGGTGCGCCGATTTATAAAACCGATACATTGGTTTTGGATGCAAATCATCAGGTTGTAGCCTTGCAGGATATTAAAATGGTTACGGGTGCCAATAATTTAAAGGAGGTCAATATCTCGGGGCAAAAGGCCTTTGTTGAACGGAAGATCGACCGCACAGTGGTGAATGTTGATGCGCTGATTTCTAATGCCGGAACAACGGCTCTGGATGTACTCAGCAAATCGCCTGGTGTAAATGTTGATCAGAACGGAGCAATTTCGCTTAAAGGTAAAAACGGGGTGGCCATCTTTATTGATGATAAACCAACTTATCTGTCGGGTGCAGACCTGGAGAGTTATTTGCGTTCGTTGCCTTCATCATCGCTTGATCAAATTGAACTGATGACGAATCCGCCTGCCAAATATGATGCTGCAGGGAATGGAGGGGTAATCAATATCAAAACCAAGAAAACCAAAACCGCCGGCTTTAACGGAGGCATTAATCTGAGTTTAAATCAAGGCGAGCTAACGCGGTCGAACAATAGTTTCAACTTTAATTACCGTAAGGATAAGATTAACATTTTTGGTAACCTGAGCTACAATTTAAACAATAGCTTTACTGATCTCGACCTGAACCGAAAATATAAAAATGAGGATGGTAGTGCCAAATCCTACTTTAATCAGAATTCTTATTTCCGCAGGAATGGCAATACTTTTAATTTGAAAACCGGACTTGATTATTATGCATCAGACCGCACAACATGGGGGGTAGTACTTACCGGCATGAACAGGATTTCGAAGCAGGTGAACAATAATACCAGTAATCTATCAAATGCATCAATGCAGTTGGATTCGGTAATCAGGGCTGAAAATATCGATCAGATTAAGTATCAAAATGCAGGTGTAAATTTAAATTACAGGCATAAATTTAAACAGGCAGGACGAGAATTAACCTTTGATGCGGACTATCTGCTCTACAAAAATAAAACCGATCAAACGTATTACAACTTCAGTTACCTGCCTGGCGGAGCCTTAAAATACCAGGATATTTTAACCGGTAATCTGCCTGCAAATATTGATATTTATACGGCTAAAATGGATTATTCGCATCCACTTAAAAATAAATGGAAACTGGATGCAGGTGCTAAAACCGCCTACACCAAAACCGATAACATTGCCGATTACTTTAATACGGCAAACGGAAAAACCAGTGCTGATTACGAAAAGAGCAATCACTTTTTGTATGAGGAGAATATCAATGCCGCTTACCTGAACGTGAGTAGAGAAGGAAAGCGTTTTTCACTTCAGGCTGGCTTAAGGTATGAAAATACGGTTTCTAACGGGCACCAGCTAGGGAATCTGATCAAACCCGATTCGACTTTTAAAAGAACCTATAACAGTTTGTTTCCAACGGTTTATTTTTCTTATAAACTGGATACTGCCGGAAATAATGAGTTGGGCTTAAATTATGGGCGAAGGATCGATCGTCCGTATTACCAGGATCTGAACCCGTTTTTCTCTCCATTGGATAAATTTACTTATTATGTTGGAAATCCATTCTTAAAGCCATCATTTACACAAAGTTTAGAACTTTCGCATACCTATAAAAATAAAATTACCACCACTTTAGGTTACGGCTGGGTGAGGGATGAGGTGAACGAGACCATAGAGATTGTAGATGGTACCTATTACAGCAGGCCAGCTAATGTGGGCAAAACCACGGTAGCCAATGTTTCGGTAAATGCAGAGATCGACCTTACTAAATGGGTTAAACTGAATGCCTATGTGGAGTATGCAAAAATAGTTTCGAAAACAGATTTTTATACAGGCTTTCTGGTTACCAATGGAAGTTATTTAAAGGCAAGTCCTAATCTTCAGTTCAAAATCAGTCCGACGTGGAATGCTGAGGTCAATATGCGTTATCAAAGTAAACTATCTAACGTACAGTTTTTTTTGGGCGAAGTACATGAGTTTGGTGCAGCGGTACAGAAAAAACTTTCAGCAAAAAGTACGTTGAAATTAACCGCTAACGATATTTTCAGAACCCGTGTTTATAATGGTATAATCAATAACCTGGCAAATACAGAAGCAAACTGGGTTAACCGTCAGGATTCGAGATCGGTTGTGGTGAGTTATAGTTACCGTTTTGGTAAGACTTTTTCTACCCCTGCTAAGCATGAATCTTCTGGTGCCGATGCAGAAAAGAACAGGGTGAAGAATTAACTAAATAGATCGTCATCCCGATGTGGTAGCTATCGCATGGAGCGTAGCGTTATGGATCTGCTGTGATTTGTACCAGTTTCATATTGTTTTGACCACCTAAGCCACCTGAAGGAAGCTAAGTTTAATCCGAAAAAAAAGACAAATCAAGGACAATCAATTTCCGTGTTCTCCGAGTCTCCGTGGCAAAAAATAAGAATGGTTCGTGGGGATACGAACCATGGCTGCAGACGAGAAATCGTCATTGTAAAACCAATTTTTCATTGGTGTTTTTTGGAAAGCAATGTCTGTGGTGCTTAGGTTCCGCTAGTCCCGCCCTTTGCTTAATTCCGTGAAAGACGGAATAACGCTGTCGGTCGGGTTTATTTCACCCTAGACAGTAGTACTGTTCAAGCCCTTTAAACCCGATCGGAGCGAGATGCCGATTTCTTCAATCGGCAGAAGCGGGAGCGGGACTGTTTTAGCCGAAGAACTTCTGTAATTGCTTTCCAAAAAGATTAAAATATTAGCTTGCATCGAGCAATGGTGGGTACAGGCTTCTCTAAATACCAGATCCAATTTTCTAAACAAACTGATTCAATACCAATACCCCAACAAGACCTAAAACAGAAACCAAACTTTCCATCATGGTCCAGGTGCTAAAAGTTTCTTTCAGGCTTAGGTTAAAATATTCTTTAAACATCCAGAAACCGGTATCGTTTACATGCGAAAACATTAAACTTCCGGCGCCGACTGATAATACCATTAACTCAGGCGATGCTCCCGGGCCGATTAGCGGGAGTACCATGCCTGAAGCAGTTAATGCGGCCACTGTGGCCGAACCTAAAGTTACCCTGAGTGATGCGGTAATTAACCAAGCGAGTAATAATGGCGATAAATTTAGGCCGCCAGTGAGTTGTTTCACCGTTTCGCCCATACCACTATCAATTAAAATCTGTTTAAAGGCACCGCCGGCTGCAATAATAAGGATTATCATGGCAATGCTTTTAACCCCTTCAGCACAAGATTCCATTGCTTTTGTAATGGAAGTTTTTTGAAGTGCCAGTGCAATAATAACCGAAATTAATAGGGCCGCGGTTGGATCGGCTAAAAATATAAAAAGTGGTTTACCTATATAGTCAATTTTAAAACTGCTGCCTAGTGTTCCGGCAATAATTAAAAATACCGGCAGCAATGCAGTAATGAAACTCCTTGGAGCAGATGGGAGATTTTCTTCTTCACCAATGCTGAAGTTCTGCATAGTTACCGATTGATTTTTTTTCAGAATCAATCGTGGAAAATAGATTCCGGCGATAACTGCAATAGGTACGCTTAAAGTTAAACCGTAAATTAATGTTTTACCAATATCAGCATGGAAAATACCTGCCAATGCAACAGGTCCCGGGTGAGGGGGTAAAAAGCCATGTGTTACCGAAAGGGCAGTAGCCATTGGGATACCGATGTATAATTTTGATAGCCCTGTTGCGGCTGAAATAGCAAAAACCAAAGGAATTAACACCACGAAACCAGCATTGTAAAACAAAGGAATCCCCACTAACAAACCGGTTAACAGCACGGCCCATTGAATGTTCTTTTTACCGAAGGCCCCAATCAGTATGAAAACGATTTTTTTGGCTGATCCGCTATCTTCAATCAGTTTACCCATCATCGCACCGAGCGCCAAAACCATTACCATACTGCCCAGTGTGCTGCCTATACCATTGCTAATGGAACTCATTACTTTTGTGGCGGGCATGCCTAATAAAAGACCAGTAATAATTGCCACCGCAATCAGAGCAATCATTGGGTTAATCTTTTTCAAGATCAGTACGAAAAGCAACAGGATGCCGAAGAGTAGGATAAGTAATGACATTTGGTTAGGGTTTAGGTAAATGTGATTAAATGTAGCTTTTACCACAGATGCACACAGATAAACACCGATTTTAATATTATCTGTGTCTATTTTTCATTTTTTAGCGCTTTTTACTTTTTAACAGTAATTGTCCGTCCGGTAACAAGGTTAAATTCGTAAACCCGGTAAAGGCCGTCATCACTAATTTCTATATTTTCTACCAGGCCTGTTTTGCTAAAGGTATCGGTTACCATATCGCCAATTTTTACATCTTGAAGAATGTCGTTGGGCGTATCATTATTTAATCTGATCATAATCGTAAAAGTATCAATTATTAGTAAAACTTGTAGGATTGTTTTAATCCGTTGTTGAGCTTTTGTAGCTTGAACAGCAATGGGAATGACAATACCTCGAGACTATACCTGCTTAAACTTTCCTGTTTTTACTTTTATGAATAAATCATTCTTCAGCTCTAACAAGCGCAGAGGCAATCATCAAAGAGAAAGCTGGTAATGACGCAATGTCGTGGTTTGGTTCCAAAGAACGGTCGTCATTCTCGCGCAGGCGGGAATCTTAAAGCTTACGGCATTACGGTTCCTGTTATTTACTTTTATGAATAAATCATTCTTCAGCTCCAGCAAGCACAGAGACAATCATCAATGAGAAAGCTGGTAAATGATGCAAAATAGTGATTCATGAGGACACGAACCATGGAATCAGAATTAATATATTGCTCTGTTTTCTCTGGTCCTTTCTCTACCTTCTCTGTGGTTAACGCTTCGCACCAAACGCTGCCCGCCCTAACTTTCAGTCCTTAAAATCTTCAAAGGAGGCTGGTTCAGAATGCTTCTTGTGCTCAATACACCGGTAATTACCACAAGCAATACAATTGAGCCAAACAGCAATAAGGTTGGTACAAACGGAGGCACAAATGCGGCATCGAAAGTAAATTTGGCCAATGCCCAGCTTCCACTGATGGCTAAAATCAATCCGGCACCGGCTGCAAAAGCGCCTAAAAAGAAATATTCGATCGCGTTTATGGCTAAAATCTGCTTTCTGCTCGCACCCATCGTACGCAATAAAATGCTTTCTTTTATCCTTTGGTTTTTACTGGTTAATACCGAAGATATTAAAACAATCCAGCCGGTTACCATACTAAAACCAGCCATAAACTGGATCACAAATCCGATTTTACTTAAAAGTTCATCCAGGAGTTTCAATACCAGGTCTAAATCGATGACGGATACATTCGGGAATTTTTGGACTACCTCTCCCTGGAAACGAGCAGAAACTTCGCCCGATGGCACCCTGGTCATCAATACATGAAACTGTGGTGCTTCTTCGAGTACGCCAGCAGGAAAAACGACCCTGAAATTGGTCTGCATGCGGCTCCAGTTTACCTCCCTCAAACTGCCCACAACTGTCGGAATCATCATGCCCTGAACGTTAAAAAGGATTTTATCATTTAAACCGACGTTAATGGACTGGGCATAACGCTGATCCAGTGAAATATAAACCGTTTCATTGGGCTTTATTTTTCGGGTCCATTTACCCGATGTAATTTTCTCTGCTGCGGTTAAAGTGTCCTGATAAGTAGCCCTGATTTCGTTGCGGTAAGCCCTTCTGTTATTGGTGTCAGCACTGGCTTTCTTTCCATTAATTTCTTCTATCCGCATGGTAATTACCGGTACCTGGTTCATTAATGGTAGCTTGAAAGCTTTGGTTAAACTGTCTAATCCTTCTTTTTGAGTATTCTGGATATCGAACATTACCATGTTGGGCTGGTTAGCACCTGATGAAAGCGTAACGCGGCTCATTAATATGCCCTGAACAAAAAATAGTGTGCAGATAAAAGCGGTTGATAAGCCAATGGAAACCGTAAGCATTAAAGTCTGGTTGTTTGGGCGGTAAAGATTGGCAAATCCCTGTCGCCACAAATAGCTCGATGAGTTGGGCAAGAGTTTACGCACCAGGAACATCAATAATTTAGACAGTACAATGAGCAGTACAAAAGCAATAGCGATACTCAAAGTAAAGGCCAGTGTTTGTACCCAGGTTTTCATCTGCAAATGGGTAAATCCGGTAATAAAGGCAGCCATAAGCAGGTACACCAACCAGGTGAGTGGATCTCTTTTGCCCTCTGCTTTTTCAAAAGATATCCTGATGGCGTTTAATGGTGAAATTTTTCTGACCGACAGGAGTGAGGGGAGCGCGAAAAGGATCGAAATAATCAGTCCTAATAAAATTCCCTGACCAACGGCTGGCCACGAAACCTGCATGGTAATTTCTACCGGCAGAAAATCTTTCAGCACCAATGGAAGCAAAAACTGTATGCCCGTACCTAATATTGCTCCTAAAACAGCAGCAGTTAATCCAATAAAAAAGACCTGGATGAGGTAGATTAAAAAGGCATGACGAGATTTTAATCCTAAACACCTTAGCGTAGCAATTGCACTTAATTTTTCCTGGATATATACGTGGATAGCGCTACCTATACCAACACAACCCAGCAGCAAAGCGATAAAACCGGATAAAGCCAGGAAACGGTTTACATCTTTAAACGATCTTCCGGTCTGTTCTTTAGTAGATTCAACGGTATCGGTATCAAAACCTTCTTTCTCCAGCTGTGCATCCTGTTTTTTCACCCAGGCATCGATGCCAGACGGATCGTTATACCTGAAATAAAATTTATTGTTGATGCGACTTCCGGTTTTAATCAGGTTGGTTTTATCGAGAAGCTGCAGTGGAATATAAACCGTTGGTGCAATGCTCGAGCCGATCCCGGTTTGGCCTGGTGCTTTGGTTAATGTGCCTAGAATTTTAAAATTTAGATCGCCGACTTTGACTGAATCGCCTACTCTGGCATTAAACTGCAGCATCAGGGTTTGATCTACCAAGGCATTCCTTCCAGTTTGAAAAAGTTTTGCTGCGCTTAGCGGAATGGTTTCTATCGTGCCATAGTAAGGGTAATTCCCTTCTAGGGCTTTCATTTGTACCAAACGACTGCCTCCGCCTTTCTGGAAATAGATCATCGAAGCAAAGGTTTTCTCCTGCGAGCGTTCATCGCCAAGTGTATCGAGCATTTTCTGCATCGCTTTGCTTACACCTTTGCGGCTATCCAATACCAGATCGGCACCGGTAAGTTCTTTGGCCTGTGCATCGATATCTTTTTGGAGGTTATCTTTAAAAGAATATACCGCCACAAGAGCTGCAATGCCTAAAACAATGGATGAGATAAATAGAAATAAACGTGCACGGTTTTTCCGGCTATCCCGCCAGGCCATTTTAAACAGCCAGGAAAATTTAATACTTTGTTTCGGGAGGCTATTAGGCATAAGTAGGATTTTCGTCTGAAATGATTACGCCACCTTTAATTTTGATGCTTCTTGATGTTCTGGCTGCCAGTTCAAGGTCGTGGGTTACGATGATCAAAGTGGTTCCGGCATCTTTATTTAAATCAAAAAGCAGTTTGATTACTTTCTCGCTCGTTTCCGCATCGAGGTTTCCGGTCGGCTCGTCGGCAAAAAGGATGGCTGGCTGGTTAGAGAATGCCCTTGCGAGCGAAACCCTTTGCTGCTCTCCACCCGATAATTGAATAGGATAGTGATGTGAACGGTCAGCAAGCCCTACTTTATCCAGCAGTTCTAGTGCATGAGCTTTAATATTTTTTGCGCCCCTTAACTCTAAAGGAACCATTACGTTTTCGAGCGCAGTTAAAGTTGGTAAGAGCTGAAAATTCTGAAAAATAAAACCTACATATTGGTTTCTCACAGCGGCTCGCTCATCTTCATTGAGTTTTTCCAAAGCAATTCCATTGAGTTCAACGGTTCCGCTACTGGCCCGGTCTAAACCCGCACATAAACCGAGCAGGGTGGTTTTACCACTTCCCGATGGGCCGGTGATGGCCACAGTTGATCCGGCCGCGATAGAAAAATTGATGTTATCCAAAACGGTGAGTTCCCGTCCGGCACTTTGGTAAATTTTGCTTACATTTCGGATGTTCAATATGCTTTCCAATAGCTGATTTTTTAGGGTTTGCGTATAGATTTTAGCCAAACATAACAGGACGTTCCCTGTTAGATAATGGTTAACGATAATTAGATATAGATTTATTAGATATGTTACGAAAACGATTAATGGGCCTATTTGTTTTGAGCCTGATCCTCTTAAGCTGTGGAAACCAACAAAGTAAAAGCAATACAGATAAAACTTTAGATTCGGCTGACCAAAAAGTTTCGGTTGCTGCGGCGAAAAAGAAAAATATCCTCTTTTTTGGAACCAGTTTAACGGCCGGTTATGGACTCGATCCAACGGAAGCTTATCCGGCCTTGATCCAAAACCGGATCGATTCTTTAAAAATGCCTTACAATGTAATCAATGGCGGTTTAAGTGGCGAAACTTCTGCAGGTGGAAAAGGAAGGATTGATTGGTTGCTTAAACAGCCTGTTGATATTTTTGTGCTTGAACTCGGGGCAAATGATGGTTTGCGTGGATTGCCCGTAGCACAAACCATTAAAAACCTTCAGGCGATCATTGATCGTGTAAAAGCCAAATATCCCGAAGCAAAAATGGTTATTGCAGGCATGCAGGTTCCACCGAACATGGGGGCGAAATATGCAGCAGATTTTAAGAACATTTTTCCCGACCTGGCTAAAAAGAATCAGATGGCCCTGATCCCATTTTTATTGGATAAAGTGGGGGGGGGGCCTAAATTGAACCAAGCCGATGGCATTCATCCAACGGCAGAAGGGGATAAGATTTTGGCGGAAAATGTTTGGGTGGTATTGAAAGGTTTGTTGTAAGCTTTCTCAGTTTTTAACCACAAAGATCACAGAGAAAAAGCACAGAGGGCACTGAGCGGGGTGGACTAAGTTCTTCATCATCTAGGGATAATTGCCTTTTGGTAATATTAAATTGGCCGTGAAAAGCCGCAATGACAACCTTTCTATAAAAATGGCAAAGAACTGCTATTATAATTCTCACTCCTGCCTAAAACTTTTTAACGTTCCATTATTATTAAACTGGATATCATATCGCTCACGGGTGCCGTTTATCGTTCTTGGTGCCCAGCGCATACCCTTATCCCAAATGGTGATATAAGCATCTGATGTTGGCTTTGCGCCTTCAACCTGAGCAGCCTTAGCATTATAAAGCTGTAACAACCGGTGTGCGTCTGCAAAATGCATTCCACTTAAAGGGAATGTCCGGCGTTCGATATCTGTGGCCAGTACGGGTTTAGGCGCAGACCATGCTCCATCCCGATATTCGTAAGCATCAATATATTTTGGGTTTACAGGATGTTGCAACATCAGGTTTATGGATCCATCCTCATAAAAGTGAATGGATTGATATAACAAAATTTCTTTACTTTGGTACTGTGGCAATTTTTTCAGTTGATCTTCTGCCTTTTCTAGTGCTGCAGCACTTAATATTCCTTTTTTAGCTTTTACTACTGATTTTTCTGTATCAATGTTTTTGAGGCCGCCTTGTGGCATCTTCATTTCTTTTAGAAACTCTTTTACCCTTTTTTGTATTTCATTGGCTGCAGAAGGATCATTCTTTTGCTTAAGTAATTCAATGTCGTGGAACATCTCTTTTGCCTTGAGCTCCATTTCAGGGGTTTTAATTGTGTCGCCGTTTATCACTATCGTTTTTTCCTGCCGGCGCTGTACAGAAGTGGTTGTACTGGTTTTAGTAGTTCCTGTATACTCGCCATTTGTACCAAAGTGATTTTCTTTATTATATTTTTTGGCTAAAGAATCGTTAGGGTGAAAGGTCTCATCTACACTTTTGGTGATCTGTCTGCAGCTCAAAGTAAACAAGCTGAAGAGTACAATCAGGCTATAAAATTGCTTTATGTTTTTCATCAGAATTCTCTTTCAACTTGATTTAAATCTTTCTCGAAAGCAGCATGCTGCGGATCTTCTTTGAGGTAAAAAATAGAAACATATTCCTGTTTGGTAAGATCCAAATCAAGTAAGTTTACAATCCTTTTGATATTTACCCTGTGTTTTTGGTAAAACTGATCTGTAAATTCGAGATGAAAATTGATCATGGGCTGCTCGTTGATGTGGGTTCCATTTTGGCTGGCTTTTAACAATCTGGCGTTAGTTTGCGTACCTCTAAATTTAATCAGGAAAAATTTATCAGATTTGCTGTTAAACTTTCTGAGGATAAAGGTTCCGAAACCACGGTAAAGAAGAAGCGTAAATGCACAGGTTAATAAAGGATGACCAATACACATAAAACGCCAGCCCATGCCCTCACTTTCCGAATCATAAGAATAAACATAATAAGCAACAACAATAGCAGCAAAGCTTAGCCAGGCCAGGTTAGCAAGAACAATAATCATTTTCCTCATGCTTACTTCAGTAGTGGCAAAAATAAAATAAGGGGCATCTTTTATCTCTTTATCTAACAAAATACCGACAGTTTTGCCAACTTCGTAACGGCGTTCGTAGGGTTTTGCATCGTTTACTGAAGTTTTTACAGTAATAGTACTGCCCACCAGATTTTTAAACTGCAGCGTAAGTTCATAGCTATCGTAAGCTGCTCCCGGTTTCAAAATTTTTGCCGATTTTAATATTTTGGCCTCACGTGGTTCGCCGGTGGCTTTAAGTTTTTCTATATTCCGTTTGATCAAAAAGTTACGGATTACCCATTTCCGGTAATAACCAATTAACAATACGGTCCAGAGCAGGATAGATATGGCAAGCAAAGCAAGCGAATACCATGGATTGCTGTCCATCAGGTTGGGCATGTTTTCGCTTTTGATCATGTAATATAAAAACATGGGGAATGGGAAAGCGAAAAAAAACATATAAATGCTCCAGAATATCGAAAGTCCTTTGCTGATGTTGTAGTTCATTACTGTTTATTTAATTTTAATGTTTTGTATTGTTCAAAACTTTGGTTCATAGAAGAAATCGATGATTCTTTGATCTGTTACCGTTAAACCGAGTAATGATAGGAGCTCTTTTTGTGTCATGGGATGGATGTTAGGTTTCTTAGTTTATCATAAGCTATGGTAAATTATTTTTTCAATTTCCGTTAAAATCTCTGTTTCAAATGTCTCTTGTCTTATTTGGCTTTTGCGGTTAGTACCAAAGGGTTGACTAATAGCGAGCTTTTGCCATATTTATTCTGTTTATGCGATAAGGCATAATGTAGCAGGCCATCTTCTTGTACATGAAGGATAAACACGTCTTCAAAAGCCATAATTTTACGGGTAAATAATCCAGGGATTTTTTTAGATACCTGTCTTGTGTATTGATCAAAAATATAGGTAACATTAAAATGGAAGATGAAATCATAAAGTGCTGTTAGCGCCGATACTAAACCAATGGCCATTACAGCCCAGTGAGTATCATGGTAGAGATGAAGCATAGGCGTTACCACAAATATTCCTACCGCAAGGAAAGTAAAAAATAAAATCTTGCCTTTGTAATCACGTTCAGGCTGAAAACTTAAACGCCCACTTTCTATTTTTAGGTTATATCCTGTCATAATTAGTGTTGCGATTTTAATTTTGTGGCAAGCCCATTATTGTACTTACTTCTTCACTAAGTTTTTGCAGAGGTTTTGCGGTAAATAAAGTTTGTGCCAGTAAAATATGTCTGATTTTATTGCCCTTTCTCATTACCATAATGGCCTGAATACTTACAGTAATGAAATAGCTTTTTTGTTTTGATATGAGGAAATGGTCAAAATCATCAAAACTATAACTGACAGGAGTGCTGAAGAAAAACGTTTACGTTGTATCTCACGATTGTGCTGATCAAAAGCAATAAGGCCTGTTGTACGCAAGATGCCCAATAGGCCTATAAGGGCGAAGAAAGTAACATATAAAAATGTTGCCCTGCTGGTGCTGTATATCAATATGGCTATTATGGCCGCAACACAACCAAAAGTAATGGTGTAAAAAAGTCCTTTTTGTACTTTTAGCTTATAAGTATTCCCTTCTTGTTCGAAATATTTAAATGTTTGCATGTTGGTTTAATTGCTTGAAAGTGAATTTGATATTCTGTAATGTCGATCGTTCTTTTTAGTTCTCATTAAAATACTGTCCAAACCATTTATCAAAGTTTTCTTTGTGTTTTTCCTGGGCAGTTTTAATCAGACTGTCAGGTTCTTCAACCTGCCCGAGGTTATAATCGCCTTTCATCCATTTTAAATATTCGCCTAAATCTTCAGGCTCTTCATAGCTGTTGTCATCTTTATAGAAATAAGTTTGATCATATTCCACCCAGATTTCGGTACCGTAGGTGAGTAGATGCAGCAATTTCAAAATATTTTCTGCCACTACATGTACGCCACCTTCATCGCCAAAAACCACGATGGGCATCTGGTTTAAGGGGTTGTTCGTTTCATCGTTCCAAATGGCATAAAATGAGCCTGTACCATTGGCCTGGGCAAAAGGGAGTAACCGGTTTAAAAAATCTTCATCTTCGCTCCAACTCCGTAGTCCTGATTTATCGTCGATAAAAACACCAAAACCATTCGAATAATTTTCGAAAGAGGAGATATTATTCTGGAAATAAATCAGTTTTTCAAGTTCGACAGGGATTTCACTTAAACCTAAATTTTCTTTAAAATCTATTATGTTTATCATAGGTAGGTTAGTTAATGATAGAATTATTAATTGAAAGAATGAGTGAAGAAGCAACAACTAAAAAGGCATCTTTTTTACTTCGATACCATTATCCTTTGCATAAGCTTCTGCAATGTCCCAAAGCTTATTGTATTTCTGTACAAAGGCATCATAACTTTTATTATCCATTTCGGTTATGGCCACATTGATATCGTTTTCTGGTGCATGGCTATCAATCATCTTTGCAACCTTCATGTGGTCGGTCTCATAGCTTTTTAGCACAAAGGCATAAAGATCAAGTGCCGCATCGATCATTGGTTTTGTTTTTTTGGTGGGTTGTAAATCTTTTATCTTTTTTACATTAGCCACTATTGTTGCGATCGAGTTATTTTTAAGATATTTCTCACAGGTATTAAAATCTGGCGTGTTTGCGCCTCCCTTAATGTACCTTAGATAAGTATTGAAATATTGCCCGCCAAAACGCGATATGGAATTGGTATTCAATGCTACCCGGTCAAAATATTCTTCGGGTGTGTTTAATGAAAATTCGCATGCGGTGATGGTAAAGACCATCACCATTAGCATGACATTTTTGATGTTGAGGCGCATAAACTTCTTATTAATATTTACTAACGAATGAAGACTTGTCTTCAAACCATTTACCAATAAGTGGAATAGGTTTTAATGCACCATTGGCTGCATTGATAATCCCTATGATCCAGAGAATGATAAATGCATAGCCCACAAATCCTAAAAAGGATAAAGCAGGTACTATACTGGCAACGATGGTAAAGGCTATATTGAAAATAATACTCACAATAGCAAGGCCTAATGACTGTCTTAAGTGGTATTTAAGCAAAGTGTCAGCTTTATCTTTTCCAATAAAATAAGCTACTAACCAACCGATAATGGTAATGTAAGAAACGATTGAAAGGGTTTTGTTGTCCATGATTTCTGTTTTTTAGATTAAAAATTATTTGATTCAAAGTTGGGGCTAATCAGCAGGTTTTTAAAACTTTTGCCGCCTACAGAGCATCTACTACATTTTAGAAAAACGTCTACAATACATCTACAGGTTTGCTTAATGTGTTGTTTTGCAGTGTTTTGTTGATTTGTTTTATTTTGGTTTTTCGTCTACAATCATATCCGCGTTTCAATCTTTATATTAATTTTACGATATGAAACACCTGGCTCTGAAAAACATAATATTCTTAATAGGCATATTTTTTTGCTGTTTTAAGGCTGGTGCGCAGACTATATTGGATAGTACAGCGCTCGGTAACCTTAGTGAAAAGGATAAACCTGCCCTGCTCTCCCAGCTGGCAGAGCGGAGCAGGATCAATGGCGATTATATGGGGGCTATTGCAAAGGCGCAACAAGGAGCTGCTTTAGCTTTAAAGTTCAAAAACTTAATCGAAGCCACAAAGGCTTATACCGTTAAGGTGAGTGTGTATGCTACTACTAAACAATTTGTATTAGCAAAAAAAGCAAGTGATAGCACTTTGTCCCTCGCACAGCAATCACGCAAGCCCATTGCACTAGCCTACGCTTACTATGCGCAGGCCTTATTCTATAATGCCATTGATAATAGCGAGCAGATTACCAAATACTGTCAGCTGGCACTGAAATCGTTGGGGAAAGAACCTGATCCTTACCTCAGTGCCAAGATATATTATCAGTTATATATGCTCAACTCGCGTCGGGATGACGTTAAAAATGTGAACAAATATGCACAGGCTGCAACTGAAAATGCCTTAAAAACTACCGATTACAACCTGTTGAGCAATTGTTACATCGCTTTATCAGTTGCTGCCGATTATAATTATGCCAATACAAAAAAAGAAGTTTTCCGGGATAGCATACTCTATTATTTAAATAAAGCAGAAAGTCTTTATCAGCAGTATCCTAAGTACGTCGCCAGAAAAACGTATAGCATTGCCTGTATTAACATTGCCGATTATTATTTAAGATATTTCTCTGATACAGATCAGCAGGCAAAAAACAATGCTATCCGGTATGCGAGTTTGGCCAACGAAGTAATGAAAGCGGCAATAAACGGTGAGGAAATCAGGGCAAGCAGTTTGGGGATTTTAAGCGAATATGCCAAGAGAGACAAAAACTTTGTAATGGCAGAAGCCTATTTGCAAGAGGCTTATAGCGTAATGATCAGCAAAAAGGTGCCTTATTATTATACTTTAATTAATGTAGTAACTGCGCTCTCAAATTTTTATGAGCAAAGGGGAAACTATGAAAAAGCACTCGAATTCCAGAAAAAAACGACAGAATACAGTAATAAACTCTTTGATGAAAAAAAGACCTTAAATGCCCAGAAACTGGAAGTCCAGTACGAGGCCGAAAAAAAAAACAATGAAGTAAAACTGTTAAAGCAGAGTGAGCAATATGCGCGGCAGCAAAAGTATCTTTATATCGGTATTGCAATTGCTTCAATATTGGGCCTGATATTTATGTTCCGTTCTTACCACTTCAGATTAAGGTATTCGTTACAGCGCGAAAAGCAATTGCATTTGGAAAAACAGGATGCTGAACTGCAGATGAAATTTGAAAAAGAAGAGCAGGCGAGGTTAAAGGCAGAACAGCTATTATTGGAAAGCCAGCAGCAACAATTGCAGAAAGAAGTTATGGCCAACCAGTTACAGCTGGAGCATAAAAAGGAAATGCTTTTTCAGATCAAAGAAAAACTCAGCGATAACCATCAGCTCAATATCAATAAAATCTGGAACGAGGAATTGCTTTTGGATAATGATTTTGAAGAAGCTAAATTTCAGATCCAACAGGTACACCCAGAATTTTTTTCTCAGCTAAATCAAAGGGCACAACAAAAACTTACCTCGCTTGACTTAAAACTCTGTGCTTACCTCCATTTAAAAATGGATACCAAAAAAATTGCCCAGTTGATGCATATCGAAGCCAAAAGCGTGCGTATGAGCCGCTACCGGATAAAGCAAAAGTTGGGTTTGGGTAAGGATGAAGACCTGAAGCTGTTCTTGCAGGATATGGGCTAGTATGCTCTTTAGGGCATTAATCCAAGTGGTTGACAGAATTAAACTGTTTTTGTATTTCGGCTAATTTCTTTTCTTTTTTATTGATTTGTTTACGTATTTCCAATCTGGAATTTAATAATTGCCCTAGCTTTGTTGTTGCACTATCCCGCAACTGCTCCTTAATTGCTTTATTATGGGTTAGCTGCTGTATGCTAATTTCATTGCGATCAAAAATTTCCAGCTGTTTAACAGCTTCATAATAGCTGACTGCTGCTTTTTTTAAAGCATTGCCATATTTGATATCATTTGTTTCTGCAGCATTTATATTATTGATAATCTTGTTGAAAGCCTGTTCTTCTTCATCAACCATCTGAAGGGCACATTTAAAATCGCCATCAATCACACATTTGAGTTTTTTTTCGTTAAGGCCGTTTTTGCCTACCATCATATTAAATACAGCCCTTTCAGTGTTTTTAAGTATTGTATTTAGCTGTACAGCTTTTTTTGACTGGCAAGAGATTAAACTTAAAATCAGCAGCGCTAAAAATATATTTCTTCTTATCATAGCTTTTAAATGATTTAGTCTTCAGAAAGTTCAGCTATTATTTCACCAGTCCTAAATTTTCAATATTATTTCCGGTTCAGGTCGGTAATTAAAAGGGGGTTATCCTTTTTCAGGTTTTCGATCAGTTCTTCAACAGCCCCGATAGTGGGATTTTTTTTTAGTTCTTCTACTTCAGCATCAGTAATGCCCACCAATTGGAGAAAGCTGAGTTCGCCATGAGGGGTGTCAATTTTTCCCAGTTCCGGATCCAATGCAAAAACAAAACCCGTTATTTGGGTATCAGTATTTAATCTTATTGGTCCATTGGCAGGGATGAAGTGGTTCTCTTCAAACCATTTACCGCTCGAAAACACATACCTGGCTAAATTATTCATCACCTGTATAGCCCAGATGGGATCGTTTTCATCATCTTTAAATGGCGCTAACCTAAACGTAAATTCAAAACCCCACTTGCTAAACTCACCACCAGCCTTTTCTTCGTTATAATACAATTCGCTCATGCCGTAACTGATGATGTGACGGTGAAAGCTTTGGTGGTTGCTATCATAAATACTGGCACCATCTATCGGGTCGGTTCCGCCAGCCACATAATGGATTCCACACAAAGGAGGGTAATGGCGTGCTTCAGAAGTGCCATAAATTTTTTCCAGTTGATCATCTATTGCCTGCCATCCAGGGGTATCATCGGTTGGAAACTTTTGTCTGTATTCTTCAGTGGTCATCATAAGGTTGATTTAAATTTAAAATGCTTTCAAAGATTTTGCCATTTTACTTTTATATGGGGCTGCTACAGTTTTACAAAGATGTTTTATGTTCTGGGAGTAAAGTTGAATTTCCTTTCAAATACTTTTCCAATTAGTGGAACAGGCTTCTCTAAACCATTATTGGCAGTTACTATGCCCAATAACATCAGAATAAAAGGAAGCAATAAAATAAAGTAAAAGACAAACCCCAGGGAAGGAATTATGGCCAGAATTATACTGCTTAGGACACTCAATAAGATGGAGGTAATAATAATCCCAAGCGACTGACCCAAATGATAATTGGCCAGGGAGCTTTTTTCGGTCGATTTTTTAAATTCCAGGTAAGAAATAATCCATCCGATGAGTGTAATATAGGCAACTATTGCAATTGTTTTCTGTTTCATAGGTTTAAATTTTAGTGAATTGAACAATACAAAATTACCAGTGCCTTTTTGCTCCACCAAGAAAAGGGAACCTACACTGCGACTACCAATTTTTGAAATGGTGTCTACAAGGAGACTACAAAAACCCTTTGAAACAGTTAAATTTCAATTATTTGTTGTAATTCTGTTCCTGTAAAATGTTTCTTTTTTATTTTTGATCATGCAGCTACCACTGAAAAAATTATCAAGTATCCTATTTTGTCTTTTACTTTTTTTTAAAAGTGCCGAGGCACAAAAGATTTATATCGATTCCTTAAATCATTTGCTGGCGCAGAACAGCATTTCGAAGGAAGAAAAAGTAAATCTGCTCTGCAAACTGGCCAAGGCAAATTTTGAAAAAAACCTTCAGCTTTCTTTTCAACAGGCCAATGAAGCCCTTAAGGTTGGAGGAGGGTTAAAGGACGGGAAGAGTAAAGCCATGGCCTATGCAACACTGGTTCACTTGTACGTGTGGAAAAAGGACTTGAAAAGTGCCTATGCAAGTTTAGACAGTGCCATGTACTATGCTCATAAAACAAAAGACCGCGTTGCACTGGGTTTTGTATGGTTTAGAAGTGGTTGGTTAGACCTGGTGAACGATGATAATGATAAATCGGTGGCAAAGCTACTTAAAGCCCTGGATTTTTTAAAGGGTCAGCATGCAGATGACTATGAAAGTACCATATACCATTATCTGGCCAGTTTTTATGGCTATGGCAATGATCCATCAAAACAGCAGAAATACGCCCGTTTATGTTATATAAGTGCAATAAAAAGCAAACAGATGGACCTGTTGAATAATGCCTATCTTACTATCGGACAAACTTATTTTGACCATTTTAAGCTCGATACGCTGAAACGTAATTTGCTCGACTCGGCATTGTTTACCTATAAAAAATCACTTCAGCTATCAAAAAAGCAGGAGGGCCGCATGCTTATCTACAGCAATACTGCTGCGGCAGCTTTAAATACCGCCAATGTTTATTTTCAATACTTTCCGCCTTCATATCGCGATAGTGCCGAAAAATATGTGGATATCGCAATGGGTATTGCTACAAAAACAAATTTATTGGAAGTTTTACTAAACTGCTATGGCTTAAGGAGCGAATATGCACTGCGCGACGGAAATTACGATGAAGCAGAAAAACTATTACTCACCGGATTGGGTAAAATTTCTGGTAGCATAATAAAAATGCCGTTAACTCAGGCACGGATATACCAGGGGCTTGCAAGTATTGCCGAAAAAAAAGGTAATCAGCAGGCTGCCTTAAACTATTTGAAGCAGTATTTTAATTATTATAAAAAGGCTTTTGATGAAGAAAAAATTAACAGCACCATTAGGATAGAAGCACAGTATCAGTCAGAAAAAAAAGCTCAGGAGATTGCCTATTTACACCAACAGACCAAGTATACCAAAAAACTGAATGTTTTTTACATTATTTCAGGTTTGACGGGCATTGCCGCATTGCTTTTACTGCTCATGTCTTATAATTATAAGCTCAAGGCATCGATTAGAAAACAAGAGCTGATCGACCAGGAAAAAAAGGCTGCAGAATTAAGGGCACAGCTAAAAGAGGTTGAAGCGATGCAACTTCAAACTGAGCAGGTTTTGCTCAAAGAGCGTCAGGAGCGATTGGAGAAAGAAGTATTGGCCAGTAATTTACAAATTGAAGAAAAAAATGAACTACTGGAGCTTATACCAGAGAAGGTAAATATTGAAAGCCACCTTTCGCTTGATGAGCAGATTAAACGGATTGTGAATCAGCAGAAAAGGATGGATAAAGAATTTGAGGAACATAAGACAGATTTTTTTGATACTAATCCTGCTTTTTTTGAACGCCTGCAAGAGAAAGCGAACCATACACTTACGCGGCTTGATTTAAAATACTGTTCTTATATGTTGATGGGTTTAACCAATAAAGAGGTTTCCATCCGGTTAGGTATCGAACCTAAAAGTGTGCGCATGAGCCGTTACCGGATCAAACAAAAGTTGGGTTTGGGAAAAGAAGAGGATTTGAATCTGTTTCTGCAGCAGTTAGGATAATTGCCAGGTAGATTCAATAAAAGAAGGGCGAAACGATATTTTGAAAAAAGCCTTTCCCGAAAACAAAACCTCGGGATAACAAATATTCATTGTAGGGTTTTTAAATACGATCAACAACTTCTACAATACGTTTTAACCGTTCTGATACCGTTGTATCACCCACAATTTTTATTACAGGGCAGTTTAGGCCTTCCAGCCAACGTTCGTGGATCCCGATATTTCGGCCTGTAAAAGAACGGTCGTCGTATTTTGATGCCCAATCTATAAATTCCAGGAATAATTTGTGCCGTTGCGCATCGTCATAAATCTGATTTCCATAACGTTCTATTTCCCTTTGCACCAGGCGTTCCATCCTGATTTCTTTTGGCAGGTAAAGGAAAACCGCAAGGTCGAACATTTGTTTCCATTCCTCTCCCCAGCTTACCAGCGAGCCGCCCACAATATAGTTTTCTGATTTTCTTAATTCGTCTTTAAGCAACCGGCTCCGTAATTGGGCTTCTCTCTTTACGGTATATGGAACAGCAGATTTTTCCCAGAAAAAACTATCTGTATCAAAATAGGGGATATTTAACCGGGCAGATAAAGTTTCGCCCAAAGTGGTAGAGCCTGCACAGGATGCACCAAGGATATGGATTTTCATGGCATAAAGATATTGCAAATTGTTTTATCGGTTTGTTAAAACTTGTAATGTGGTGAGGTTAAAGGCATCTTCTTTTGGGTAACTTCTCATTAAAAAGGGTATATTTAATGGATTGTGGATCATCGAGACCACCTGTTCGCGAACCGCTTATCAGTACAAGTTTATCCTCACTGCTTTCCATAATTCACAGCATATTAATCGGCGATCCTGCTTCGGTTTTAAAAATAAGCCTATTGGTAGACGCTGGGCCTACCATCAAATTAAGGAACAGCCACTTTCACTGAAATACACAATAAAATCACCAAAAGCAGGAAACAAACATTTTTAGTGACATTCCCAATAATTATACTCCGCCAGAGTGTTGTTTATTTAAGAGTGCTGTAAATCCTGTTCTGAAATGGATTTATCTTTTTATCTGAATAATAAGTTGCAGAGACAACATGCCCAAGTACGGCATGCAATTCAAGTAAAATAGAGTTTTTCATTTTCGGATTAAAATAGATTACATAGTAGAATTCCGGTGGCTGTTCAGGATCCAGATAAATTCCCTTTAAGCTAAAACCAGAAATCTTTTTATCAAGTTTTTGTAGCTCTTTAGAGCTGAAATCAGTTTCCTTTAAGTACTTGGTTGGAGCCTCATTTCTATTGTATGAAACAAGAATGTCGCCAGATTTTAGCCATTCCAAGATGAAATCTCCAGCCGGCATTTTATGCATAGGCTGCCAACGGGCTCTATTGTCCTTAGCTTCCAAACTCATAGAGAGATATGGTGCCGAGACCTGGCCATATGTTCCCTGCCAAATCACAAAAAGAACGAATGTTGATAAGATATGCTTTATCATTTTAATTGGATTGAAGACCTGTACATGTGGCTGTACCGTTTAAACGGGTTCTTGGATCAGCAGGATTTGAACTCTGCTCATAATCTGATTTTAACATCAAGTCATCTTGTTAATCTCCTTCTTACAAGATGTAATGATTGAGAATGTTAAAAATATTGAGCTTAGAATTAAAATAGATTTTTTCATTTAATTGATTTTATAATACTTTATGTACTCTGGCAGAATACTTTGATAGCACTACTTATTATGACAAGTTTATCAACCTAATGTTGTATGTCGGCTACAAATAAATATTTAACAACTGGGGTTCCCAGTCTAGCACAAGTCTTAGTACTTAACCCGGGCAAAGCCTGACTTGTGCTTTCGTTAAACTCATTAATCGTTCAAATCAAAAAACTTAAACACCTGGAGCTCTTTTGATCAGGCAAATGAAATGACGATTCAACTATATCTTTTATCATAACTCCTTTTTTTATTAAAAAACGAGTTTTGGGAATTACTGTTCCTCGCTGCATTTAGTTGAAAATCATTTAAATAGCTGATGCTGCTCATATTTTTAACATGGGTTTTTTACAAACTTTATGCTTAATAAACAGAGCGCAATATGAAAAAGATCCTGGTACCTGTTGATTTCTCCCCAGCAGCAGAAAACGCAGCTAATTATGCAACTGATCTGGCCTATAACATTGGGGCAAGGATAGAACTATTCAATGTTTTTCAGGTTCCTGTGGTGTCTCCCGTTGCAGCATCGATGGTATGGCCTTATGAAGAGTACAGCAAGATGGAGGATGATGCCAAAAAAACATTGGAGAAATTGCTTCATAAGGTCGAAAAGAAATATGAAGCCGCCTATCACGATTATAGCCTTAAGCCAGAAGTATATTCGAAATTTGTTCGTGGAGAAGTGGATGATGAGGTTTATAAATATTTTACCGAATGTAAAATGAACCTTGTGGTAATGGGCTTAAACAGTGCAAGCAAGTTCTCCAAAATTTTAATCGGTAGTAATGCCAGAAAAATGATTGAGCGCGAAATACCGCTTTTATTGATCCCCACAGGCTATCAGTTCAAGAAGCCTAAAAAAATTGCTTTCGCCACCGATTTTAGTCATAGTGACATCCCTGTTTTATGTGCGCTTGCCGAATTTGCAAAACCTTTCAACGCCGATATACTCATTATGCATACAGGTAATTCAACATCAGATCCGGCAGTTTACAAACAAACAACCGAAGATTTTTTGAACCGGGTTGCCGACAGGGTGAATTATAGAAATATCTACCATAGGCATGTAAACAGTGAGCGGGTTAAGGATGGCCTGGACTGGATCGTAGAAAATGGTCAGATCGATATGCTGGCAATGGTACACCGGAAACACGGATTTTTTTATCGCCTGTTTAATGGTAGCTATACGCTGAACATGTCTGATCATATTCAGATCCCGCTTCTGGTTTTGCCGCCTGAACATCGCATTCCGATGTAAAGCCAGCCGATCATTGCATAAAACTTAATTGTACAATCTATTCCTAAACAAAAAACATGTATCCTAAAACAATGAAAGCCGCTGTTATCCATGAATATGGAGGACCTCTGGCCATAGAAGAACTTAAGGTCAGACCGCTCAATCAATACGAGATCCTGGTGAAAGTAATTTCATGTGGTGTATGCCATACCGACCTGCACGCCTGTAATGGAGACTGGCCAGTAAAATCAAAAATGCCATTGGTGCCTGGTCACGAAGCCATCGGCTTGGTAGCCGCCATGGGGCATGATGTTAAAAGTGTTAAAGAAGGCGATGTAGTTGGCGTTCCATGGTTGTATAGTGCCTGTGGCTGTTGCGAATTTTGTTTAACAGGTTGGGAAACATTATGCTATGAGCAACAAAACGGCGGCTATAGTGTTGATGGCGGTTTCGCAGAATATGTGATTGCCGATTCCAGGTATGTTGCCCATTTTCCTTCGCATGTAAATTTTGCAGAAATGGCACCGATTATTTGTGCCGGGGTTACCGTTTACAAAGGTTTAAAAGAAACCGAGGTAAAAGCAGGCGAATGGGTTGCTATATCGGGAATTGGCGGATTAGGCCATCTGGGGGTTCAATATGCAAAAGCCATGGGTTTTCAGGTTGCTGCAATTGATGTTTCAAATGATAAATTGGAAATGGCCAGAAAACTGGGTGCTGACATTGTGGTTAACGCACTTGAACAGGATCCTGGGGAATTTCTTAAAAAACAAACCGGGGGAATGCATGGCGTATTGGTAACTGCAGTATCGCCTATTGCTTTCAGTCAGGGGCTTTCCGCATTGCGAAGAAAAGGCACTTTATCGTTAAATGGATTACCTCCAGGCAGTTTCGACCTTCCCATATTTGATACCGTGCTGAACAGGATTACCATCAGGGGTTCTATTGTTGGTACGAGAAAAGATATGCAGGAGGCTATTGAATTCGCCGTAGATGGCAAGGTGAAAGCGCAGATTAAGTCTGCAAAACTGGAAGATATTAATGAAGTATTTGAACAGATGAAAATGGGAGAGATTGAGGGAAGGGTTGTTTTAGATATTTCGGGAACAGCTTAGTAATAAATATTCAACATTAATTTTTAAAAAATGTTAGGGAAATTAGAAGAAGAGGAAGTCGAAAAGCTCCTTAAAGAGCAATATATAGGTCGTTTAGGCTGCCACGCCCATGGGGTGAGTTACATTGTGCCTATTAATTATGTTTACCGCAGCGGTACAGTTTATGCCCATTCTGCTCCCGGACAAAAAATCAGGATGATGAGAAGCAACCCACAGGTTTGCTTCCAGATTGACCAGATCCGCGACACCTTCAACTGGAAAAGTGTGGTGTGCTGGGGCAAATTTGAAGAAATCACCGATACTTCAGAAAAACAAAATGTTTTGCAGGGCATTATCCACCGGATGATGCCCTTAACCAATACACCATCAGAGCAGCCATCGCATGGCACAGGCAAAACAGATGCGCATGATGAAGAAATTATCGTGTTCAAAATTGTGCTGCACCTGAAAACTGGCCGATTTGAGGTTAATGACAGGAGTAATTGATAAGTTTTAAAAGAATATGATCAGTATTTGAATTAGGACAGGATGTTTAAATGAAAAAAGCCTGAAATCGCATGATTTCAGGCTTTAGTTTTTTCAGGCGGAGAGAGTGGGGGGAATTGAACCCAATCTTTAAATCTCGCTCTATATTGGGTAGGGATGGCCTTTACTGTTCCCGCTGTTGCGATTTGTACACGATAGGCGTCGGTATCTACCGAGATTTCCTTTAGCTTTGCCCTTAAAGGATCATGATCTGGAATGATAATGAAATCTCCATGTTGCATTAAGCTTGTAGTTTCTTTCGGTGCAGCCTGTTGTTTACAGGAACTGGCTATCGCCAATAAGTATAATCAAAGCCGGAATGAAAAGGTTATAGTTACTTTTTATTTTCATATTGATCTGTTTGCTTTATTGAATGTTTATTGCTGTTGTGGAAATGATATTCCAGCCAGTCTGCCAGGGCAACCATTAGGATGAGGTATATAATGGCCATCATCCAAAGTTTATTGGAGCGGGTTAAAGCCATTGGTTAAATTTTTTGATATACAGGGTTTTAATGAATTGAGTTAGCACGCAGTACGCAGCCAATATGCCGATTAACCATGGGAAATAGGTAATTGGTAATGGTTCCATTTTTAGTGAAGCAGCAAATGGAGAAAAAGGAATAAAGATTCCGATAACCATAATGAGCGAGGTAAGCACCACCACAGGCGTAGTTGCCCAGCTTTGTATAAAAGGGATCTTCCGTGTACGGATCATGTGTACAATCAGGGTCTGAGATAATAAACCTTCTATAAACCAGCCACTTTGAAACAGCTGTTGGTGCTGGGGGCTGTTGGCTTTAAACACGAAGAACATCACGGCAAACATGGCATAATCAAAGATGGAGCTGATCGGGCCGATGTACAGCATAAACCTCCTGATTCCTGAAGCATCCCATTTCTTAGGTTCTTTGATAAAATCATCATCCATTTTGTCCCAGGGAATCGAAATCTGGGAAACATCATACAATAAGTTCTGGATCAGGATCTGCACCGGAAGCATAGGTAAAAAAGGCAGAAATGCACTTGCACCCAACATGCTGAACATATTGCCAAAATTGCTGCTGGCCGTCATTTTGATGTACTTAATAATGTTTCCGAAAGTTCTCCGTCCGTAGATTACTCCTTTACGTAAAACCATCAGGTCCTTTTCGAGCAGGATGATATCGGCACTTTCTTTTGCAATATCAACTGCTGTATCCACGCTGATGCCCACATCGGCATCCCTTAAGGCTACAGCATCATTGATTCCATCGCCCATAAAACCCACGGTATGGCCTTTTGCCTGCAGTATTTTAACTACTCTTGATTTTTGGATGGGACTGAGTTTTGCCAGAATGGAAACATCAGCAATTTGTTCCTGTAGCTCCTGATCGCTCATTTTCTCCATTTCGGTACCCAGTAATATCCTGTTGTAAGGAATACCTACATCCCTACAGATCTTTTTGGTTACGATTTCATTGTCGCCTGTAAGTACCTTAATATTAACGCCCAGGTTCTGCAGGGCCTCAATCGCAGTTTTTGCAGAAGGTTTTGCAGGGTCAAGAAATCCGATAAAACCGGTCAGGATCATCTGATCTTCGTCTATTACAGAATAGTTCAAAGCCCTATCGTCAAACTCACGGATAGCAACCAGTAAAACCCTTAAGCCTTCTGCGTTTAATTTTTTTGAGGTGTTCAGAATCATTTGCCTTGTGTTTTCATCCATAGGCATTACTTTATCCGATTCGATATGCAATTGTTTATCATCGCCCGGGTTAAAAGCATGGCTGCATAGATCGAGCATTTCTTCAACCGCACCTTTGCAGATGAGCAGGTGCCTGCCATTGCGCTGTTTTAAAATCACCGACATTCTGCGTCTTTGGAAATCAAAAGGGATTTCATCAGCTTTTAAAAAGCTTTCTTCAACTTTCAGGTAATCATGAAGTTCTACATGCTCCAGTACAGCAACATCAAGCAGGTTTTTTAAGCCCGTTTGGTGAAAACTATTCAGGTAGGCCCATTTTAAAACCTCTTCATCATCATCACCAAAAATATTCAGGTGCCGTTCCAGTACAATTTTATCCATGGTTAGTGTTCCGGTTTTGTCTGTGCAGAGCACATCCATTGCACCAGTATTCTGTATGGCATTAAGGCGTTTAATAATCACTTTATGCTTGCTCATATTCACTGCGCCTTTCGCCAGGTTAGCAGTCACAATCATGGGCAGCATCTCTGGCGTTAACCCTACAGCCACCGCAATGGCAAAAAGTAAAGCATCCCACCAGTTTCCTTTTACCAGCCCATTAATCAAGAAGATAAGGGGCACCATCACCACCATAAAGCTGATGAGCAGGTAGCTTACCTTGTTTACCCCTTTATCGAAATTGGTTTCGGCCCGTTTACCTACAATTTCTTTACTTAATGAGCCGAAATAAGTTTGGTTTCCGGTATTTACCACTACGGCGGTAGCGAAGCCACTCACTACATTGGTACCCATAAAACAGATATTATCAAGCTCAAACAGCGGTTTTTTTTCCGCATTTCGTATAACCAGATTTCTTTTTTCAACAGGTAGGGCTTCTCCGGTAAGCATAGACTGGCTAACAAAAAGATCTTTTGATTGTATAATCCGGCAATCGGCGGGGATCATATCTCCTGCAGAAAGTATGATGATATCGCCTGGTACTAACTTTTTGATGTCCACTTCTTTTTTGCCTACCAGTTTTCTTAAAACAGTAGCGGTAGTTTTAACCATACTTTTAAGCTGCTCGGCAGCACGGTTGCTCCGGTACTCCTGAGAAAAGCGCAACAGGGAGCTGGCCAGTACCATAATACCCACCATGGTAACGGTTTTGTAGTCTTCCATTCCCTTAGGGGCCAGCCAAACATCGAGGATGAAAGATATGATAGCAATGATGAGCAGTATACCTATAAAAGGATTTATAAAAGCCTGTAAAAGCTGTTTAACCCATGTAGGCGCTTTTTCATGGTGTACCTCATTTAAGCCAAAGTGGTTTAACCTTTCCTTTGATTGAATGGCCGAAAGCCCCTCCTCGCTACTTTCGAGAATGGCAAAATAAAAGTTATGGTCTGCTCTTGAAATATTTTGTAGTTTGGTACCCGCCGCTTCCTGGTTGTTATTTAACCATGTTGTTCTGTGCTCGGGAAGGAGTCTTTTGATTTCTTTTGCAACTGTCATCTGTGTTGTTTATTAAGGATGGTAATTCAATTGTTTATAAGTCATTTTCGTCGCCGGCCTTGTTCCAGCTGACCTCAGAAACCTGCTGTTCTATGGTTAAGCGGCCCGCGATTTTTTCCATCGACGCATCTTCATTGTTATTGGCAAATATTTCTGCCGTAATAATGGCGGTTACCGGGTTTTCACCATCGGTGCTTTTTAACGATCTGAGTAGAAGCTTACTGTCGTTGCCGGTAAACTGTAGCAGCAAAACGCGGAGATGGTTTTCTACATCCTGTCTGCATTTAATAATAAGTACATAAGGCACTGGGACATGCGTGTTTTTTAAAGGCAGGCGGCTTAGTTTTACGCCAACAGGGCGCATAAATACATGGGTGAGAATAACGAAAGTGGTAAAAATCCCAGCTTCAGGAAGAAGTCCTATTCCACAGGATGCGCCAACGGCTGCAGAGCACCATAAAGTTGCTGCAGTATTTAACCCACGCACGTTAAGTCCGTCTTTCATGATGACTCCCGCACCAAGAAAGCCAATTCCACTAACTACGTAAGAGATCACCCTACCGGCAGCATCGCCACCTTCCTTTACGCCTAAGGAAACAAACATGCAGGCACCAAAGCAAACGAGCATATTGGTCCTTAATCCAGCCATCCTTTGGCGCCATTGGCGTTCTGTGCCGATAGCGGCACCCAACATAAAAGCTATTGTTATTCTGAGGGTGAATTCAAAAAGTGTCATAAATTTCTTTTCTATGCCCGAACCGGACATAAAAGAAATTTATGCCTGAGGGGCGGTTAAACCATTAATTGTTGTTTTGAAATAGGGGCCTGCGTCCATTATTGTTCTTTTTTATTGTGCTGCAAAAGTAGAAAATGCCTTTTAAAGAGGCTGTTAGAAGAGAAACAGAAATTTATTAGAAATTCATTAGAAAAGATCGGGCAGTTAGCTTATCCGAGGCGGAAAACCAATAAGAATCAATACAGAATAATGCAGGATTACTAAAGATGCGGGATATCAATCCTGAACGTGCTGCCCTTGTTTACAATTGAATTGAGCTGTATAGTTCCCTGATGCATAGAAATGATTTTTTGGCTGAGCGATAGCCCTATTCCATTTCCTGAGCTAAAGTCTTTATTTTTACCCCTGTAAAAAGCGGTAAATATGTTTGGTATATCTTCAGGAGGGATTCCTATTCCGGTATCTTTAAAACTTAAACTGATTCGTGTAGCATTAAAATCAATTTCTATGGTGCACAAGTGATTTGGAGAAAACTTGCAGGCATTTTCAATCAGGTTAATAAACGCCACTTTCAATAAATACTCGTTCCCGTTAATTAAGATATCATCATCATCCTCAATTTCGCGGGCAAACTGCACATCAACTTTATAATTTTCACTGATTTTAAGTACGGCTTCCCTGGCTTCCATTAAGAGTTCGTCTGCACGGAGTTTTTTCATGCTTACGGTGTTTTGATCATAGCTGGCTTTTGCAAGATCGAGCAGACCATTTGAGAGCTTTGCCAAACTTTGGGCATCATTTAATGAAAGTTTGATGATTTCTTTATACTCATCCGTATTGCGTTCCCTAATCAGCGCCAGTTGTAGTTCGCCTATAATTGTTGATAATGGTGTGCGGAGTTCGTGGGAGATATTGCTGACAAAACTTTTCTGACTATCGAAAGATTGCTCCAGGCGATCAAGCATACCGTTAAAGGTATGTGCCAGTTCGCCAATCTCATCTTTTTGGTTTTTTACCTGAACGCGGTTATACAGATTGGTCGCCGTAATTTGAGCTACTTTATCTACAATTTCGGTTACCGGTTTTAATGCCCTGCTAACAAAGTAATAACCAGCGGCAATGGTTAAACTGATGATGATGATAAAAGAAACAATTAAAGCGTATTTAAACGCTTGCAAACGGTTTAAGCCATACTGGTCGCTAGCAGCTGCTGTGATTACATAGGTTTTTTGATGGTGCTCATAGAGCAGGCCTACCACCTGTAACGAACCCTGATCGAAGGTAATTTCTTTTTCCTGCACAATCTGATCGATCATTTTTCGTGTTTCCTTAACCTTGTCTATCTGTACCGCATCATGGTAAAGGAGGTGAAACGAGGTGTCGTATATTGCTACCTCTTCTTCAAAAAGCGAATTGGGCGTAGTTTTATAAATGAGCTGTAATACTGCTGCAGGTACTTTTGCATCAAAAAGCAGGTTAGCTTTTGTAATTGCTTCTCTTTTTAGCTGTTTATAATACTGGTCTTTTCTTGTCTTTGCAGAGTAGATATAAATAAATACCGCAAAGGCGAGGAGCAGCGAGGCAAAAAGCGTGAGAAATAACAACAGAAGTTTTACCCTTATTTTCATATTTGAGTTTTAATGGTAACAATGTTTTATCCTTCTTTAAATATGAAGCCCATACCCGGCTTGGTATGGATCAGTTTAACACTATGGTTTTTATCTATTTTCTTTCTGAGGTAATTGATATAAACATCGATAAAATTTGTGCCCGAATCAAAAGTGTCCCAAACTTTTTCAGCTATTTCCGTTCTGGACAGTACCCTTTCTGAGTTTCCCATCATATACTCCAATAAGCGGAATTCTTTAGGTGTAAGGTTAACGGGCTCATTGTTCCTTTGTACCATTTTGGTTTCCAAATTCATTTCAAGATCGGCAAAGCGGAGGATAAAACCCTGGCTAAAAGTATTGTTTAAAGCCTGGTTCCGATTAATCAAAGCCCTGATCCGTGCATGAAGCTCTCTGAAATCAAAGGGTTTTACCAGGTAATCGTTTGCACCGGCATCAAAGCCTTCAATCTTATCATCGGTGGTACCCAATGCGGTAAGCATAATAATAGGGATATTGGGAAGGCTAAGCCTGATCTCTTTACACAGGTCTATCCCGTTTATTTTTGGCAGGATCAAATCCATAAGGATCAGATCAAATGATTTTGATAAGGCCAGTTTCTTTCCCATTTCTCCATCATAAGCAAGGGTAACCTGGAAACCAAGTTCGGTCAACCCTTTATGGATCAGTTCAGCTACCCTTTGTTCATCTTCTATTACCAGAATCTGCATACCGAAAATTTATAAGTGCAAACTTCAATATTATTTGCCTATAATTTATGTTTTTGTGTTTTAAAAATTTTAGAAAAGGGTTTAAATGCTTACAGGAGTAACATCATTGAACGGCCGTTGAATTTGAAGGGCGGGCAAATGAAAACTATTTTAGGTTGATAAAACCAGGAAATGCTAACCCATAAATTTCACAATAGGTTTCCATTAGCGCATCCGTCCGCATAGCATCATTAATGTATAATGGCTCCGTTGTAGACCTGCTTATACATCCAAAGCTTATCGCTGAGTAAAGAATAGGGTATAGTAAATCATTTCATTTTGCCGCTGCCTGGGAGATGTTTTAGTGAAAAACGTCTAAACAGGCAAGAAACATACCTCTTTTTTTGTCTTAATCTGATAGTTTAATGGCTGAACATAGCCTCACTTAAAAGGCATAAAACCGAATTTTGCGGCGTGAAAAGGTTAAGCCATTTTAAATGATCCCGGATTAATTAAATAAATAAGTCATGAAAAAAAAGCTACTATCTATATGTTTCTTTATACTATTAATTTGCTGTGGCAGGGTGCTGGCGCAGGAAAAGGAAAATACTTTCTTTAAAGAACATCAACTTGTTATAAAGACCAATCTACCAGCCATTGCATTAAGAAATATCAATATCGCAGGTGAAATAAGCTTAAGCCCGGATAACACCGCACACCCGCTTACCCTGCATATACCGGTGTCCTATAACCCCTTTAACTATGGTGGAGATGCCAAACTAAAACACATCGCTGTGCAACCCGAACTAAGGCTGTGGCAGAGAGAAGCTTTCAGTAAATTCTTTGTAGGCCTTCATGCGCATTATGCTTACTATAATGTAGGAGGTATCTCGGGGATTAACAGGCAACTGAAAGAAAACCGCTACCAGGGAAATCTTTTCGGAATGGGGGTATCGGGAGGTTATACGCACATGATCAATGATAGGTTTGGTGTTGAATCAGTTTTAGGTTTAGGCTATGCATTTATGGATTATGACGTTTATGATTGCCAGCACTGTGGCGCTAAAACAGGAGAAGAAAGCAAAGTTTACTTCGGTCCCACAAAATTTTCAATCTCATTAGTATACAAGATTAGGTAATAACCCAAAAATTAGTGAAAACAACGGTTGAATAATGCTTAAAAAGTGTTGTAAGGCCTTTCTATACAATAAATAAAAGGAATAATTAAACAAAAGTAAAATGAAACCATCATGGGCAAACCTTATAAACATGCGCATGATAGCTTCATCAGCAATAAAAATAAATGATATAACGATGAAAAAGTTTATTAAAAATTATGCCTTTGTGGCATTCGCTGCCTTATCAATAGCAGCTTGTAAAAAAGATCAAAAAAACGGAGTTAATTTTAGCGGAAGTAATGGAAAAGATGCCAGGCTTCAGCTAATGGTAACCGCACCAAAATCTGTATCTACTTATGCCGTGGGAGATGACAATGCAACTGATGCGGAGATGAAAATCAATACGATAGATGTATTTGTGTATGATGATGGGGCACCTTTCACGCTTACCTCTTATGTCCATATTGAGGGAAGTGATATTTATGAAGCTGATGGAAAAACGATCAAAGCGCAATCTCTTGATGTGAAAACTGGCGCCAAACAGGTTTTTGCTGGCGTAAACCTTCCTCAGGAAATTGTAAACAAATTAAAGTCAAACTACGCCAACATGAATACCGCTATCAACGTAGATATGCCTGCTTTGGTAAACGGCGATGGTTCTGTTGCCATGTTTAACGAAAGTATCAACCGTATCACCATTTCAGATATTGACGGTGCCAACAAAATAACAGTACCTGTTAGCCGCTTGGTTGCTAAAACCAGTGTGAAATCTGGACAATCTTTAATGCTTTCTAATATAGCAGGTGGTAATTTGTCAGAACTTAATTATACTATAGGCCAGGCAAATACAAAACAAATTGTAGCTCCTTTAGTTAACTTTAAGGATGCTAACTGGTTGGCTGCAGCGCATAATGCTTCTGATTTAAAATTGGTAGATGTTGCCAGTTTCCATCCGGTAAATGCTGCCTCGGCCACCGTTGGTAGCCAAAATGTGGTATATGTGCCAGAGAATACCTCTAAAGAGCACCAACACAATCAGGTAACCTATGTTAGTGTAAGGGCCAAGTTTACGCCGTCTGTACTAACCGGTACCAACCCGCTTGCAGCCGATGGAACATTCTATGCCGTATTCACCAATTTTGGGGTATACTACTTTGGTGCATTAGAAGAGGCACAGGAATATGCTATAGCAAATGGAGGTGCAGCACCAATTACTTACAATAACGGCCATTGCTACTACCGCTTATATTTAAATCCAGAAGGAAACGTAATGGGTGAAGGCAAATATGACTTACTGAGAAATGTATATTATAATGCAACTGTTACCAAAATTAACGGTTTAGGAACGCCGGGCGAAAACCAGATCAATGGCGACAACGGTACGCCTGCTAATCCCGGAAAACCACTAATATCACCAGACCCGATATCGCCTACAGATCCAATCGCACCATCTAAAAAAGTAAGCATAGAGGCTACCATTACCATTGTACCATGGGCTATGCACGTTGCAGATTACGAAATTTAAAATTTGTCTGAAGCTTTTTAAAGATGAATAAGCAGATTTCTGAATTGCAGAAATCTGCTTATTCCCATAACAAAAACGGCTCTTTTAAACAGCTTTATTTAAAAAATGCAATTATACCATTTTGAATATGAGAAGGATATTTATAATTATACTGGTGCTCATGGTGTCAACCCAAGCTTGTATAAAAGAGAAGCTGGAGGATTGTGAATTTAAGATAGCTGTTTATTTTACCCAACCAGATAGCTGTAATAATCGGCCGGTTTATACAAAGAGTGGTCAGCTCACTGTTTTTGCGTTTAACCAGTCGGGTATTTTATCGGGCCGTTTTTCTAATGCCGGAGTTTCTTTCGGGGCGGATGAGCAAATTACATTAAACCTGAAACAGGGGGTTTATACCCTTGTGGCAGTAGCGGGATTAAGTGACAAGCATTTTGCAAACCAAAGCCTTATAAATGGGCAGACGCGTCTTAGCGAATTTTATATCCCCTCCTATGTGGTGAAAGATGGTGATAAAGAAACAGAAAACGGGGCATTTTTTATTGGAGTACTGCAACAGGTTAAAATAACACAAAACAATGCATGTTCAATAGCCATGAAATTAGTGGGCAAACCGCTCAATTTAACTTTAAATGGTGGTTTGGTTAACCATAGTTACCAGGCAAGAATAAGTTATAATGCCATTGGGTATAGCTTAACAAATAATTTAACCTACAATTTTGCTACAGATCATTTTACAACTGCAAAGCTTTATACCAATGCCGTAAAACAGGATGTTTATCATGCAAATACGGGTATTCTTTGGCCTGCCGGAAATCAGGCATCCAGGTTAATAATACGCGATTTAATTAACGATGTCGACATTTTTAATGCTGATGTCAAAACGCTACTGGCCAAATTTAGCCAGGTCGATTTTAACTGTGAACCTGTAATTAATATACAGATTAATTATTCCCTTTCCCATAATATTGAAATTGTTATAAATGGCTGGAAAGTGCAATACTCAGAAATGGAGCTATAGTTTAATCATAAAAATGGGTACTAATGAAACCATCATGAGCATACCTATTCACAAACAATAGTAAATATGCCCATGGTAGCTTTATTGCCGCTAAAAAACAAGCTGCGAAGCAAGCATGAGTTCCGTTAAAAAAGATGAAATAATAACGAATAATTATATGCTGATGAAAAAGTATCTATATGCATTTATGCTGATGTGTAGTATGGCAATTGTAAGTTGTCGTAAAGAAACAGCACAATTCGAAAGTATGCCAGATGGGGCAATAAATCAGAGGGTGAAACTCATGTTGAACCTGCCCAAATCTGTGCAGCCCAAAACCTATGCCATTACCGAAAATGATGAAAACAGGATAGCATCCATAGATTTGTTTGCTTTTAAAATAGTGGATGGCAAAGAACTTTTTTCATATTATACAAAAGGAATCATACTGGCAGCAGACGGCATGTTGGGAGAGGCCGCTTTTTATGCGGATTTAGTAAAAACTACAGACGATTACCGTTTTGTAATTCTTTGTAATGCCAGGGAGGAAGTACAAAAAGCAGCGGGTTCATTTATCGAGGGTAAACCTAAAGACGATATATTGCATAGCCTGGTTAAGTTAAGCAGTGAAAAATGGACAGCGGCAACTTCTGCTAATTTCATACCTTTCCCGATGTGGGGAGAAGGTGAGATTGTAAAAGGAGTAAATGTGCAAACCAGTAGCATGACTTTTAGTGTATTGCGCAGTTTGGCAGCTATAGATGTAGTTTTAGCACAAGATGCAGGCAATGATTTCCGGATAACTTCGGTGAGTATCTTTAACGCTAACAACAGCGGTCAGATTGTGCCTTTTTCAACCAATTATGATGTAAATCATCAATCTGTAACAGAGGTAAGTTTACCAGCTTGTGTTCAGTTTTTACCGGTTCAGGATTATCACCTTGACCAGCCTTCCACCGAACTGAAAAATGAAATTTATCTTTTTGAGAGCAAAGCGGCCTCAGATGTCTTTACATCTGAGGCAACAGGGCTGGTAATTGGTGGAAAATACAAGGGCAGTAACCAGATCACCTATTACAGGATAGATATGGTTGATAATAGGGGTAAGCCCATCGCATTGTTGCGCAATCACCATTATACTGTAAATATAATTAAGGTAAATGGTGCAGGTATTGCAGATAAGGAGTTGGCATGGCATAACAGGCCCGTAAACATAACGGTAGGCATTACCCAATGGAGTGAAGCCAATTTACCCGACGTGAATATCCCCGAAGTTTATGAATTAAAGGTTGGGCAGGAAATTTTCCAGGATAATGGTGGAAGGAAACGGATAAACCTTGATCTTAATGCCACTTATTCAGGCGGGTGGACCGTTACTTCAAGTACAAATTGGATAATTCCAGCCGCTGGCAGTGGCCCGGCCGGCCAGGCGCAAAATTTTTCTTTTAATGTAGCCAGTAATAAATCAGGCGCATCCAGAACAGGTACACTCACTTTCAAATCCGGAATATTAAGTAAAACCATCAAGGTTACCCAGGCTGTACCAAACTTTGCAGATAATTTGCCAGGTCTTGATGTATATGTGGCCAAGGACGACCTTCCCGGTTTACCTACCTGGTACCTTGCAGCAAATGTAAAGGATGGGTCTACATCTACATTAGATGCCTTGAAAATTCAGTTAAACCCTGCGCGTACAGGCAGCTGTGCCCAGGTATATGGTGAAGGCTGGCGTTTGCCCAACTATGATGAATTAACCCGCCTTATTCCGTACCAATACAATCAGCGCAGTGCTGTTGAAAAAGCTCTTCGTGAGGCTGGGGCAACTCTTTTTGACAGACAGTATTTTTACTGGACAGGTACAAATTATATCAATAATTCCTCTGGCGCCTGGGCCCATATCATCAACGCTAACCCTGGTGGGGGTACCTTAAGCACTATAACTTTAAAAACTTCTGTAAAATACCGGGCCAGATGTGTAAAAAGTATCCCGTTGTAATAACAAAAACTTAACGCAAAATGCGATGAAACCATCATAAGTACACCGCTTACAAACAGCAATAAAATATGCTTATGATAGCTTCATTAACCAATAAAAGACAAATTATATTCCAATGAAAATATTCAGCTATAACTTAACGGAAAAATGGCCATATACTGTCTTAAAAACAGGGTATGTAATGGTTGCTATCGTATGGTGCATAAATATGCTATCCTGCCGGAAACAAGAGATGCTGCCCGCACAGGTATGGAACGGAAACACAAGAGCTGTAGATTTTAATGTGCAGCTGCCCGGCCATGCAGAAGCAGTTAGTACCTACGCCATTACCGAAAACGAAGAGAATGCAATAAATACAGTAAACGTATTGGCATTTAAAGTAACGAATAAAGGTTTGGAAAATGAAAGTGAAACCTTTGCATACAGTGTAACAGGAACCGGTATTTCAACACCTGATGGTGCAAATAGTGCTGGTAAAAGTTTTAAAGCCAGTCTTAAAATAGATAACGACAATAATTACCGCTTTGTAGTGCTGGCCAATGTAAGTGAGCAACTTAACGGAATAACGATAAATGAAGGGGAGCGTAAAGAAGCAGTGATGGCAAAATTGGCTTTCTCTAAAATGGGTCAGTGGAATGCCACTTCCGTAACAAATTATGATGCTTTTCCGATGTGGGGTGAAACGGAACCTGCTGTTATTACTGCAAATACAACTGCATTAAACAGCATTGCACTGGTAAGAAGTCTGGCCCGTATAGATGTAGTTCTTAAAGAAACTGCCGTGTCAAACTTTCAGCTCAGTACAGTAAATTTGGTTAATAGCTATTCTGAGGGGTTAATTGCACCTTTGAGCAATAACTTTAATGGAAATACGGTAACATCAGAAAGCATGCCGCCAGCAGCACAGCGAAACGTTAGCCCGGTTACCTATCGGGTACTTTCTCCAGGCAAAAGCCTGCAACAGGAAATCTATGCTTTTGAAAGTCCTAAAAGTTCATTACAGCCAAACCAAACCACCGGTACAGAATTAATAATTGGTGGGAGGTATAAGGGAAGTGCTGTGGATACCTATTATCGGATTGCTTTTATGGATCGGTCAGGCAACGCCATACCCTTATTGCGTAATTATAAGTACACCGTTAATATTACTGCCGTAGGCGGAGCTGGTTATGCCAGTATCTCCGATGCACAGAATAACATTCCCATAAATATGGAGGTAGAACTGAAGCAATTAGATGATGGTGGCTTAAATGTAATCAGCACAGATGGCCAGTACCTATTGGCTTTAAGTACAGATCAGGCTGAGGTGGGTGCGGCAAGCGGGCAGGTTATCCGTATCAGAATTTCTTCACTAGGTGCTTCATGGTATGCATACCGGAACCCTAAAGATACAGGCTGGATAAGTGTTGCTACAGAAATGGATTCTGCAAGCGGTAAATGGAGTTTGCTGATCTATATCAACAGCAGTAACCTAGGCGCTTCCAAGCCCAGAACGGGGAAAATCACCGTTAGGCTTGGCGATGCAAATACAACAATTGGCAGGATCAGTAAAACAATTACCATAACCCAGCGCAATACAAATTAGGCTGTAATTGATCGGAATCTTATTTTAAATGGACATGAAAACAAAAAACTATTTATTATGTGGCTTGCTGATGATGTTTATATCCTGTAAAAAGGATGCTAACATGGTATCTCCTGTTGTAAATACTTCTCCTGAAAGTAATCGCACGGTGTTGGTTTACATGGGTGGTAACAATAATCTGAGCAACGAAACTTACGACAAAATAGAGGCGCTTAAAACATCTTACACTTTGGGCATGGGCAAATTGTTGATTTTCCAGGCTGCAAAAGGTATAAGTCCAAAGCTAATGGAAATTAGTGCTGGCAATAACGGGCATGGAGAAATCAAAACACTGAAGACATATAATAACAGAAATGCAGCCAGCAGCGGTGTATTTAAAGATGTATTGCAGGATCTTGTAAAAGAAGCGCCCGCAGATTCGTATGGACTGGTGCTCTTTTCGCATGCGTCGGGTTGGTTGCCCGAGCGTACGCTGATTATGCCCCGCACTATTTTACAGGATAGCGATAAAGATATGGAACTGCCAGATTTTGCAGCAGCCATACCCGACCATTTTTTTGATTTCATGGTTTTTGAAAGCTGTTTTATGGCAGGGATAGAGGTAGCCTATGAGCTTAAAGATAAAACAGATTATATTGTGGCCTCCTCTGCCGAGATACTTTCTCCGGGTTTTATAGAAATCTACCCGAAGGTGTTGCCTTGCCTTTATAAGCCAACCGCAGATTTGGTATCCTTTGCCCAACTGTATTTTAATCATTACAACCAAAAAGAAGGTGATTTGCGTGCAGCAACGGTTGCTGTTGTAAATACCAGAACATTACCCGCGCTTGCGGCATGGGTAAGGCAGCATGTAGATGGTACTTTTTCCGCAAACGATTTAAAGGAGGTACAGCATTTCGACAGGTACCAGACGCATCGCCTGTTTTTCGATTTCGAAGATTATTACCGTCGCTTATCTCCGCCCGAAAGCCATAACGAATTAGCCATCCTGCTAAAAAATACGGTGGTATACAAAGCTGCAACTCCCCGGTTTCTATTGGGGTATAGTGGTTTTGTAATACACGAATTCAGCGGTTTAACCAGCTACATTCCCCAGGAAGATTTCGGATATCTGAATACAGCGTATAAGAAATTGAAGTGGACGGTAGCGGTAACCCATTAAAGATTATTTTATGAAACCATCATGATTATAAATCATGACAGCTTCATCGCTATTGAAGAAAAAAATAAACAAATGAAAAATCTGATATTAATAGGCTTGTTTATCCCTTGTTTACTTAACTCCTGCAATGTCTCCACCTCAAAACAGGCAGGCCACCAGGATAAGCCAGGTGTAACCGGTAATTTCGAAGAAACCATTAATGATACCATACTGCACTATTGGGACAACCTCAATGTGAGTGATACGGCAACACTTTTTAGAAAAGAGGTGGGCGAGCAACAACTGGTTGATTATCTGTATTTGCTAAATAAAACATCGGCAGGTTCAGCTCATGATGGTTTAATCACTTTGTTGGATAAAATGTTAACCAATCAGGCCTTATTCGATCATTTTATCAGTCTTATCGAAAAATATCTTGATCATCCTGATTCTCCGCTAAGGAACGAAGAGCAGTATATTTCCGTGTTGGAGTACTGTATAAAAGATGAACGGTTAGATGCCAGATATAAGATAAGGTCACAATACCAGTTGAGCATGTTATATAAAAATAGGTTGGGCCATGCAGCAGAAGATTTTAACTACAGCACACCTTCTGCTGATCAAGGTAGTTTGTATAAGATAGATGCCCCGCTCACATTGTTGCTTTTTTATGATCCCGATTGTGAAAACTGTAGGGAAACCATCAGCCAGCTATCCAATAGCAAAATGCTGAAAGCGATGCAGCGTAAAAAAGAATTGCAGGTATTGGCTATTTACACAGCAGACAATCTTGGTCTTTGGAAGGACTATGCCTCTTCAATACCTGCCGAATGGATAAATGGCAGCGATAAGCAGCAAATACACAAACAAAAAAAATACGATTTACGGGCGTTTCCAACGTTTTATCTGCTGGACAAAGATAAAAAAGTGTTACTGAAAGATGCCTATATTGATGTAGTTATGGATACCCTGGGTACGATTGCAAATAAAAAAATTGGTTAATCAGCGGTCAAAATCGATGTAAAATATATATTTATAGATATGAAATGTTTTAAAGTTCCGAATCAGGTTTGGATTGTATTATGCTTATTGCTTATCTCAATTAACATCCTTGCGCAACAACGTAAACAGGATTTAAAAAAGGCAATCGAAACCATCGCCGGTAAACACGCCGCTAAAATAGGTTTTGCGGTAGCTGATCTCCAGAATGCGGATACCATTGGGTTTAATGGAACAGTCCATTATCCAATGCAAAGTGTATATAAATTTCATCTGGCCTTAGCTGTGCTAAAACAGGTTGATGAAGGTAAGTTGACGCTTGATCAGCAGATTCTTGTAAAAGCTAAAGATCTTTTACCCAGTACCTGGAGCCCCCTTAGGGATAAATATCCTCAAGGTAACGTGTATATTCCGCTTGCCGAAATATTGGGATATACAGTATCACAAAGCGATAATAACGGTTGCGACATCTTGTTCAGATTAGTTGGTGGGCTAGCAAAGGTAAACCAGTTTATCCACGGCATTGGCCTAAAAGATGTAGCCATTGTAGCCACAGAGGAGGAGATGCATTTAGATGAAAAAGTTCAGTTTAAGAACTGGAGTACATCTTTCTCGGCTGTACAATTGCTGAAGATGTTTTACGACAAGAAAGTACTTTCTAAATCTTCTGGTGATTTTCTCTGGGATATTATGGTAAAAACTGTTTCAGGGCCAAACAAGATAAAAGGTTTACTCCCTAAAGGAACCATAGTGGCACATAAAACGGGTAGTTCTGGTATAAATTCAGCAGGAATTACAACGGCAAGCAATGATATTGGTATTGTTGCTTTACCAAATGGGAAACATTTTGCCATTGCTGTTTTTGTATCAATGACAAAGGAAGAGGAAAAAGTAACGGATCAGATCATTGCCGAGTGCAGTAAAGCCGCCTGGGATTATTTTTCGAAATAACATATTTGTATTTCCGGTGTTTGCTATAAAACCACCAAACGTCTTTAATGCTTTTTTTCTATACTGCACTCAGTCACTGGTTCTAGGGTTTCTGATCTTCAGATTTTTCTTTAAATTAGTCTCATGAGAGAAGTCATACAGCATCACGGTGTAGATTTATCATGGACAGAGGACTTGTCGGTTCAGCTCAATGGTTACGTTGATGGAAACTTCATCTGCATTCCCGAAGAATTACAATCCGGAACCTGTTATGCTATAAAAGTAAATGAATATATATCCGTATATGTTACAGACGTAACCTATAACACCTCTATCGTTTTTCGCTACAGAAATAAAAGTAGTGATTTTGTAACCCTGCACTATGATTTTACGGAAGGTAATGCCGTAATTATTCTAAACGAAGAGCTAAAATCAGTTGGTCGCTGGGCGTATAACGAGGCTTTTGTAGACAGTTGTATGGATGTCGATTATGAAATTAAAAAAGGCAGCAAAGTTTATAGCATCACCATTTTTATTTTAAAGGAAGAAATTAAACGTCAGCTTTCATTTATTCCACAGTTCGACCAAATACTGGGTGCTTTATTTGATCCCGAGCAAAATACATTTATCCGCTTTAGTAGGGGAAGTAATCGGTCCTGGTGGATTGCTGATGAATTACGCAAAGCCAATCAGCAGGATCCCCTGTATGAAACACTCCTTAAAGGCATTGTTTATTCCTTACTCAGTGAGTATATGGATGGAATACTAACTCAGGAAATTTTGATTGAAAAGGTATCAAAAGAAGATCTGGTTGGAATTATCGAATCTCAGTCTTTTTTAATTGCAGCACTGAGAAGACCATTTCCGGGAATAAAAGAATTATCCGCCCGTGCCTGTATGTCAGAAACAAAATATAAGACTTTATTCAAAAAAATCACGGGTAACACAGCGAATTCCTTTTTTTTAGAAAATAAATTATTTCATGCCCGTGAGATGCTCGAAACTGGTTTACACACCATAAGTGAGGTGGCCGATCATTTTAACTTTACTACAGCTTCGCATTTTACGGATCAATTTAAAAGTTTGTATAATGTACCACCTAAAGATTACCTGAATCATTTTTAACCAATGAAAGAGGGAACTTTACATATCAAACACAGGTTTGAATTAACGGCTGAATGGCAGCAGGAAATCGTAGATGGCTTGGGGAATAAGTTAATCGACGATAAATACATGATTCATGATGGCCGTGCAGCTACCGGCTTTTCTTTATTTTTAGCGGTAATGCCTGGCCTGTCTGTATTGCTGATGGATGTAGTTTATCATATTGATGTGGCCTTTACAAGGATGGCCAGTCGCGAACCTCTTTACCTGATGTATTTTGATTTGAATGAAGGATTTAGCACACGCATTGTAGAAGGTGATAGACAAAAAGTGCGCTACAGTTCAGATATTGGTATGGGATTTATAGATTCTGATACACAAAGTACGCTAATCCCTTCGCCGGGGGAAAGGTATTACAGCCTTCGTATTTTTGCGAGTAAACAGCTCATCAACTCCATTGTGGGCGAGGTTACACTCTTTTTTAATACCCATGTGGATAGTGCCAGCCGGTTAATTCTTAATGAGCTGAAAGACCGTCCTTTCAATACACCTTCTTATGAATTGCTGTTAAAAGGCGTTGCACTCAGGGTATTGACCAATACGTTAAATAGGGTGAGGGAACTGGAAACTTCAGATCATAAAATGTCGAATACCGATGTTAAAGGGGTTATGGAGACAGTAAAGTATTTAACTAGTGATTTGTTGATGGATTTTCCGGGTTTAGAAACTTTGGCTGAGATAGCGGGTATGTCTATTTCCAAGTATAAAATTATTTTTTCCAAAATGATGAACAACAGTCCTCAAAGGTTTTTCACAAAAGAGAAACTATCACTGGCAAATAACTTGTTGCAAAAAGGCACTTTTGCTTCAATAAAAGATGTAGCTCTTGAACTTGGCTACGGCAAGCCTGGACATTTTGCTGCTGTTTACAAAAAAAACTTTGGATATCTTCCAAGCGATGTTTTTGTGAAAAAAGTAAGCGTTTAGATCATTCTAAATGTTTGGTGGTTAACCAAGCTGACCGATACTGAGGGATTAATTCAAACTTGAAATCCCCTGCCAGTCCGAGCGGATTGCAATTAGATAAAATCTGCTGGTGCGAGTTTTTAACTCGTATCGATATAGAAAAGCCATAGTTCTAAAATTTAGAAAGTCGCAATCTTAAACTTTCATAATTTTCGAAGCATAATAATCATAGATTATCTAAATTGCTGTAAATTAGATAAACAGAACAAAATGAGCAGAAAATATAAGTTTTATAACAAAGAGGGGCTATATTTTGTCAGCTTTGCAACTGTGTATTGGATTGATGTTTTTGTTAGGTTACAATATTTTAACATTTTGATAGAGAGTTTAGATTATTGTAGAAAAAATAAAGGCATGGAAGTTTATTGCTGGTGCATAATGCCTAGTCATGTACATTTAATATTTAGAGCAAAAAATAATAATCCAGGCGATGTACTACGCGACTTTAAAGTACATACATCCAAGAAACTTCAGAAGGAGATTAGTGAAAATATACAAGAAAGCAGAAAAGAGTGGCTGCTTTGGATGTTTAAACGAGCAGGAGACAAAACCAGTAATGTAACAAATGGCCAGTTTTGGCAACAGCATAACAAGCCTATTGAGCTGTGGTCAAATGAAGTAATTGATCAAAAAGTCGATTATATTCACAACAATCCAGTTGAGGCAGGCTTTGTAACAGAAGATTACCATTGGAAGTATAGTAGTGCAATAGATTTTTCTGGAGAAAAGGGTTTGTTAGAAATTGATATGATTTAAGTTAATTTGGATACGAGCTACAAGCTCGCACCAGCTCGGGGAAAAGGGTTTGTTAGAAATTGATATGGTTTAAGTTAATTTGGATACGAGCTACAAGCTCGCACTAGCTCGGGAATCACTCACCAGAACTATGTAAATTCATGCATGTCTTGGGTATGCCGGAAACGAAAAAAGCCCGAAATATCTCTATTTCAGGCTTTTGTTTCTTCAGCGGGGATGAGGGGATGCCTCTGCAACATCTGGAAGGAATTTTGGCCATTATTAAGGAAATTTACAAGAATAATTTGTCTTGTAATTTAAGCCTTAAAACCGCTTAAAATAAGTTGCTTGATCAATTTACGTAGAAAAATTGGACACTTTGCTGAAAAACAAATGGCAATTTTTGATATATCCAAGCTTAAATTTCGTTATATTTCCATACGCCGGAAATGGTAAGCAAAGTTAGTCCAGGTTGTTTTTCACCATAGCTAAAAACACAAATATATTTTGAATGACAAGACGGACAATCTGTTCCAAAGTACAATGTTGGTAAATCATTCACTGTCAATTCTCCAAAGTGAAGTAAATTTATGGAGGTTTCGGAGACAATTTTATTTTTTAATAATTCATTTTTAGCTAAAACCTTTTCGTTATTGTACAATTGAAAAATCGGAAAGCCTGATTCATAAGGTGTTATTTTAACGGTATTTTCATGGCCACAGGTACAACATTTGAATTTTACTGCTGCTGAGTTACCGATCTCTGCATTACTGAACATGCTTTTGGCAACAGAAACCTGTTTTTCAATGAATATTTTTTTTGAAATGGAATACATCTAAATGATTTTATTGTGCAATAACTACGCCCACAGCTCCCGGGTATTTTCCACTCGGGTTTTTCTTAATTGTTACTTTAATATACCCTTCCTGGGCCAATTTATTCCAGGTTTTTTGGTAGCCAGTAGCTGGATCGATCGGGATTTTCCACATGGTCTGCTTACCATTGCCCACCTGATTAAACCAGGGAATAATATCTGCTGTTTGGCCTTTGAAATTTAATGAATTATTTAAAACTTCGATTTCATAATAAAAATCATAAGTATTTTCTGGTTGATTCAAGGCTCTTTGCCCAAAGGTATACACATATCCATTGATGATTGGACTTGTAAAACTTCCTCCCAAGGTCGGAGCTCCTGTTCCGCTGTAGGTTCCAATCGCACCACTGTATCTATCGTATTTTTGTCCCATCGTGATTGGTGTATCATCTAATGTATTGTAACCTCCGTTTGCAGGTGGCCATTTTCCGTTTAAGTTGTTGTTTATAAATAGCGTTTCCAGTTCGCCCCACTTTTGTTTCTTGTATAAATCGTAAATCTGATCCCTCATCGTCTGGCTTACAGTGTTTGAAGGATCATAGGTCGCAGCCAGTTGGTTTGCGTTTTTGTAAAATTCAGTGGGTGCCGTAATTGGTGGTTCATCTAGAAGACCATCCTTATCTGAGCGGCAAGCCACAGAGAACAATGCAATGTTTAAAAGTAGTAGGTACTTTAATAAATTTTTCATAGCTGTTAATTTAGTTTAGTAAAATGATGATTTGGAAATAGATCGGTAATGAGAGTAAAATAAGACATTAAACCGCATGACGAATCTAATATTTTTTAATGATAAAAAATACAATTGAATAAGAATATTCGCTACATATTGCCCTCGCTGGCGCATGTGTGTCGCGTGTGAAAAATATGCAGAAGGCATGTTTACACCAAAGCGCCATTCATAAAAAAAAACCTTCAGGGTTTAAGCCTTCAGGGTTTTATTTTAGAGATTATTAGTGATTTAGTTTATCGTTCTCTCATTAGATTCTTTCAATACGAAATCAATAACTAAAGAATCACCCTTTACTAGATTAAGTGGCATAGTAGAAGAAAGTAAATATCCGATGTAGGAAGCGCGTAAAATAGTTTTTCCTGGCTTAACTTCAAGCTTGTATTGACCATTCCTATCAGTACTTGTCAGGAATGTTGTATCAGTAGATTTAATGGCAACACCTGGTAATACTCGGTTGGTCTTTTCCGTATCATACACAATTCCAGTAATAACTACTTTATCACCTTTAGTTTTAAATAAAGAATGAGTATATGTGCCTTGACGGTTTATCGAGCAGCTAGCTAAACCAATGTATATTAGCGATAGAAGCAAAATTCCTTTTTTCATAGTTATAGTATTTAAATATTTAACATCCCGATATTGTGCCTTTGCCTACCTTAGGCGTTCCGTTTCTATCTGTACCGTATTGCTCAGCAACTATAGTATCCTGAATTCTATTTTATCAGCAGTTGAAAGTGCTTTGTATGCAGGGGTAGCCTCTAATCCTCCCCATGCCATGTCGCTGTAAAATTGTGTTTTTTCTGCAGGTGTTGAAAATGTGATATTATGAAGATCTCCATACTCCATTAATCCGGCGGCAATATCATCCTTAAATTCAATTGTCATTTCAATATGCTGCACATCGTTTAGGTTCGGTCGCTTTTGTTTTTGCCATTCCACTAACATATCTGGATAACTATATTCCATTCATCTAAACCAATCAGCAGATCTTTGAAAGTATCAAGTACGTATAGGTTATCTAAAGTGTTTTCTGCATTACGGTATAAGTCTTTCTTCATGTAATGCTCAATGCGATGCTGTGTTATTTTTGATAAATCAAATACGAAACTGTAAAAACTAATCAGTTATATGCTTTTTAATAACCGAACTCAGGTTATAAGGATAGGGTGCCCCAGTGGTGCGAGTTTAAAAGGGCACCTTAAACTGCGAAAAATTGTGTGATTTTGCTATGGTCTATAAACAAAAAAAGCCTTAAACATAAGTTTAAAGCGTTTTTGTGTATTTTGATTATACATTTGCGGAGAGTGGGGGATTCGAACCCGCGGACCCTTTAACAAGTCAACAGTTTTCAAGACTGCCGCAATCGACCACTCTGCCAACTCTCCGCCGCAAAAGTACAAACTTGAAGCAAATCTGCAAATAATTTCTACTTAAATAATTTAATTAATATTTTAAGCCTTGCTAATCATTTAGTTAGTGGGTATAAAAAAAGCAAAAAGCATCAATATACAGCTTTTTTAAGCCGTTTATGTTGGGGTTTTGTGTTTGTATTTTGAATTATGCTGTCTGTTTTGGCAAGATTTTCTCGTGTTCGACCGATAAAATTCCATTTCCTTCGATGGCAAAACAGATTAATCCAACCAGTACTGAAACCGAAAACCAAAATTCTGAGTAGGGTTTAAAAATGCCTCCCGAAATATTGATAAAGAATACGGCCCCGATTAGTATAGGTAAATTAATGAGGCAAAATGTACGCGTATAGGTACCCAGGGTAATGGCTAAACCACCAATTAGGTGTAATACGATAATGAAATGTGCCAGTAAGCTGATGCTGATGGCGGTGCCTAAAAATGCACCCCGCATGAGGTTGCTAAATGCCGGCATATTGATGTAAAAATCAATGCCCTTCCAGATTAAAATAAGGCCTAATAAGATTCTAAAATAATCTAACCATTTTGGGTGGTGATGATCGCCCCAGTTCTCGATTTTCTTAAGCATTTTCATAACTTATATATTTTGGTTAATACAATTTACGCATAATAAAAGATAATAACAATGGCTGGTTAAATGTTTGATTTTGAGATGGAAAATGGAAGGAATTGAGGTGTGAGAAGGTGACGAGAATAATAATGAAAGTTCGTCATCCGATAGCTAGCTATAGGATCCCGCGAAGGCCTATCGTGTGGACACATCTTTTTTAAGAATGGTTTGGGCATCATACTAGCTGACTTTAATAAACCACAGTCTTTACCGAAGGACGCCGTCAATCCCAGGTGGCGGGAGAATCAAAAAACAGGTGCACAATGACCCAAATAGCATTGCCAAGCCTGAAACGCAGTGGTTTTGTGTTCATTAGCAATGAATTCAAAATTTAATATAAATTGAACACAAAACGAAGTGCCACTGTTTTTTGATGTGCGTGGGCGGTGAGAAGCCACATTGCTGGATTGGCAAAGCGCTTTGGGTACTTTGGCGCTCCAAAGTACCATGCCCCGCGGCATGGAGCGGTATAAGAATATTATAATTAGTGCCTCCACACGATACGAACTTTTTGGGGAGAGATCTGTATGTATAGATTTCTCGGCTACGTTGCACTCCGCTCGAAATGACGATTTATCTATGTTTACACACGCATCAATACTTGGTAATCCTTTAAAATTACCCTTTTTTCTTTCCTGCAACACTGCTGTTCAAATAATCAGTAGGCGACATTCCAAACTGTTTTGCAAAATTCCGTCCGAAATGCGATTGCGAGCTATACCCCACCATTTCTGAAATTTCGTAAATTTTCAGTAGCCCTTCATTTAAAAGTTCAGCAGCTTTTTTTAACCTCGCTAAATTAATCAGTTCATTCGGACTCAGGTTAGAAATAGATTTGATTTTCCGGTATAAGGTTGGCCTGCTCATATTCATCTTTTCCGCCAGGTGTTCTACATCCAGATCCTGATCGCTGATGTTTTTGTTAATGGTATCCTGTAATTTTTCCAAAAACAACTCATCTGCCTTAGAATGGGCAATGCTTTTCAGGTGGAGCAGGGGAGAATTGGAGAAATATTCTTTGATCTTATTTCTGTTTTTAAGCAGACTGGAAATCTGCACCTGTAAAAACTCGGGCGAAAAGGGCTTTTCTACATAGGCGTCGGCGCCAAGCTCTAAACCTTCAATTTTAGATTGTAATGAATTTTTTGCGGTAAGCAAGATAACGGGAATATGGCTAAACTCCATAGTCGATTTCACTTTTGCACAAAACTCAAAACCATCCATTTCGGGCATCATTACATCACTAATAATGAGCTGAACAATTTCACGCTGCAATATTGCCAGGGCTTCTATGCCGTTTCTGGCTTGTAAAACATGGTATTTTTCATCCAGGTCATCCGAAATAAAATCAAGGATATCCTCATTATCATCGACCAATAATACCACGTTTTTCTCAATTTCCTGTTGATCTTTCATCGTGAGCGTACCTACAATTTCTTCCATTTCCCGTTCAGGTTAAATTCAATAAGTTGATGGATGGGCAGTTCTAATACAAATATATTAAAATGATGGTCATTAATATCCAGGTACAACTCGCCGCTATGCAGCTGTGCGAGCGATTTGGAAATGGAAAGACCTATGCCAGTTCCAGTGGTGATCTGCGTTTCTTTAGCCCTGAAAAAAGGCTCAAAAATCTTCTCCCTGATTTCTGTAGGTATTTTATTGCCGTCGCTTTTAACGCAAACTTTAAATTTATCCTGTTCTGCTGATTTCGTTAAACTGATTTCAGCTGTCGTTTTTCCATATTTAATGGCATTGTCAACCAGGTTGCTGATGGTTTTGTAAAAAGCTTCTACATCGATATAGGCCTGGAATGCTTTTTCGGGCAAGTTGATGGTATAATTTATGTTCCGTTGCTCGGCTGCGGGCTGAAACTGGAGAAAAATATCCTTTAATATCTCGCTGATATCAGCCTTTACAAAGTTCAGCGAAAATTCGCTGGTTTCGGTTTTTCTGAAATCCAACAATTGGTTGGTTAGTTTGAGCAACCTATCCGTGTTTCGACCCATAATGCGTAAATTCTTTTCTATTGCGGGCACGGCATCGGCCTGTTTAATCAATTTCTCCATCGGTCCGATAATCAAGGTAAGCGGTGTCCTGATCTCGTGGGCAACATTGGTAAAAAATTCGATCTTCGCCTGATAAACTTCCTTTTGTTTTTCATGCTCAAAAACTTCCATGCGCCTGCTGTTCTTGAGTGCAATTTTTCGGTGGTACCTGCGCACCAGGAAGAAAATTATCCCGCTTATTGCGATCAAATAAAGCAGATATGCCAGGGGGCTGAGGTAAAAAGGAGGACGTATTTTGATGAGAAGTTTAACATTTTTGGTGCTCCAGGTGCTGCTTCCTTCAACCAAAGCTTTCACTTCAAAAATGTAATTGCCAGGGGCAAGTTTGGTAAAATAAACTTTCCGGTTGGTTTTTAAATACTCCCAATCTTTATAAAGCCCCATCATTTTATAAGCATACTCTGTCATTTCAGGCGATAAATAACATAAGGCAGCAAAATCGATACTAAAAGATGATTGGTTATGGTTAAGTTCGATGGTATCGGCATAAACAATCGATGTATTAGCAACAGAATCTTTCCCATGTAAACCGATTTCCAAGCTGTTGATCTGAAACCCGGTTAAAAATACCGGGGGCTCATAATTTGTTGCCTTTAAATTGGCCGGATTAAAGCTTATCAGCCCTTTTACGCTTCCAAAATACGTTCGTCCATCTTCATCCTGATAGGCAGAACTGTAGTTAAACTGATCAGTAAGTAATCCGTTGGCTTTAGAATAGGTTTTACTTAATCCCGTCGAAGGATCGAAGTGAATAAGGCCGCGTGTACTGCTGATCCAGAACTTATTCACCGCATCTTCCTCGATACGGAACAGATAATTGCTGGGGAAACCATTTTTTATTCCGTAACGCTTAAATTGATGTGTTTTCTGATCAAACCTGCAAAGTCCACCACCATCCGTAGTTACCCAAATATGCTGTTTGCTATCTTCAAAAATACTGTTTACGCTGTTATGGCTTAAACTTTTCGCATCTGTTGCAATATTCCGATAGTTCACATAGCCTGGTCTGGATAAGTTAAACTTAAATACACCATCGTTAAAGCTGCCCGCCCAGATATTGCCCTTACTATCTTCCATAACCGAATCGTAAAAAATAAATGGGAGGCCGGCAATAGGGTCGAAATCATCTCTTTTGCGATTATAAAGATAAATCCCGTTGATGGTTCCAACTAAAATTTCACCCGACCGCGTTTTACAAAAAGTAACAATAAAATTGGTACGTAAGGCATTTCCAACACCTGCCTGGTAATGTTTAATTACCTTTTCTGTTTTCAGGTCTAAAACATCCAGGCCATGTTCAAAAGTGCCAATCCAGAGTTTGTCGCCGTCAACCAATAATCCGTGGATATTGGAATAGGCAATGCTTCCCGGTTTTCCATCTGGTAAAAAGTGTTTAAACACCCCTGTTTTTACGTCGAGTTTGTTCAGTCCGGCATCCTCCGTACCAATCCATAAATGGCCATCCCGATCTTTTGTAATTTCCCTCACATCGCTTCCACTGATTGAATTTGTACCTTTTTGCGGAAAGTATTTGGTAAACAGCGAAGTATGGCTCGAATAGTAATTTACTCCTCCAAAGTAGGTTCCGGTCCAAACTCCTCCTTCACGGTCGACACAAATGCTATAAACGGCATTATCGCTTAAAGAATAATCGTTATTATATTGTTTTTTGAGGTGGATAATTGCCCCACTTTCATCATTATAAATGTAAATGCCCGATTCTGTAGCAATCCAAAATTCATGCGGGCCTGTTTTTTTGATATCCCGAACAAAAATTGGTGTTTGGTCGTCGTTTAATCTGAGTATATTTTTTGATGTTAAGGTAACAGGGTTGAAAAGTTTAACACCTTGATTGGTCGTGCCAACCAATAAATTTCCATTTTCAGTCTCTGCAATTCTGGATACCCAGCCATATTCGGTTTTGGCATTTTTGCCATTAATATTAAACTGCTGAAAATTATTCGTTTTAGGATTGTATTTTTCCAACGTTCCCTTTCCGGTACTGATCCATACACTGCCATCCTTTAAAATCGTTACCAGGGAGGCATCGAACGGTGCATTAAGGCCAAAAGCCTGTAGTTTCCTGGTACGCTTTTGATATAAATATATCTTGAATGAAGATAGAATCCATAAATTTCCACGCAAATCGCTCGCCAGGTCTGTAATCCGCATCCCTTTAGTTGCTGCAATAATGGCGAAGTTTTCTTTTGTTGCATTGTATTGATAAACGCCGTTGTTTGTACCAACCCAAAGTGTTTGCTGCTGATCGTGGTGAAGTGCAGAAATCAGATCATTGCCCAAACTGCCTGCCTTTTCAGTATCGTGGCGGTAAGTTTTAAAAGAATATCCATCAAACCGGTTCAGGCCATCTTTAGTTCCAAACCACATAAAGCCATTTCCATCCTGCACACTGCAAAAGGCCGTATTATTAGAAAGTCCGTTCTCTACCTGGTAATGCCTGAAATAATAAGGTTGTGCCCAAAGCAGGTTGGCCGAAAATAACAGGTATAAAAGGATGATGAGTTTTTTCAAGATATATTGGTCAGTAGCTTCAAATATATTAAAGAAATGTTTTGCTTTCAGGTTAATTTAAGTTTGAGAGGATTCGTAGAAAAATTGAGACAGATCGGTTTTGTGCTACAGGGCAAATTTCCATAGTTAAAACTGGAATATAAGAATGTTATGTGGTTGCAACCATGATAAACGATTTCATTTTTATTTGGAGCAGCCTTAGGAACTCAATTTTTCTATATTTGAAAAACTGTCAATTGTTAATTGCAAGCTGATTTGGGCGGTCCCTAAGCTGCGCAAAGGTCGGGCTTTTCAGGGCTGCGCTTCGCTCCGGTACCGATGAAGGATCGGTACTGAACCCTTACAATCCCTAATGCAAAACCCACTGCAAGGTCTGATCTGAATTAGGACTACAGGCCTGTGTTAAATAAACCTGATAGAACGGAAAGCCCGGAGCCCGATTTTTCATCGGGAGAGGACTTGAAGAGATAGCAGGGCTTCACTAACCGAAACGTGCCAGCCCTATCATTTCCAAAAAAAACAATAACCACTTCAGCAACATATCGGTAACGCGACAAAACTACAAATGGTCAACTACAAGCTTATTTGGGCGTTACCTAAGCTACGCAAAGGTCGGGCTTTGCATGGCTGCGCTTCGCTTCGGTACCGATGAAGAATCGGTACTGAACCCTTACAATCCCTAACGCAAAACCCACTGCAAGGTCTGATCTAAATTAGGACTACAGGCCTGTGTTAAATAAACCTGATAGAACGGAAAGCCCGGAGCCCGATTTTTCATCGGGAGAGGACTTGAAGAGATAGCAGGGCTTCTCTAACCGAAATGCGCTAGCCCCATCATTTCCAAAAAAACAATGACCACTTCAGCAACATATCGGTAACGCGACAAAACTACAAATGGTCAACTACAAGCTTATTTGGGCGTTACCTAAGCTACGCAAAGGTCGGGCTTTTCAGGGCTGCGCTTCGCTCCGGTACCGATGAAGGATCGGTACTGAACCCTTACAATCCCTAACGCAAAACCCACTGCATTATAAACCTCTGTTAACTAAACCTGATAAAACGTAAAACCTATGTGCATCTTTTTTATCTGTAGCTAACTTATTGCAAAACTTTACCATAAGTAAATTATCTGTGTGTATCCTTCTCATCTGTGGTTAATTATATTTCTTTAATCCCTCCACACAAATCGAGACAAAATGGAGAAATATTGATACAAATACGTATCCCGCGCTAATGCTAAAAACCGAATCTTTGAAAAGAATTAAATCGAACTAAAACCATTTACTTCTAGTATTTAACCAAATTCCTAACCAAATATGAAAAGAAGTTTACTCTACTATGGCGGCTTTGTACGCATGGATTGGTACTTGCTTCAAAAGATGTTTTTGAAACGCAAAATCCTCTCTGCTATTTTTACCTCAATTACCTTACTCCTGCTTTCATTTCAGCTTAGTGCACAGGAACAAAGCACCGTGACCGGTACCGTGACTGACGAAAAGGGTGAAACAGTTGTGGGTGCCAGCATTAAAATTAAAGGTACCAGCACAGGGGCAACCACTGATGCTGATGGAAAATTTAAAATCCAGGTGGCCGATAAAAATGCGACCCTGATTTTTATTTATGTAGGTTACGTCAACCAGGAAATTGAGCTGGCAGGTCGTTCGCAGGTTAACGTTAAACTTAAACCCTCCAACAACGATCTTTCAGAAGTGGTGGTAGTGGGATATAACACACAGAAAAAAGAAGCCATTACGGGGGCTATCTCTTCCATTAGCAGTAAAGACCTCGAGAAAGTGCATGGCGGTTCAACCGTGAGTACTGGCCTTGCTGGTAAACTGCCCGGGGTATCGTTTAGGATGCCTGATGGTAGACCTGGATCAAGTGCCAACATCCAGATCCGTAACATGGGTAATCCATTATACGTAATTGATGGTATCCAGCAGGATGCAGGGCAGTTTAATAATATTTCGCCCAATGATATTGAAACCATCAGTGTGCTAAAAGATGCTTCGGCTGCTATTTATGGTAGCAGGGCTGCTAACGGGGTAATTTTAGTGACCACTAAAAGAGGTAAAAACAGTACTCGTAATACCTTCAGTGTTGATGCTTATACCGGATGGCAGAACTGGGTGCGTTTCCCTGAAACTACCGATGCTTACCAATGGATGTTGGGAAAGGCTACCGCAGAATTAAACCAGAACGGCAAAACAGATATTACCCCGGCCGAACTTGAAAAATGGAAAGCCGGAACAGAATATGGCTATCAGAGTCAGAACTGGAGAGATATCATCATTGCGCCAAATGCACCGCAATCTTCAATTAATTTAAGTGCTTCCGGTGGTAGCGACAAAGTGAATTATTACTTTTCGGGTACACACCTTGATCAGAAAGGGGTATATGGAACGGAACGTGAATTCGATTTCAACCGGACCAACATCCAGAGTAATATAGAAGCTAAAATAACTGACCGTTTTAAAGTAGGGATGTTGATCAACGGCCGTATCGAAAGTCGCGATCAGCCAGGTGTACCGGGTGGTGACGATTATTTTGCTGCCCGTTTTGCGCTTTTGAGAAACAGGCCGACTGAACAGGCTTATGCAAATGGTAATCCAAATTACCCGAATGATATCGGACACAATACCGAACAATTTGCCGTACAGAGCAAGGCCTTAACCGGTTACTGGAAATCAGACTGGAGGGTTTTACAGACCAATTTATCAGCAAGTTATGATACGCCTATAAAAGGTTTAGAGATAAAAGGTTTATACTCTTATTACATCGCCGATAACGTAATCAATGGCCATGAGTATACTTACAATGTCTATACTTATCATCCGGAAACTGGTGTTTACGAAGAAAAAGTTGGAAGCTCTAACCCATACAGGGAGCGCAGAAACGAAAAAATATACACCAATACTTATCAGTTACAGGCCAATTACAACCGTACTTTTGGTAAACACACTGTTGGTGGCGTTTTGGTAGCGGAGCGTTTAGACCGTTTTAGAACCTATACTTTCCAGCATGCCGTACCACAGACCAATATTCTGCCTGTTTTGCAGTTCGCAGATATGGATGGACAGGATTTTGCTGATATCCAGGAAGAAGAAGCCCGTATTGGTTACGTGGCCAGGGTAAACTATAATTATGACAATAAATATTACCTGGAACTTTCTGGCCGTAGAGATGCCTCATGGAAGTTTGCACCCGACAGGCGTGTAGGTTATTTCCCTTCAGCATCCATTGGTTGGAGAATTACCCAGGAGAAATTTATGAAATCGCTTTTAGGTGAAAGTACGATCCTAAATGATTTGAAACTCCGTGCTTCCTATGGTGTACTTGGTGATGATGATCTAGGTATTGACCCTTTTGCTTACATCCCTGGTTACCGTTACAACCAAGGTACTGTGATTTTGGATGGGAAGAACATTACCACTTCAAGGGATAAAGGACCGATCATCAATAACCTAAGCTGGTTGAAAAGCAAAATGACAGATATCGGTTTAGATTTTTCATTGTTTAACAGTAAACTTAGCGGAACTGCAGATTATTTCTACAGAAAACGTACCGGTTTAAAGCAGGTTAAAAATGATGTGGTGGTGCCAATTGAATTGGGATACCCACTGGCAGCAGAAAACCTGGAAAGTGATGCGCAGTTCGGAGCCGAATTTGCGTTAAATTACAGGGATAAGATAGGAGAATTTAACTACAATGTTGGCGGAAATATTTCCATTAGCCGAAGAAAATTTTTAGATCAGTATAAACCGCGTTACGGTAACTCGTGGGACAATTACAGAAATAGCTACAACCAGCGTTATACCGATATTTTTTGGGGCTATGAGGTAACCGGCCAGTTCCAGAACGTTGATGAGATCAATAATTACAAAGTAAACATCGATGGGCAGGGAAACCGATCTTTATTGCCGGGCGATTTAATTTATAAAGATCAGAACGGCGACGGTGTGATTAATGACCTGGATCAAAGACCGATCGGATATACCACACAAGGTCAGCCGAACATTGGCTTTGGTTTCACCATAGGCGGTTCTTACAAAAACTTTGATTTTTCAGCAGATTTTTCTGGCGGTGCCTTGTACTCGTGGAACCAGAATTGGGAACAGCGCTGGGCATTTCAGAACACAGGTGCTTTATTGCAAAGTTTTGCTGATGACAGCTGGCACCGCACCAATCCATACGACCTGAACAGCGCATGGATTCCTGGGAAATATCCTGCATTACGATTTAATGATGGCGGACACAGCAATTACAACAAAAACTCTACTTTTTGGCTGCACAATGTAAGGTATCTGCGTGCCCGTACGCTTGAGGTCGGTTATACTATACCAAAAAAATGGGCCGAAAAAATCAAGATCCAGAATGCCAGGGTTTATGTAAACGGATATAACCTCTTTTCTATCGATAACCTGAAAGATTATGGTGTAGACCCTGAAATTGCAGATGATAACGGATTACAGTACCCACAGAACAAGTTTTTTAATATCGGTATTAAATTAACGCTGTAACATGAAAAAGACTAATCAGATGAAAAAAATTATATATGCATTTGCTGCCATCGCCTTTTTGAGTTTTGCGCAGTCGTGTAAAAAAGATTCAGAATTTTTAGATAAACAACCTACCAGTACCCTGCCCATTGATGCGGTATGGAAAGATCCAAACCTGGTGCTTACCGTTGTTGGCGATCTTTACGACCGCTATCCAGATTACCAGACGATCGAGGCATGGTGGACTTTTGCCGTTTTTGACGAAGGTTTTGCCTCCGCCAGCGGTGATTATTTCCGTCACCAGAATTTAGAGTATGGTTATGATGCCTGGAGATACTGGGACATGGGTGTTTACGGTTATATCCGTGACCTGAATATGTTTATTAAACGCGGGCAGGAATCTACCGCGTTAAAAGCAGAAGACCGCGACCGTTTCCTTGCCGAAGCGCGTTTTATCAGGGCGGGGGTATATTTCGAAATGGTAAAAGCAATGGGCGGTGTGCCGTTGATCACAACCGTTTTAGATTATAATTATAGCGGCGACCCAAGTTACCTACAGTTTCCAAGGGCAAAAGAAACCGAAATTTATGATTTCGTGATTTCAGAACTGGAAGCCGTAAAAACCATACTGCCTGATAATCCGACTGTACAGAGCAGGGCTACAAAAGCTGCGGCATTAGCCATGGAATCAAGAGCAGCATTATATGCGGGTTCAATCGCCAAATACAGCAACTCGCAGTTGAGCTTGCCAGGTGGAGAAGTGGGTATATCATCGGGTCTGGCCAATGCTTATTTTACCAAATCCTTAGCTGCCGCAAAAGAGATTATCGATGGCGGCAAATATTCGCTTTACAAAAAGAACCCTAATTTATCTGAAAATTTCGCCGCGCTTTTTACTGATAAAGGCAGTAATCCGGAAGTGATCTTTGCTAAAGATTTTAAATTGAAAACCAATAAGGCTCACGGTTTTACCATCGATAACCAGCCACGTTCTTCTGCTGAAGAAGCGCAGGGCGGGCGTTTAAATCCATCCTTAAATCTGGTTCAGTCTTTCGAAAAACTGGATAATACTTATGCATCTATGGCCTCGGTTGATGGAAGTGGTAACCCGGTTTACTATAGTGGTATTACCGATATTTTTGCAGGTCGCGATGCACGTTTGGCAGGAACGGTAATTCTGCCGGGAACGCAGTTTAAAGGCAAAACCGTTGATATCTGGGCTGGCTACCAATTGGCAGATGGTTCTATCGTAACAGGCGATAATTTCGGACAGAACAAAACGAATGTTCTTCCGGGCAATGCAGGTTCGGTACAGGTGGTTGGTGCTGATGGTCCTGTCGACGGACTCGAATTTAGTGCACAGTCAGGCTTTTATGTCCGCAAATATTTAGATCCGGCAACAGGTTCAGGCCAGATCGGTACCCGCAGTGATGTTTGGTGGATCCGTTACCGTTATGCCGAGGTATTGTTAAATGCAGCCGAAGCAGCTTTTGAACTGGGCGATCCCACTACAGCAGCTAACTATATTAAACAAGTAAGAGATCGTGCAGGATTAACTGTTGCTTTAACCCCGGCAGAGATTACTTTCGACCGTATTGTACACGAACGTAAAGTAGAATTTGCTTTTGAAGGTCATGAATTATGGGATATGAAACGCTGGAGACTGGCTGATAAAGTTTGGAACGGCAATAACATGTCTGCAGCCGATTTTATCAATGCAAATAACATTGGCAGCGCAACACGCACCAGTACGCAGGTATTTGGTTTGTGGCCTTACAAATATTATAATCCTGGCAACGCAAACCATTTGAAATATATTTTTAAAGTGATTAAACCAAGCCGTGTAACCGCTGCACACCGTTTCCGTATCGGAAATTACTACTCTTCAATCGGGCAGGATGTACTTAACGGAAACCCTAAAATTGTAAGAAACCCTAACCAATAAGCAGATATAGATATGAAAATTAGATTTTATTTCATGATAGGGGCACTTATTGCCGTTCTTTTTGCTTCATGTAAAAAAGATAACTACGAAGCACCTGAAGCCGATTTTACCGGACGGATCGTTTATAAAGGAGAGCCCATCAGTGTTCAATATGGTCAGGTTAATTTCGAACTCTGGCAGTCGGGTTTTGGGAATTATTCCGCGCTGAATGTTAATGTGAGCCAGGATGGAACCTATTCTGCTAAATTATTCAACGGAGATTATAAATTGGTTTTTTCTCCAAACCAGGGGCCTTTTTTATGGAAAAAGAATGCTGCCGGAAGACAGGATAGCATTGCGGTAAACATTAATGGTAGTAAAACCATGGATATTGAGGTAATGCCTTACTACATGATCCGCGGAGCCACACTTACCGCTGCAGCAGGTAAAATAAATGCTTTTTGCAAACTTGAAAAAATCATCACCAATGCCGATGGCAAGGATATTGAAAATGTATCACTGTACATTAACAAAACACAATTTGTAGATGGTAGCAATAATATCGCTACCCAGCAGATCAGTGGTGCAGCCATCGCCGACCTCAACAACCTGAGCATGAGTGTTACAATCCCAGGCATAACACCCACTCAAAATTATGTTTTTGCCAGGATAGGTGTTAAAATTGCCGGTGTTGACGATCTGATTTTTACACCTGTAAGTAAAATAGGTTTTTAATTTTTTTAAATTTTCGTCATTCCCGCGCAGGCGGGAATCTTAATGAGCATGTAGCCAATCTAATCATTAGGCATTAAGATTTTCAATCAGGTTGGGAATGACGATCAAAATAAGTATATTAATAATCAATATCTTACCCTTAGCAGATCATATTAAATGAAATATCTTTTCGCCTTTTTTTTATGCTTCTTCGTATTTTCTATCGGTAAAAACGTGTCTGCAAAACCGCTAAATGATACCCTTTATCTTGCCGATCCGACCATTTTTGTAGATAATGGCCGTTATTATTTATATGGTACGAGTAGCGATCTAGGTTTTTTGGTTTATGTTTCAAAAGACCTTAAAACCTGGAGCAAAAAGTCAGAAAATAATGGATTTGCTTTAAAAAAGGGTGATGTCTTCGGTAGCAAGGGTTTTTGGGCTCCACAGGTATTTAAAAGGGGAAATACTTATTATATGGCCTACACCGCCGATGAGCAGATTGCTATTGCTCAGAGCAAAAGTCCTTTAGGTCCATTTAAACAGGAAACATTAAAAGCCATTTCTGGAACAGGGAAACAGATCGATCCGTTTGTATTTACCGATGCTGACGGGAAAAATTACCTCTACCATGTCAAACTTGATAAAGGCAACCGGATTTATGTATCCGAACTGAAGGCTGATTTTTCGGATGTCATCCCGAACACTGCAAAGGAATGTTTATCTGGAACCGAATTCTGGGAAAATACCGCAAAAACCGATTGGCCGGTAACCGAAGGCCCAACGGTACTCAAAAAAGATCAGCTTTATTACCTTTTTTATTCTGCAAACGATTTCAGAAATCCCGATTATGCGGTGGGTTATGCTACTTCGGGCTCACCAACGGGGCCGTGGACGAAATATGGGGAAAACCCGATCATTAGCAGGAAGTTGTTAAAATTTAATGGAACCGGTCATGGCGATTTTTTTACCGATAAAAACGGGGCTTTGCAGTATGTATTTCATACCCATTATAACAATCAAAAAGTATCCCCGAGGGCTACAGCTATTATAAAAGCTGCTTTTATCAAAGATAAAAACGGTACTGAACAGATGCAGTTCGACCCGGAAAGTTTCCGCTTTTTAATGCAGGGCGTAAATTGATTGCTTTTGTAGAAATATTGAAACAAAAGAAGGCTGGTTTCAGAAAAGAAATTACTTTTTTTAAAGATTGATAAAATGCAGCAGCCTGAAAAAAATAGCAGGTGTAAAGCTTTAAAAATGAATAAATTGAAACTAAAATTACTTTTCGCACTTTGCCTGTTAGTGATGGGAGGGTTAAATGCACAAACATTTATCAATCCTCTGTTGCCATCCGGTGCCGATCCTTATAGTTATTATAAAGATGGTTATTACTATTATACCCATACCACTGGTAACCGTGTAGATCTTTGGAAAACCAAAACCATTGATGGCCTTAAAAATGCCGAGCGGAGAACCATTTGGAAAGCACCTGCCGGAACGATGTACAGTAAAGAAATATGGGCACCTGAGGTGATGTTTTTAAGGGGGAAATGGTATGCTTATTTTGCTGCTGATAATGGAAAAAATGAAAACCATCGCATGTATGTTTTAGAAAATGCTTCGGCCGATCCAATGAAAGGGGAGTGGGTATTTAAAGGCAAGGTTGCCGATCCTACTGATAAATGGGCCATTGATGGCGATGTAATTGATTTTAAAGGCCAACTGTATATGATCTGGTCGGGCTGGGAAGGAAATGAAAACGGTAAACAGGAAATTTTTATGGCTAAACTTAAAAATCCGTGGACGGTAGATGGAAACCGCGTAAAAATTTCTACCCCAAAATTTGACTGGGAAAAAATAGGCGATCTGGGTGGTGGTGCCCACGTTGATGTAAATGAGGGGCCACAGTTTTTGGTGCACGGTGGCAAAATCTTCATCATTTATTCAGCCAGTGGCTGCTGGACAGATTTTTATGCGCTGGGCATGCTTTCGGCTTCAGCAAAAAGCAACCTGCTCGATCCAAAATCATGGACGAAAGCCGATAAACCTGTTTTTCAACAATCGCCAAAAGATGGCGTTTATGCCCCTGGTCACAATTCGTTTTTTAAATCTCCTGATGGGAAAGAAGACTGGATCCTTTACCATGCCAACGATAAACCAGGGCAGGGCTGTGGTGGCTTCCGTTCTCCAAGGGCACAAAAATTTACCTGGAATGCTGATGTTACCCCTAATTTTGGTATTCCTGTAAAACCGGGCGAAAGTTTAACCGCACCATCAAACCACCATAATAAATAATCAGATATAACCGATATGAACCTAAAAAACTATGTTCTCCTTGCTGCAGTGAGCCTAAGCATCAGCACGGGCTTTGCACAAAAAACAAAGAAAAATGCTGATCCTGCAAAAGTTTGGTCCGTAGAAAAAGCCAATGCCTGGTATAGCGAGCACAAATGGCTAACTGGCGCAAATTACATTCCATCTAATGCCATCAACCAGTTGGAAATGTGGCAGGCAGATACCTTTTCGCCCGATTTGATTGATAAAGAACTTGGCTGGGCAGAAGGCATCGGCTTTAATACGCTTCGTGTGTTTTTATACAGTAAAGCCTGGAGCCAGGATCCAGTAGGTTTTAAAAAACGCATGGACCAGTTTTTAACCATTACCCACAAACATGGCATTAAGCCCATGTTTGTTTTTTTCGACGATTGCTGGAATAAAACTTCCGCCATTGGCAAACAACCTGAACCAAAAACCGGTATCCACAATTCGGGCTGGTTACAGGATCCCGGTGATCCGGCTTTTAAAGAAGAAGCCAACTTCCCGGAACTGGAAAAATATGTAAAAGATGTGCTTACCTATTTTGCACACGATAAAAGGATTTTACTTTGGGACTTATATAATGAACCTGGAAACAGCGGAAAATTGGAAGCAACTATTCCTTTGTTAAACAAAACCATCAGTTGGGCACGTGCAGTTAATCCCGATCAACCGATTTCAATTGGCTTGTGGAGCTGGGGTTTTGAAAAACTGAATGCCATACAGCTCGCCAATTCGGATATCGTAACTTATCATAATTATGAGGCGCCAGAATGGCACCAGCGTACCATTGACCTGTTAAAAGCAAGCGGCAGACCGCTGATCTGCACTGAATACATGGCACGATCACGCAATAGCCGTTTCTCTAACATTTTGCCAATGCTTAAAAATGAAAATGTTGGCGCTATAAACTGGGGTTTCGCTGCAGGTAAAACCAATACCAAATATGCCTGGGATACCCCACTTGCCGATGGATCTGAGCCGATCGAATGGTTTCACGAGATTTTTCAGCCCGATGGTACACCATACCGCCAGGACGAAGTTAACCTGATCAAAAAACTCAATAACAAATAAATTATTGTCAGTGGGAAGACCCGAAGAAGAACTTCATAAAAATTATTGTCAGTCTGAGCGGAGTCGAAGACCCTTAGTTGAAAAAAGTCCTTCTACAGGCTACCATTTACAGATTTCAGTAAAGGGTCGTCATTCTCGCGTAGGCGGGAATCTTAAAGCTTATTGCATTAAGATTCCCAATCGGGTTGGGAATGACGACTCCTCGCAGCCTATCAATTCAAAAAAAGTAATTTATATTGACTTTTACGAAACAAATAAACGCTTAGGAAACTATTCCCTACTTAAATTAACAACATTGCCAAACCCAACTTAAACACTCAAATTTTAAACCAATGAATAAAAAAGTCTCTATTTTCTTATCGCTGCTGGGGCTCTCACTTTCCTTGTCCGCACAGCAGCAAGACAAATCCTGGTCGATGGTGAAAGGGAAGATCTCTTCGCCATGGGCACAGGAAGTTAATCCTAAGAATGTATTGCCAGAATATCCTCGCCCTCAGCTTGAGCGTACTGGTAACTGGAAAAACCTGAATGGTCTTTGGGATTATGCTATTTCCGGAAAATCGCAGCATCCGGCCATTAACCAGGGTAAAATACTTGTTCCTTTTGCTGTAGAATCAGCACTTTCGGGTGTTGGTAAAACGGTTGGTAAAGACAGTTTATTATGGTATAAAACCGTATTTACAGTGCCTTCGAACATGAAAGGCAAAGAAATTTTGCTTCATTTCGGTGCTGTTGACTGGAGATCGACCGTTAGCATCAACGGCAAAGAAGTAGGAAAACATGAAGGCGGTTTTGATCCTTTTAGTTTTAACATCACACCATTTTTAAATAAAAGCGGCAGCCAGACCTTAACCGTCGAAGTTTGGGATCCGACAGATGAAGGACCTCAACCAAGGGGTAAACAGGTTAAAAGACCTGAAGGCATCTGGTACACTCCGGTAACGGGCATCTGGCAAACGGTATGGATCGAAGCGGTAAACAAATCACATATCGATCACATTAAAGTAACACCTGACATCGATCAGCAATCATTAGCTGTTACGCCAGTTTTAACGGGAGCTGCTTCAGGCAATCAGGTAAAAGTTTCGGCCTGGGATGGCACGACAAAAGTTGCCGAACAAACCGGTGATGGTAGCGGTACAATTACTTTAAAAATTGCCAATCCAAAGTTATGGAGTCCTAAAAGCCCGTTTTTATACGATTTAAAAGTAGAACTGCTCGCTAAAAACAAAAAGGTTGATGAGGTTAAAAGTTATTTCGCCATGCGTAAAAGCTCGATCGGGAAAGACCAGAACGGGATACAGCGCATGTTATTGAACAACGAATTTGTTTTTCAGTACGGTCCGCTTGATCAGGGGTGGTGGCCGGATGGGCTTTACACCGCGCCAACTGATGCAGCCTTGAAATTCGATGTGGATAAAACCAAAGAAATGGGTTTCAATATGATCAGGAAACACATTAAGGTAGAACCAGCCCGTTGGTATTACTATTGCGATAAAGCCGGAATGTTGGTTTGGCAGGACATGCCGAGCGGCGATCTGGGTAATGGCTGGGAAAACCGTCCGGGTGTTTTAGATCATGGTTCCGATCAAAACAGGACCGCCGAATCTGAAGGATATTACAGAAAAGAATGGAACAATATTATTGATGCGCTTTACAATGTGCCATCTATCGTAGTGTGGACACCTTTTAACGAAGCCTGGGGCCAGTTCAAAACTGTAGAAATTGCGAAATGGACTAAAGAAAAAGATCCTTCTCGATTGGTAAATACGGCCAGTGGAGGCAATTTCTATCCGGTAGGCGATATTATCGATTTACATAATTACCCGCATCCGGCCATGCCTAGTCCAGATTATTTTGGAAAAGATTATGCACTTGTACTGGGCGAGTTTGGTGGCCTTGGCCTGCCTATTGACGGCCATGTGTGGCAACAGAAAAATAACTGGGGCTATCAGAGTTTTAAAAATAAAACAGATCTGTTTAACAAATACGCAGAGTTTGCCAAACGTTTAGAAGAATTAATTCCTTTAGGGCTTTCTGCCGGAGTATATACCCAAACTACTGATGTTGAAGTGGAGACCAATGGATTGATGACTTATGATAGGAAAGACATCAAATTCTCGGAAGAACAGATGAAAGCTTTACATGATAAACTGTATCAGATCAGGGTGTCGGTAAATAAATAGTCTTATCACTTATCGATTATTATTTTTCCAAAATCGAAAATGTCCCTGTAATTGTATTTGTAGATAACTAAATGATTAGCCCGTATTGATTTACGGGCTATCTTTTTAAGCAAATTCATTTTGTTGTTCTTGTATTCTGGCTATCTGCAAATCATAAGCGGTTTGCAGATTATACCAGTACTCAGCACTGATACCCAATTGCTTTTCAATTTTGAGCGCAAGTTGTGCAGAAATGTTTCTTTTCCCTGCAAAAATAAGGCTTAAATTATTGGGAAAAATATCTAAAGCTTCTGCAAAATCTTTTTTGACAATGCCCCTTTCTTCTATTTCTTCCAATAAAAACTCCCCTGGATGGAAAGCCTGAATTTCAATTTCAGCACCTTTAGAATTAAAGACCTGATTATTCATGATTTGTGGTATTAAATATTGCCTCAGCTCCCGAAAGCTGAGGCAATATTGTGACAGCCAAAGGCCAATTAAGCATAATGGTTATTGATTTCTTCAATTATCATTATTTCAAGACGATCATCTTTTCCGATTTCAAAAATAAGCCGATAAGCTTTATTTAAACGGATAGAATACTTATCCTTGAATTTCTTCTCTTTTAACTTTTCGAAGTGCAGCGATTTGATTTGTCTCAGATCCTGCGTTCCTTTTGCACCCTTAACCTGAAAAATTCTCTTTTTGTAAGCAATTACTACTTCTTCTGGGAATTTAGGTTTTCCGGTAAATTTTTTGTTTTCAGCGAGCTCCTCCAGATACTCGTCTCGAAAATGAATTTCCATAATCTACGTTTTATTTTTTTTGTCTGCCATTTTGTAATTCTCCTATTTTATTCGTTCACAATAAGTTTTTTAACTCTATAATAACTTTTTGTTTAGTGGTTATAATTATTATATAGTAAATGTATAAAAAATATATTTACTATCATTATTTGATAATTATCTATTTATGATAATTATCAAATAATGATAAATTGATGACTTTTTTGATGTTGATATTTTAAAATTTTTTATCAAAAACCGTAAATAAAATTCATTTCAGTTAAAACAGCTGATCTGAATTATGATATATTTGTTAATAAAACGATTTACTTACAGATTGCTTAATTAAGTAGCGCTACATTTAGAGTAAGCCGATTTTTAACCAAATGTAAGATATACCGGAAAATGAAAGCGCTCAACTATTCAAACACCATGGCATTTTTTAGAAATAGATATGTTTATCTGATTTTATGCTTTTTTACGACCAACGTTGTAAAATCGCAGATCAGGGTGCCAAAAGAGCGTGTAAGTGAAATGAAGGCTAACTTCCTCCTTCCAAAGGATAGCTATAAACCTGGGGTATACTGGTATTTTATGGATGGGAACCTTTCTAAAGAATCGATAAGCAAAGATCTCGAATCTATGAACAAAGCCGGTATCGGTAACCTGGTTTTTCTGGAAGTTAATGTGGGCATACCCCGCGGCAAAGTAGATTTTTTAAGCAAGCAGTGGATCAGTCTTTTTGCACATGCAGAAAGAGAAGCCAGGCGGCTTGGCATTGAGATCACTTTAGGTATTGGACCGGGGTGGACAGGAAGTGGTGGACCCTGGGTAAAAGCCGAGGAATCTATGCAGCATCTTGTTTCCAGTCAGGTAGTGGTTTCATCGGCAGATAAAGGCAAGATTATGCTGCCAGTTCCTAAGCCTAAAAGGCCATTTTTCGGTGAAGACAATCTCACCGTTGATTTTAAAAAGGACTGGATGGCTTATTATAAGGATGTGGCGGTGCTAGCTTTTCCTTTTGAAGAACAAACAACCAAAATAGCGGATATTGATGAAAAGGCCCTTTACTACCGTGCACCTTATAGTTCTGGAACGGTAAAACCTTATCTTTCCTCCTCCTTTGCCATGCAGACAGGGAAAGGAATAGAAAAATCAGCTATTTTGGACCTCACTTCCAAAATGTCCTCAGATGGTTCGCTCAACTGGACCCCGCCGTCTGGCAAATGGATGGTTATGCGCTTCGGTGCACGCAATAACGGGGCGATTACGAGGCCCGCACCCGTTCCGGGTATTGGCTTTGAATCTGATAAATTCGATACACTCGCTTTAAACCATCATTTGGATACCTATGTGGGTAAACTGTTGAGCAGTATAAACAAAACTAGGAAAGATGTACCGGGTGGGCTTAAGCGGCTGCATATGGACAGCTGGGAAATGGGCGCACAGAACTGGACAGGCAGTTTTCGACAGGCTTTTATCAAAAGCAGGGGCTACGATCCGCTAAAGTATTTTCCTGTCTATTCAGGAAATATTGTCGGAGGTTTGCAAGAGAGCGAACGCTTTTTATGGGACCTGAGAGAGACTGCTCAGGAACTTATCCTGAAAAACCACGCAGAACAGGTAAAAGCCTATGCGCACCGTCATGGCTTATCCCTTTCCATCGAGCCTTATGATATGAACCCAACCGCCGATCTTCGGCTGGGAGCGGTGGCAGATGTACCCATGGCCGAATTCTGGAGTAAGGGATTTGGATTCAATTCTACTTATAGTGTTATTGAGGCCACTTCGATAGGTCATGTGATGGGGCATTCGCTTATTCCGGCAGAAGCTTTTACTGCTCAGGATAATGAGGGATGGAAACAACATCCAGCCAGTATGAAAGACCAGGGAGACTGGGCATTTGCAGCTGGTGTGAACCGCTTTGTATACCACACCTTTCAGAATCAGTTTTTGCCAGATTCGCTCAAACCTGGTGCGACAATGGGGCCATATGGAGTACATTGGGACAGAAACCAGACCTGGTGGCCCATGGTAAATGCTTATCATACCTATGTAAGCAGATGCCAGTACCTGTTGCAGCAGGGAAGAACCGTTGCCGACATTCTTTATCTCACTCCCGAAGGTTCACCACATGTGTTTGTACCCCCTTCTTCTGCGCTTAGAGGCGATACCCTGGCCGATCGCAGGGGTTATAATTTTGATGGGTGTGCGCCTGCACAGCTTATGAAAGCGCATGTAGAAAACCGCTATATTGTATTTCCAAGCGGTGCCAGATACCGCATAATGGTACTTCCCGAAAGTGAAACCATGACACCCGAACTGCTTACCAAAATTTCATCACTGATCGGCAACGGCGCAACCATTATCGGCAACCCACCAAAGCGTTCACCGAGTTTGATAGGTTATCCCGGTTGTGATCAGCAGATTAAAAAGATCGTTCGCGAAATATGGGGGCAGGGGCAATTGCCCAAAACGCAGGAGGCAAAACGTTACGGTAAAGGAACAATCTTCTGGGGAGAAGCGTTACGTAAACAACAGGACCATCTTTATCCTCATTACGGGCAAACAGCTGAGGTACTGCATAAATTACTATTGGAAGAGGATTTCGTTACAACGGCACCTGTAAGATATACCCATCGTAACAATGGGAATTGGGACATTTATTTCCTTTCGAATACCAGCGATAGCGCTATCAGTTTTAAAGCTGCTTTCAGGTCGGTAAAAGGCGCTCCGGAGATTTGGGATGCGGTTACTGCTAAGATTAAACAGGTAAGTGATTTCACAGTTACCAAAACAAAAACAATGATCCCGATAGCATTGGCGCCCTATCAGAGCTGCTTTGTGGTGTTTTCAAAGGAAAATCGCAATAGGCAGTTAGCTGGTCTGCGTGAAACACAGCACCAGGAACTGCTTACCCTCAAAGGACCATGGGAAGTTAATTTTGACCCGAAATGGGGAGGGCCAGAAAAAGTGGTTTTTGATTCCCTATCTGATTGGTCTAAAAACAAACTTGAAGGTATCAAATATTATTCAGGGATTGCGGCCTACCACAAAACTTTTGATTTTAAAGCAGGTAAGCCTAAAGGAGCAATCTATCTGGAGCTTGGAAAGGTGAAAAACCTTGCCCGGGTAAGCCTTAATGGGAAAGTGGTTGGCGTGTTATGGACGCCACCTTGGAAAATCGATATTTCCACTCAGGTTAAACCAGGAAAAAACGAACTCGCTATAGAAATTGCCAATCTTTGGGCAAACCGGCTGATCGGCGATGAAGCAAAACCCGATGATGGGATAGCCGATGGTCAATGGCCGCAATGGTTATTAAATAGCAAGCCACGAACCAGTGGAAGATTTACCTTTACCACATCTAAGCAATATAGTTCAGATTCACCTTTATTGGAATCTGGACTTTTAGGTCCGGTACGGATTATAAATGAAAGCATAAATATCAAAAAAGAAGTTAAACCCAGGTAATGTCCCTTTAGCGCAATAACAATTTTGAAATCGTGCCAGCAACTGGCCTTTAGTACAAAAACTAAATATAAAATGAAGTCTTTAAAATACCTAATATTAGCGATAACAGTTAAACTGCTCCTGATCGCGAATCTTTTATCTGCACAGGTTATTATAGAGCCTGTAATTGCCGGAGACTTTGCCGATCCATCCATTATCCGGGCCAATAATCAATATTACGCCGTGGGTACTTCGTCTGAATGGGCACCTCATTTTCCGATCTATAGCTCAAAAGATCTGCTGAACTGGAAACAGAAAGGTTATATTTTTGAGAAGGCCCCAGCATGGACATCGGGTTCGTTTTGGGCACCGGAATACGATTATCATGATAAAACCTATTTCATTTATTATACTGCGAGAAGGCAAAAGGACAACGTTTCATGCATTGGTGTGGCCACTTCAAAATATCCCGATAGGGGCTTTATTGATCAGGGTATTATTATCGATTATGGAAAAGAAGCAATCGATGCATTTGTTTACCTTGACGGCAATACGCGTTACATTACCTTTAAAGCTTATGGTTTAGATAATCGTCCAATTGAGGTTTTGGCCTGTAAGCTAGCCAAAAACGGACTTAAAGTAGAAGGAGAACCATTTTCTTTGCTTAAAGATGATCAAAAGATTGGTTTGGAAGGGCAGAGTATCCTGAAAAAAGATGGCTATTATTATCTTTTTTATTCTGCCGGAAACTGCTGTGGCGCACAATGCGATTATAATGTAAGGGTGGCCAGATCAAAATCTTTTGCCGGACCATACGAGCTTTATGCTGCCAATCCCCTGTTAATGGAAAATGAATACTGGAAATGTTCAGGACACGGTACGTTTGTAAAAGCTGCAGATGGAAAAGATTATTACCTCTACCATGCCTACAATAAAAAGACCAATATTTTCTCGGGAAGACAGGGCATGTTAGCCCAATTGAGCTGGCCATCGAAAGGTGGATGGCCGGTTTTAAAAGAACAATCAGGTCCAAGCCTTAACCGGGATTTGAAACTGAACTTCACGAGGCCGCAGATAGATAAAAATTGGCAATGGGATTTTAGAAACTCAACGCCAGGAATTTCGCAAAAGAACGGGCAGCTTCATTTATCCGGGATTATTAATAAAGATAACCTAAGCGGGATAGCATTAACCGTTAGACCTATATCAGCAACTTTTGACGCGACTACGACAGTAACAAATACCAATAATGCACTAAAAGGTTTAGTGTATTATGGCGATGCAGGCTCGGCTATAGGCATTGGCATAGCTGGAAATGAAATAGAATTTTGGAAAGTAGAAAATAAAACCAGAACAGTGATTGCAAAGGTGGAAATACCAAAAACAGTTCCGGTTGAGTTTAAAATGAAAACCGCAGATGATTTAAGCCTGCTTGTATTTTTCAGGAAACCTAATGAAGAATGGCAAAATGTTCAGGCAAAGGAAAAAATTACGGTTAACTTTTTACCACAATGGGATAGAAGTCCACGTATTGGTCTTCATTTTAATGGAAGTGTTGGTCAGGATGCTGACTTTTCCACTTTTGAATTAAAGTATTGATTTTTGTGCCGTCAGATGTTACCATCTGACGAATTTGAATTTCTGTTTATGGTGCAGTGAGATACCACTAAGAATCCGATGAAAAACGGAACTCACATATTGCATGACAAAAAAACGAAGGTTATTATGCCCTCGCCAGCCTGAACTCATTATAACACATTATAATATTAAACCCGAGGAAAATGATGGACTCCGAACTCACCTTCAATCTATTGATATCAACTCCTAAAATAGAAGAAATAAACAGCGTAGAGAAAACCAGTATCGCACTCAAAAATATGCTGATAAAAGCCGAATGTAGCAACATTGTAATCCTGAATAGGTTTGCCTGAAAGAAATATTCGGGGTTGCGGATCATCTGTACCAGGTTAACGATAATGAAAAAGCCGATAAGCACCACGTAAATGTTCATATAGGGCGTGGCATTATCCCATGCCAACAAGTTAAAATATCCTTTCGAAGTGAAATAAATAATAATTCCGAGGCAAATCAGGGTTTTAAAGGCCATCCAGAATTTTTTGCCCGAAAGCAGGAGGTATAATTTAGGGTATTTAACGCTATCGACATGATCAGCGATTCTCAATAATTTAGCAGATGGAGGTATAAAGGGATTAAACGCGCCTAACAGTATAAGCATAATGGTGCTCATAAACTGAAAAATGGCATCACTGATCAACCGCTCCATTTTTTCCTGATTAAGTAAGGTATCGTTCGAATAGGTAAATATCGATAACGAGATGAGTATAATAACCACATAGTGAAATATTACACCCGCATAATTACTTAAACCGGGTTTGTTTAATCGCTGGCCTTCGGTATTCTGCTGTTTGTTACTTGATGAGAATTTAGCAGATAGCGATTTAAGCGAATCGGCTGTGCCCCTTGCCATCAGGGCAATGGCAAGCACAAAAATTCCTATACCAATAATAAAAAAGGCTATACCTGCGGCCTCAAAGCTGTGTAGCCCAAGGAGAAAAATAACCGCCCCAATGCCAAGCGCTAAATGTTTGTATTTGATTTTGGTAAAACCATGCATGTTGAGCAGTTGGGTGTAAAATAATCCAAATGCAGCACCTATTGCGATGGCCATTAACAGTTTTTCTGTGATATTTCCGGGCATAGTTTAGATGAAAAGTTGTTTGCTAACGATAATCAAATTTTTACTGCTGTAGGGCCATAGAAAGTATAGGAAAAGGTTTTCCTGCTCCATCCTGCTCACTCCGTTCGAAGGTTACAAAACCAAGCTTTTCATAAAAACCTACTGCTTGTTCATTTTGCTCATTTACATCTACCGTATTGACATCATGTTTATCTCTAGCAAAATCAATCAATGTTTTACCGAGTCCTTTTCCCCTGGCATCGGGATGGATAAAGAGCATCTGGATCGATTTTTTGTTGATGCCTATAAAACCCATCACCTCTTTTTCAAAATTAACAGCGTATAACCTTACCTGATCAAAATATTCAGTTAAAATCAGCGAGCGGTAGGTCATAATATCATTTTCAGAAAGAAAATGGTGTGTTGCCCTTACAGAACTTTCCCATACTGTAATCAGTTTTTCGTACTCCTTTCTACCTGCAGCTACAATTATTGCTTCTTTCATTCAATGAATATTAAATTATTTTTTTCCTGTATTTAAGGTGCAAAGTATTCGTTAAACGTTAAATGCGGTGAAAAGTTTGCGCACTAACATAAAGCATTTTGCGTCACGGAATGAGCTTAGGTGATCTCAGGTGGCTAAGGTGGTCAGAAAATATTGAATAATTAAAGTCTTAAGATTTTTTACCAATAAGAAATTAAGGTTGTTGAGAATTTTACCGGAATATCCATTCCATCTTAAGCCTTCCATGTCATCACCTTTAATTCGTCACCCACACTAATTACCCCACTTTGCTGGTGCAGTAAATTTTGCCCGAATAGGATTTTTTTACCAACTGTACGGTAACCGGCCAATGTCCTCAATGGTTCCTGTCCTTTTTCGCCTGTTTGCTGATCAATGGTAATGAGTACACATCTTGCACAGGGTTTTACCGCCGAAAATAGAATCTTGCCAATGTAAAATGCTTTAAAACTGTCTTCAATGTGAGGCTCCCCGCCTGTAAAAACAAAATTTGGACGGAAACGATCCATTTTTATCGGGTTTTCGAGTTTTTCATTTAGCCCGTTAAGCGAAGATTGGCCTATGATAAGGCAAGGATAACCATCTGCAAAACTTACTACTTCATTGTGCGATGCATATCTTGGGTCTACCATTCTTTTCTCCGCCACCGGCATTTTTACCAGTTTTACTTTAAATTTCAGGAAATCAGAAAACCAGTTGCTTACCCCGGTATTTACTTCAGTGCCAAAAGTGGTATCATTCCAGATTACAACCGGAATCTGTATACCGTTATCTTCCTGCAGATCAAAAGATATGGTTTGGTTGCTGTTTATTTTATGTGATATGATCAGCCTGCCATTATTGATATTCACCGCAAGCAAGGCCAGTTCGAAATATTTTCTTTGTGTGATAAATATGCCTTCTTCATCAACAAGCATCCATCTCCTGTCGTATTGTAGACCTTTTTCTTCTAATTGGGCTTTTTCAAGACTGATACCACCCAATGATTTAATAGGGTAGACATATAACCCGGAAAGGAAAAAAGTATTCATGCAATTTATTATTATAAAATTTCAATTCCTTTTTGTTCGAAGGCTTCAAAAATCTGTGCATTGATCATGCTTTTGGTCAGATCAGCCTTTGAAATATCCTTACACCAGAAATAAATGTTGATTTTGCTGTTGATTTTGCTCACCGGACTGATCATGATCACCGGTTCTTTGCTAATAAACACGTTGTCGTTTTCGCCTATAATTTCCCTGATCAGGTTGACTACATCGGTGGTATTAAATGGCTTGGCAATCGATAAAGAAATGTTTACGCGCATCTGGTTATTGCTCAGCGTCCAGTTAATAATGTTATTGGATAGGATGGCACCATTGGGAATGATGATTTCGGCACCCTCTTCGCTAAGCAGTGTACTCGCACGAACACCGATCTCTTTCACCCTGCCTTTTTTATCGCTTAGTTCTACAATATCGCCTATTCTGATGGTTTTATCAAAAATAAGGATAATCCCTGATACAAAATTGCTTACAATATTCTGTAAGCCCAACCCAATTCCAACGCCCAACGCACCCAGAATAACCGTTATTTTATCGATTGGTAGCCCGGAAGCTGCAACAGCGATTAAAAAGCCTCCAATTAATAACACCAAACGGGTTACCAGTAATTTCGAACGTTCTCCTTTGTTATCCTCAAAATTATCATCGCCAGTATCGCCGAAGAAATAGGCAATGTATTTTTGCAAAAAGTTGGCAATCCAGATAATACCCAAAAACAATACAATGCCCCCAAAGGTAAAAGAGAAACTGCCTATAGTTCTTTTTTCAGTAAGGACTTCCATTACCGACTCGTAGAGGCCATTAAATATATTCAGGTTGGTGGTAAATATTACAAACCAGATTAGGGTAGCACCAATACCTGTGAGCCTTTTAAGTCCTGATATTACAGGTAGCCAGTCAAAATATTCCGGAAATCCCTTCCGAATCCTGCTGCTTTTCATCTGCAATAAAAAGGCTTCTACCAATACTTTGGCCAGAATGGTTAAGGATATGGCATTTAAAAGTGAGCTTACCCCGGTTGAATAAAAAATCTGCGTGAGGGTAAAGCGGCCAAATAAATTACAAAATGTGGCAATGATGGCAAAGCCAACATATATAAATCCTGTGATGAGGATCATTTTGTATTTTTTGGCTTTTTCATCGAGTATTTTCCATACCATAACACCATAGGCAACTGAACTGGTAGTGAGGAATAACAGGAGCCAGCGCTGGTACCTGGGTGGCATACCCAAAAGACGTAAGAAAACGGGTGCAAGAAGGAGTATCACAAATAAACACCAATAGTAAAATAACTTTGAGTTTAACCTTTTGCGGAAATATACAGTGAGCAAAATCGCGAGGATAATCTCTACTGCTTCTATGTATAGTGCAGGCGCCCTCAAATCGAAAATAGGCGCCAGTGCAAAGAGCATAATGAAAGTGATTAAATAGGGCTGCGGACTGATCAGCGAAAAACCATCAAGTGTTTCTAAACGACCCCGCTGTTTTACGCTTCTAAAGTTGAAGAATACCCAGAAGAAAAATATGGTACAGGTAAAAAGTAACAAGATTCTGCTGCTCCTTGTATATATGAAATAATACCGCGATATTTCCTGCTCTCCTTTAATAAACCTGCGGAACCCCATACTTTTATTCGCCGGCTTGTTTACTGATTCCCATAAATAACGGCGCTCTTTACCAAAAGCTTTAATGCTCACCGCATCAAGCTGGCTATCGGTAAGATACATTAACTCTTTAATATTGATGAGATTGGAAGAAGTTCTGGCCTGTAGGTTATTGATTGATAAGGTAGTCGTTTTCAACAAGCTATCCATCACTAAACGTTTCTTCTTTAGTTCTGCAAATTCACTTTTAAACATAACCTGCACTGCAGGTACTGTAAACACTTTAATCAGTACGGTATCTTTACGCAGGTTAAGAATTTCGGTTTTTAATGCCCGTAATTCCTTTTCATATTCATCAAGGTCTGCTAAACAATCTTTGTTATTGCTTTGTAGTTCTGCCAATAAGGTTTGATCCATCTGCAGGTTTTGCAGATTTGGATACCTGTCACGCTGTGTCAAGCGGCTTTTTAGCAGTGCCAGCGCGGCTTCATCCTGGATTAAATGTGCTTCTATAGGTTTGAGTTTCTTAAATGAACCAACCGTTACAGGCACTTTATTAACCGTTTCAAATACTTTTTCCAGGTGTGTAAGGTAATCGCCTTTGGTCAGTGTAGCAGAATCTGAAAGAATGGATACATCCTGCCCCTTATCTGCTAACCTGTCTTTTTGTGCAAATGCATTACCCGTAACAAGAAAGGTAAAAAGCAGGAGTATCAGATTTCGGAACAGTATCGGGAAATTATTTATTGTTATCATTGGATTTAAAGCAGTATTGAGATATTCCTTTTAAGGATATATATCGCCAAAAATAAGGATTAGAATTGATTTTACGTCCGGTGGTTTTGGCTATTTCATTTATACTGAACCTTTAAAAATGTCAGAGCATTAATGACAGAGAGAATTTTATAAAAATAATACTGGAGTTCAATAAAAATTAAATAATTTCAATTAACATTTGCTGCCATTTATAACAGTTGCCAGCTAAAAAATAAATAAAAGCCGTAGGAAATTTACCATAAACAATCGATGAAGAAACAGACTAAAATTATCCTCGGGATTTTGGCGTGCATGATGATGATGGCTATTGCATTGATGTATAAACTGCATTGGTTTGGCGCAGGTATGAAACCTCAACAGGCAGCAATCAGTAACCCTGATCGTGTTGTTGTGCGCGATACACAGGAAGTAATTCTTAGCCCTAAAAAAGAAAGCCCGAAAGAAGCGTCGGAAATCGAATTTCCAACAAGCGGAAACAGCATTGAAGATTTTGTTCCCGGATTGTATAAAATTGCAATGGATGCCAAAGGTCTGTTAAATAATGACGAACTGGAAGATGTAGTTTTGGTGCTCCAGAACAAGACAGACAGTACAGATTTACGGCCTACCTTAGTTTTATTGAAACAGCCGGAAGGTGGATACCGTTTATACGCCAGCGCCTGGCTGGCCATTGGCGCTGCCTATATTAATGGTGATTACCAGCAGTATGACAGTGCAGACATCAGCATAGACGCAAAAAGAAATTTAATTATATCAACTTACGGCAGCGGTCCGGTAGGTAACCGCGAAACCAGGTACCGTTTTATCGATAACGAACTTGTTTTTACCTTTATGGAAACGTTTAACGCGGGTGCAGGCCAGCAAACCAGCGCAACGTATGATGTTTTAAACCGAAAGGTAACGGTTGAAGATATCAATACCATGAAAGAGGATATGCCTGCTACAGTTAGCCATGGTACTTTGCCACAACACCCACCTTATCTTTTTAAAGAGCTGGATCCAGCAACGGTTTTTTCTGAATAATCAACCAAATACTGCTGTTCTTTTAACGTTGACCGGAGATAATCAGATTTATTCCTTTGTGAGGTAGATATTCATCACACCTCTTGCAGCAGTTTGGTTAGTTCCATAAATGAGCGATTGTTTATCTGTTACCTCCGAGCTAATCCGCAAGTACTGATCGGTCTGTGCTACAATGCTCCAAGTGTTCTGTGCGGCAAAATTAGGATTGCTGAAAGTGAGGATGCGGTTATCAGCATTTCTCCTCAAAATATAGTCTGAAAACTTTACTGATGTATTAATTTCAGTAGAAACTTTTACCTGTTTATCATCAAATGTCCAGTAGGATTTTAGAGCATCTGCTATGATATGGCTAACTTTGATTCCGGAAGCGTTGTAAAGCTCGAGGTCATACCCTCCGGTAGACCATTTGCCACTCAAGGTTTCACTCGTGATATGATCAGTGTCTTTTTTGCAAGCTGATATATTGATTAAGATCAATAATAGAAATAAAATACGCTTCATGGCTGGCCTTTAAGTAGTTGAAGTTAAATAAATCAAAATGAATTCACAAATCTATTATATTGCTCAGTCAGCTACTGGTCATTTGATAGCTGAATAAACTCTTTTAAATTTATTTACCTCAGCCTGTAGCAAGCACCGTGATATCCACGTTTACATTTTAAATTAACACTAAGCACTAATGAAAAAAATCTTACCAATTTTGTTCGTATTATTTTGTATCGCTGGATGTAAAAAGGAAAAACAGGGAAATTATTCTGAAACGATAACAAAGGGAGAAAAATGGGGAATAAAGATCGGCAGCTCGCACGCTGAAGTATACGCCCAGCTGCAAAAGGCTGGCCCGACGCTCGACTTTCAGAATGTGGCAATTTTTGGGCACAAGCCCTACAGTTCGCCGGAAAGCCTGGGTCAACTCCTTCCTTATTATTATGCGCTCACTATTTATAACAATACCGGAACCTTAGATCGTATAGTGCTGCTTTTTAGTGGAGACAAAGTGCAGCAGATTGCTACAGGCGGTGGCCTCACCACACCAGTAAACAAATGGCCTGAAAATGCGGCTGATGATACGGCGATAAAAGTTGATGATCCGGTTTCAGGTTTAACAGCAAAGCTGATCAAAATCCATCAGTTACCAGCTTATGCAGCTTACGGATTTGTACTTTCTGATAAACCATTAAACAAACCGTACGATCCCGATATGAATAATCACGACGATTGGCAGTTTGGCTTTTCAGACTTTGTAAGTGCAAGCACCAGCGGATCTTCAACAGTAACCCTTCATTTTAGGTCAGGTAAGCTGGAGAGTATCATGCATGATTATCGCGAAGGGCAAATATTTAATTGATCCAGCTTACCGAAATTAAAATAGCAAGTTTCAAAAAACGAGGATGTATCATAAATATAGATTTGTCATCCTGAGGATTAATTAATTGTTTAAAATCAATATGAGTGACGTATAATTGTCTTCTCTTATCCTACGGCGCGGTCTTGCCTCGGCTCGCCGCCGCCGAAGGGCTCTTTCTTTTTGGTGTCAAAAAGACCAGCGGAGCTAGCTTGAATGCCATTGAAAACATAAAGACACATGAAAAAACAAAAAAACACCGGCTGAAAATTTATTCATATGTTGTTTATAACTTTCAGCTGCATTCATGAGGGCTTCGCCGTTTTCTTTCGAAGCTAGTAGGTTGGCTTGGGCAGTGCAGCCCGAAAAATTTGTTAGGCCGGATTTAGGTAGAACGGGGATACCGTGCTATGGCCTAGCTGGATGGAAATGCAAAAGCGGTTAAAGTGCTGATTAGTAATGATTTTCGAAATAACGTCAATGGTAGCTTGTCGAAGGACCTGTTAAATAGGTTTTAAGGTGGTTCGACAAGCTCAACTGACAGCATTCAAGGTGAAATGGTATGTGTTATACAACCTCTTTTTTCTAATGCAACTATAATTAGCGACGCCTATGCACCACTAGCAAAATTTAACACATTAATTAAATTAATGGATCAGAATCATGATTTCTGGGATTTTGTTCCGGAAAACTATTCTTATCGAAATGATGGTGACGATAAAAGTTTGCACAGTCAATCTCTACAATTTCATCCTCCATCCGCAATGCCGCCGGACTGCCGATCACGTTGCGGATTTGGTTCTCCAACTCAGGCGTAACTTCACCAATAATATATCTCGGCATTGCCCTGAACTGATCATGGTGAATATCGGGTAAAATAACTTCTTTTTTACCCTCACCTAAATTTACGAGGCCGATTGGGATCAGCACAGCTTTTTCTTCCAAGTCTTCGCCCATATCAGCAAGTTCCACAATAACATACCGTATTGCATTTTGCTCGGGATCGAATAGGAGGTCGCGCACTTTTCCAACCGGGTCGCCGGCTTCATTTCTTACCGGCCAGCCTTTAATGTCAGCCTCGCCATCTGTTAATTGATAAATACTTTTTGAGAGCTCTTCTAAATTGCTGTATACAATAGTTCCTGAATTCATAATTGCTTTTTTAAAGGGGCGATTAATAACGATGCCCATTTTTACAACAAGTTTTTCAGGAGATGGTTTTTATGTTAATGCACCGTTTTACAAAAAATGGGCAGCTTAAACGAATATCGAAAACTGTGAAATGATCTATAAGTATTTGTAATGTAGTGTTTTATCTTAATGTTACAGAATGTGAAAAGCTACAGGATATCAATCAAAATAATTTTTTATCAGGTGGCTACCATACTGTTTTACAATTATTTTGTATAATAGTTAAAATAGAAGCAGAAGTTAATGAAGAATATAGCTGAATTTAAAAAGTCATTAGAAAAAGATAGGCCAGAAAGCAATATGTCGGTTCAGCTGCGGGCACTTTGGTACGATGCAAAAGGAGATTGGTATACGGCACATAACCAGGTCGACCATTTAGAGGATATTGCCTCTGCCCGCATCCACGCCTATCTGCACCGCAAAGAAGGCGACATCTGGAATGCCGATTATTGGTATGCTAAAGCTGGTGAAAAAAGGCCACAATTATCATTAGATCAGGAATGGGAAGAATTAGTAGAACGGTTTTTATCGAAGGCGAACCACGTATGATTTAGCGCATATAAAAGTAAATGACAGTGCGTAAATTGGGAAAATGATGCCAGAAATGGTATTCATCTCCTCAAATCTCCAATCCTTTTTATTTGGCAGGTATTTTAAATGAAGGTGTAAGGGAAGTTTCATCCGCTGCCCAGCGTTTATTCGGACGTTTGCCCATTACCAGCTCCAATTTGCTCCTCGCATTAAACTATTTAGCCTGCTTGCGTCTTACTCCGGTAAAATGTAATGCTTTTGCCAAAAATTATGCTGTAGCTTATGATTAAGCGCCGTATAAACAAAAAAAGAGCGATGAATAGATTCCACCGCTCTTCGACTGTTTAATTTTATCTATTATTTTGCTAATGAAGCAGTTTGTGTTGTTTCGGTTACTGGCGAACTCATTTGAGTTTTCAGTGCAGCAAATCTGTCTAAATTCAATTTTGGTGTGCTTCCCATTACCAAGATATGTTCTGCTGTAGCTCCACTTAATTTTAAATCTGCACGACCTTCAATTACGGTATACAAACTTTCTGTATTTGAATTGATCTCGGCAACAGCATCTCCTTTTAAGAATAACTGAAGGTATTTCGAATCCAATTTACCTGAAGTTTTTACCACTGCATTTTCAGAAGCCTGGATTCTATAGATATCTTTTACATAAACGGTAATCTTAGCTGTATTACCATCTGCCGAAGTGATTTTTAGTGCATGGCCATCCTGGATCACTTTTACTTTTCCGGTGTTATCATCATTATAATTTACACTTTCTTTTTGTCCTTGTACCAATATAATTTCCACATTTCCACTTACAATAACCTGGCTGATGTTTTTAGGTGCCGACATTTTGATTGGCTGTTTCTCGTCTGCCATTACACTTGTGGAGAAAATAGCAGAACTTAAAACGATAGCTGCTAATACTGATTTTGTTAGGGTTTTGATAGAGGTTTTCATAATGCTGTTGTTTATATTTTTATAATATTTTGTTTCTGTTTTAATGATAAGACGCAGGTATTACAGAAACGTTGCAGCAGCAATCAGGATATTATACCAACACAGGTAAACAATCGACGAACAGCTATAAAAATCAGGTGAAAAAGCGTTCGTTTTCTGAATGAATTCTACAATTGCTTGATTTTACGGGCAGGTGCTAAATTAAATTCCAGAAATTAACCAATTACTAAATAGATATAGAATTGTTATCCTGAGGATTAATTTATGGTATAAAATCAATATGAATGACAGGAGATTTTAACGGAAATATCTCGCTGAGGCATCGTCATTGCGAGAAGGCTTTTTCAGCGACGAAGCAATCTTACAACGATCGCTATTAGCGTGCGCATTAAGATTGCTTCGTTCCCCGCAATGACGGCTTTTCTATTGGAGTCTGTCGATGGCAGCTTGTCGAAGGGTCTGGTTAAGGTGTTGCAAGGCATTCGATACATTCGTCAAGCTCAGTACAGGCTGAGCTCAACGTGACATATTCGATTGAATTACAAATAAGATCCAATCTCCTATAACTAAAATTTAATCGATAGTTTTTCAGAAATGAGCGCATTGTTTTTATAGTACTCAAAAAACCAACTTCCGCTCTTTTTTAAAACTATGCCATTTGCGCTCCCGTTGTTCGAAATGTAACAATCCTCCATTGAGGTTTTTAGTAAGGTCATTACAATTTTAGGTGTTGCATCTATCAGTTGGTAGCCATTGCTTATAGGTTGTGCATATAACATTGCTCCTTGTTGTTCTGTTTTGGTCGCCATAGGCTGTTCAGCAGGTACAGGTGCAGTTTTGGCCTCTGTATTTGTATTAGCTAGTACTACACTTGTCGCCACAGGGAGGCTACCCGCTATATACTTTAAATCGTTAAAAGATGTCAAAGCATCTTTCAAGGCAAAATTATAAGAAGTTTCATACTCTTTCTCTCTGCTTTTTCCCTCCTTGCTCTTCATCACTACAGCACCCTTACAATCTTTAAGTAAAAGGGTAAGATTGGTAACAAACATGCTGTTTTTTTCCTGCAGTTCTACTACCAGGGCCTTGCATCTATCTGTCGCAATTTCTTCCGGTATTTCGGCATTGTCAAAATATACAGTAAAGCCTTTTTCCTCAAAAAAAGCCTTAATCAGGGTATTTAAGCCGTATTGGTTAACCTGCTTGAGAAAACTGAATTTCTCGGGTACAATAATGTATTTGTAATTCCCGGCATTAGACTGTGCCTGTACTGAAAAAGAGATTGCTAAAAGGATAATAAAAAGATATCTTTTCATAAAGGTTAATGGAGTTTGGATAAAATTCCGCCTCAATTTATAGAATGAAACGGAGAAAATCAAATTTATCGTTTCGTAATACAATCCGTATTAATCAATCTGTTATTCGATCAGATCTCACAGGCAAAAGAACAAAGTTTGTCATCATCCATTGCATTAATCGATTCAATTGTTTATTATTATGGCGATTAATGATCATAATCTAATCATAACACTGCGCTTGTCGCTTGTATAAAACCAAATATTCCAGAAAAATGGAGGAGCGCCTACTCATTAAATTAAATGGCTGGTTTAAATGCCAGCGTATTTCCTGCCTTAAAATTGTAGCCAAAAATCTAAATAAACTACCTGCCTGGATTCCTATTCAGGAACAACCTACCTGCTTGTTCAAAAATCTTTTTCTTATTGCGAAATTAAAACTAATTATAACCTAAATCTGAGCACATGCTTAACATTCAAACCACAAAACTATTCTGGGCAAGTTGTCTTGCATTATTAGTCACCTCCCTTTCCTTCGGCATCCGTGCTGGTATAATGAACCAGCTTGGGATCGATTTTCAATTAAGTACTTCACAGTTAGGCACCATTACGGCTGCTGCCTTCTGGGGCTTTCCATTGGCCATTGTGGTTGGAGGATTTGTAGTGGATATGATTGGCATGAAACGTTTGCTGGTCATGGCCTTTATTTTTCACCTGGCGGGAATTATCCTTACCGTTTTTGCGCAGGGCTACTGGAGCCTGTTTTTATCTACCTTGCTGATCGGCATTGCCAATGGTACTGTAGAGGCCGCCTGTAATCCACTGGTTGCCACTTTATACCCGGAGAATAAAACAACCAAATTAAATCATTTTCACTTATGGTTTCCCGGAGGTATTGTAATTGGTACACTGCTGGTTACCTTGTTTGTTCACCTTGGATTGGGCTGGAAAGTGCAGGTGGCCATGATGATTATTCCTACTTTAATTTATGGATATCTGTTTTCAAAGTTAGATTTCCCCGTTACCGAAAGGGTATCATCTGGTTATTCCAGTTCAGATATGTACAAAGCAGTACTTTCTCCATTGTTTATTTTTATGTTCATCTGCATGTTCGGCACCGCCATTACAGAATTGTTTACAGGACAATGGATAGGCTTGCTGCTTAAAAATGTAACAGATAATGCCATTCTATTGCTTACCCTTACAACCGGGATCATGGTAATTGGCAGGGGTTTTGCCGAACCTGTAGTACACCGTCTTGCTCCTCAGGGGGTACTGCTCTTATCTGCAATATTTGCTGCAGCCGGACTTTACATGCTAAGCACTTTTACAGGAAATTCAGTTTTCTTCGCTGCAATTGTTTTCGGTATAGGCGTTTGTTATTTCTGGCCAACGATGATTGGTTTCGTCGCTGAGAATGTTCCTAAATCAGGAGCTCTTGGCTTAAACCTGATGGGTGGTGCGGGAATGTTTGCTGTTTCTATTTATACCATGTTTATGGGGAGTTTTTACGATAACCTGATCGTTAAACATTTACCAACTGGTGCCTCGTTTGATGCGTATTTAAAAGCTCCTGAAAATTCTGCATTTGCACAGGCGCTTGCCAATGCCAAAAATCTGGCAGGTCCTGAAATTCTGCGTGCTACATTGATCATTCCAATCATATTAATTGTAGCTTTTGGCGGATTGGTGATCTACCTGCGTTCACGAAAAAAGACCAGCGTTGCAGCATCATAATTGATAACTTTATAGACTATCCGTCTAATACATGAGAAGAATAATAGCTACAAGTTTATGATGCTAAATTGATCATAACTTGTAGCTATTTGAGTTTTTATTTTTTCTGCCGCTGTATCGTTCTTCAATAAATTAATTATAACAAGGAACTACCCGGTGGGCACTCATAGGGGGCTTTGCCTGCTTCAAAAATTCTTGTGTTTTCACTGCCTTCAGTAGTTATTTTATTATTTAATATCCTGATCCAATTGCCTTCACGTAAGCCTATTACTTTGGTATCGTTCTGGGTTAGAAATTCCATAATCCTCGTTTCCCTTGTTTCTCCGTTATGTTTTAACTCCGGATTTGGATCAAGATAATGAGGGTTAAGGTTAAAAGGAACCAAGCCCATACATTCAAAAGAGGCAGGGTACACGATAGGCATGTCATTGGTGGTTTTCATATTCAAGCCACCAATATTGCTTCCGGCACTACAGCCCAAATAAGGTTTGCCCAGTTTGATATTTTCACTAAGATGCTTCATCAATCCCAGCTCATGCAGCGTTTTTACCAGAAGAAAGGTATTCCCTCCACCAGTAAAAAATCCTTTGGCTGCATCAATGGCGCGAATGGGATCATTAAATTCATGCAAACCTTTAACACTGATATTTAGCTGGGAGAAAAATTCGCGGACTTTGCCCGTATACTCTTCATGTGAAATGCCTCCAGGCCTGGCAAATGGAATAAAAACAATTTCATCTATTCCGGTAAAAAGCGTAATAAGCTCATTTTTTAGGTATTCAAGGTAATTGCCGCCAAATAGGGTAGAAGTAGAAGCGAGGATAACATTCATTTGTTGTGCTTTTATAGGCAATAATAATGTTTTTCCGTTAAATTTATTATCTATCTTGCAGTGCCGATTCAGACTCAACCTGTAGGCTAAATGCATGCAAAACAAAACCGAGCGGATCAGTGCACTTATTGAACTTAACGAAGAGCTGGAAAACTATTTCAGAAATACGATTATTCCCCAGCTTTTTGTCGATGCACATTTGATACTGAGAAAATTCACGCCTCCGGCCATGCGCCAGTTCAGTTTAAAGTATACTGATGTAGGAAGGCCTATTGAAGATATCAAAGAAAATTTTCGTTTTCCAACTATTATCGATAACATTAAGCATGTTATTGATTGTGGGGAAGTGCTGGAAAAGGAAATCCAGACGACAGACCTGCGTTGGTATCAGATGAATATTCTGCCTTATATTGTCCAGCGCGATAAGAAGACCAATGGCGTGATCATCACTTTTGTAGAAATTACGATGCGGATACGCGATTTAAAGGAGCAGGAAAAACTGATTGCTGAACATGAACTGCTTCTGGACACTATTTCGCATGATATAAAAACGCCGCTCACCAGTCTGAGCCTTACCATCGACATGCTGAGGAAACTACCAGAAAAAGGTATGGAACGTTTTCCGGTTCTTTTGGAAAAGGTGGAAAATAGCCTGACCAAAATGCAACAAATCATTTACGAGCTAACCGATTCCCGTGAGCAGGAGCATCGTTATAAGGCAGTGGAGGAACTGCTCGATTTTGAGCATATTCTGGAGGATGTCAGGCTCACGCTTGCCCCGCAGATAATTGAATCGTCTGGAAGTATAAAAACTGACATTGGTTTTTCTGAAATCTTATATATCCGTCGTAAGCTGCGTAGCATAATTTATAACCTGGTCAATAATGCCATAAAATACCGTTCAAAGGAAAGAAAACCGGAAATACTTATTAAAACCCATCGTGAAGGGGATTTTATGGTGATTGCTGTAGAAGATAACGGAATGGGAATTGCTCAACATAACTTAAATGATATCTTCGGAAAATACCAACGAATCTCGCAATCTGGTGAGGGCTCAGGTATTGGGCTGTATCTTGTTAAGGAAATTATAACGGCTTCTGGTGGAAAGATTACTGTAAATAGTAATTTGGGAGAGGGGTCTGTATTTACCGTTTATCTGAAAATCAAGAATTAATCTTTTGTAAATCAACGCTGTTTTGGCAGGTATAAGTCATATTTAAATCATTTACCGCTATTCTTCTTCAGTTACATTTTTGGAATTGGTGTAATAATGAATTTAGGATACAGTCAAGTTTCTGTTAAACAAATAAGATAGTCGTATCAGATGCATATTTAGATGAATCAATGCTTACAGATCGCGGGCTTTTTTTAGAAATGCAGGTCAGTTTTTACTTAAATTATGCTTGTCAGGATGCTGATGAACTAAAACTAATGCTACAGATTTGATACCGGGGTAGCAGAAACATATTTTCTTCTCTCATTAATCCACTCCTTTAGCTTTGGGATAATATACAGGATTGCAAAAGCCAGGATAGAAATAACAGCCTGTAATAAAAGATTTATTTTGGCCACTGGATTAACTTCTGCCTCACCCATTACCACATAAAGGCGGTGGATACTTCTTAGAATAATGATTATCAATAGATATTTGCTAAATTCAAACCTGCGTTTAATCAGGATGAAAAGAAGATAGCGCATGGACAGGATAGATAGAAATATAATAGTTTCCTGTGTACTCATGTAATCGTAAAAGAACAGGTTTACGATCCCGATCAGAAAAGTAAGTAAAATAAGCTTGGAAGACAAGGAATACTTGTTCTTGATTAGTTTAAAATTGGGCAACTGAAATAGTTTATGACGACGAATATTGCAAAGTTCAATAAAAAAATGACACATAACTAATTTACAATGTAAAGAACTTTAAAGAATTGATATTTGTCATTATATTTTTTTTGTCTTGGGAAAGTAAAGACAAAGGCAGCTCACAGCTGCCTTTGATAGGTAATCATAGAAATTTAAATCTTATTCTATTATACGTTCTTTGATCTTAACCGCCGGGTTACCCTGGTAAATGGTGTAGGGCATCAAGTTTTTAGTAGCCATACTTCCCATTGTCAATACCGAGTGGCTATACAGGATTACCCCGGGGCAAACCTTGGCCGATGCACCGATCCATACGCCGTCTTCAAGTATTATGGGGGCCGTTATCAGATCAAAACTGGTCGCTTTGTAATTATGATTACCCGTAATCAAAATTGCTTGTTGAGATATACAGCAGTTTTTGCCTATTTTAACCTGATCAAGGTTATCGATATAACAATCGGCAAGCCAACTATAATCGCCCAGCTCCAGCTTCCAGGGATATTTAATATGGATACCTGGTTTTATACGTACTTCTTTACCAATTTTGGCACCAAATAACCTTAAAAAAGAGACAAGTACTGAGCTGAATGGCACCATGCGGCTCTTAAAAAAGATAATATCGGTAAAATACCACAGAAACTGTTTGATTACGGAGGCACCAATTTTAAAGTTTCCGGTATCGAAATCTTTATGTAACTGCGTTTTTAACAAAATTTACTAATATTATTGAGCATTGATTGGTTTATTGCATTTTTTAATCCAGAGATATAATATGGTAAAAATGCATATATATATAAGGATATTGAATGCTTCATGATGATAATTAAAATTATGGCGCTGTGATTTAAAAAAACCAAGTAATACGCCCAGGCCTGCAATGCGAAGCACATTTAATACGTATATAGTGATTAATCCGATTATCAGCATTTTAAAAGTCGATTTCCATGGTGCAGGAAATGCCAGTACAAAAGCAGCTAAAAAGCTCATTACGCCTAAACCCAGGCACGAATAGTTAACCCGCAAATATGGTCCCGATATAACCATTACATCCATTTCGTTATAGATGACATAAAAGCCAAAAGCTTTAATAAGCCATACTGCAGGTATGATCAAGGCCGACTTTAAACCCTGTATATAATTTAAATGATCGGAGATAAAAGGGTTGTAAAACCTGGAACCTGGCATCATCACACTGTTCATAAACAGGTTGCCCTGACTAAAAATGATGTATAACATAAACAGGGCAACCACAAATTTGATGGCCTTTTTACTTGCTTCTTTTTTTGCTTCTTCTGGAGTCATATCGGTATTATAAATTTAATGGCCTACCTTTTAGAATTACTTTAATTTTTTTATCTACCAGTCTTCTAAACCAGAAGCCTTGAAGATAATGAAATTTAATTCCAGTAGAGCCTTCCAATATACCAAGTTTGAAAAATATCCGGTAGCCAAAGTAAAGATAGGGACGCAATCCGAGTGGAAGTTTCCACCATAATTGTTTTAACCATGCCCGTTTTTCATCAGGACTACCCAGTAAGTTGGGCTTTAAACTTTGCATCCGTAGCTTTAACATTCTTTCAACCTCTTCCTGCGCCACCAGATCACTATAGCGTTCATGTTTGGCTTTCCAAAAAGCAATATCATTCTCTTTTAGATTTTCTTCCAATATCCAGCCTTTTTTCCAGATTTTGGTTTTACCCGGCACAATAAACCGGTGATCCATGTTCTCGTTCAGATCAGAAAAACCAATCCCTGTCCTGAACATTTTTAAAAGGTAAAACGGATAGAAAGTACCAAATCTGATCCAGCTTCCCTGAAAGAAGTTTTTGCGGTTAAAGTAAATACCATTGATATCAGAATGGTCTTCATCTTTAAAGTTGATTAGCATTTCAAATAGCTCCGGTGTAACGGTTTGATCAGCATCGAGGCCAATTGTCCAGGGTGTTTCCACCTTAAAATTTTTTAAGGCGAAATCCCATTGCCTGGGATGGTTTATAAAAGGATTTTGTTTTACCTCAGCACCATAGTCTTTAGCAATTTTCCGGGTTTCATCCGTACTGCCGCTATCCAGAATAAATACCCTGGCGTTGAGTTTTTTGATGGATTCCAATAGCCTGGGTAGATGAATCTGCTCATTAAAGGTTAGAATAATGAAACTAAAATTTCGGTTCATGTAAGCGTTAAAGTGCTGATGGCAGGGCTAAAATTTTCTGGTAATACTCCATGTATTGTTCAACCAAAGTATTATCGTTAAAATCTTCATTAATTAGTAAGCGTGCAATTTCTCTGATTTTTTTTCTTTTTTCAACATCCTGATAGGCCTGAATTATCCCGGTTTTAATCTCTTCGATATCTAGCCCCGTAATCCATCCCAGGTTTTTATCTGCAACATAATCAGCCAGGCCAACAAATTTACTGATCAATACAGGGGTGCCTACACCTAAACTTTCAACAATTACGTTAGCGAAATTTTCGTTGTAAGAGGTGAGCGCAGTTAAATCATGCTCTGCCATTAAATTAAACTTGTTCTCATTACTCACCAGTCCAAGCCAAATAATCCGATCGCTAAGTTTCAGTTTTTCAGCTTTTTCTTTTAAACTTCGCGTATAATCATCATTCCCAGTACCACCAATGGTTAACTGCCATGGGAAATTAATTAGGGATAAAGCCTCAAACAATAATTCGAGGCCTTTCTTTTCTTCGATGCGTGAAAGAAAAATGATTTTAAAAAAGTTTTTTTGATTTTTATTGTCTGATATTTCGTTTTCAATAGTTAATTCTTTTGACGGTAACTTAACCAGGTTAGAGACTATCCTGATGCTTTTTGGCGTTACAATTGCTGATACGTCTCTTTTTTCCTGATTGCTCGTAGCATGGATATGGCAATATTTTAATAACTGATTGCCCATTACTTTATGAATGCATCTCTTAAAAAATGAATTCCGGTTACCAAACGTATAGGTGGTAAGCATTCCCCTGGGAGACAAAACTACAGGTATTTTATACCATTTGGCAACTAAACAGCTCAAAACCGAAACTAAATTCCACCAGGAATGGATGTGGATAATGAGTTTGGAGTTTTGACTTTGAAGGATTTCTTTCCTCAATTTAAGTAACAGTTGAGGAGAAAAGTGACTGTGATCTTTTGTCCAGCGTTTAAAATAGCTTACTGCTACGTTATCAATTAAAATAGGTGTATCAGTATTTACCTGTAATTCTTCAGTTCCATTGGCAGTTGTAGTTAATACCTTTAGGTCATGTAGGGTTGTCTTATCTTCCCCAACCGCTAACCGCCTGTCGCTAAAGACTGTTAACGCCTCACATAACTTCGCTACACTTTGTATGGGGCCACCGTATACATAAGCGGGTTTATAGGAGGCGGTAATATGGATAATTTTCATTTGTTAAAATTAGTCAAATTTAGGGTTTAACACCTTTATCGTTCTGAGTAGATAAAATAGTAACCACATTATTACATAACCCCAGAAAATATTATTGAACATGAATTCGAAGTTATTTCCCCGCCAAAGTCCCTGAAAAATACTGTTAAACATAATTACGCAACCTAGTTCGTAACCACCAAATATCTCCTCAGCTTTATCTGATAGGTGTTGTACCAGCATTCCGTATAACAACATAAAAAAGAAAACTCCAGAGATACCAAAGCTTAAATAAGCATCAACAACAGGCCGGGTTTTAGCGGAAACTGTCGACGTTTGATGTGCCACCCCCGCATCGTAAACCCGTTGCATCGAAACGGTTTCCATATTGGGTTTCTCTGACCAAAAAATTCTGGGGATGAGTCCTTCCAAAGAATGTTCTACTATTTCCCAATCATAATAAGGATGATGGCTGGGAACATAATCGACAAATTGTGTGAACATTTCTATTTCGCTTAACCTTCTGGTAAGAAAGCCCCAGTTCGTTTCTTCAATTTTTTCTTTATTTCTGGTACTCAGATTTTCGAAAGCCTCGCTCTGTGCTTCTTCTGCGCTAACCTCACCACTCCAGCTTTGCCGAACGGTATTATTATAGGTAGGCAAGAAGTAAAGCAATACATAAGCCACAGGAATAGCCAGATAAAGGATTAACTTCTTGTAATAGGGAAAGAATACACAAGCAATTACAATAATATTGATAATAATTGGTTCCTTATAGCCAGATAATGAGGCGTGTAAAAAGTTAAGAAAGAAAATTGTGGCGCCTATACCCAGGTATTTAATGTTTTTGATGTTGAAACCTTTAACAAATAAAACTGCTGCACAAGAGATTCCGACCAAAGTAAGTGGTAAAGCGATCTGGCTAAGGCCTGAAAAACTTTGTGCTAATGAACCAATTCCAAAAACAATAATGCTGAGCCAGATTAAAAAATCATCATCTTCAAAGGTTTTTATACTTTTAATCATGATATGCTGCTTTTGGACTAAAAGCATGCCCGTAACCAATGCCGCATGAGCCAATAAACTAATTCGCTGGCAACTGGCGATGATTGCTGTTTGTTCATTTTCTTTAAATTGTGCGCCATAACTAATCTCCGTTAAATACCTGTAACCCAAATGATCCATAAAATAAAATATAGATGTAGTACACATAAAACCTGCAAATACGAGCTGCGTGAGGAATAAGGGGCGCATAATTTGCTTGTGGATGGGCAAATCCTGGTTAATAATGGCTACCGGAGATAATATGGTGGTATAGAAGATAAAAAGTGAGCCAAACCAGGCCACAAAATAAGATATGATTGGACTATTGATTAATGAATATGAAACCAAAACAGGAAGGTACAATGTTAGAATAAGTCTGGTGGGATTGCTATTTTGCATTATTATTATCAAATAGTTTCTATAATTGCTCTAACTCGTTTTTCGAATGACCAATTTGAATAATATATTGGAATTGGATTCCCATTTTTGTTAATTTTTCTTTACTTTCTGTCAGTTTTCCTAATTTTTGCATGAGATCTTGCAGATCATTTGATTTAAACACTTTTCCCTTAACGGCTGATTAACAAGATCTATACCGTAGCCAACTTTTTTCGAAACCAAAGCTGCTTTATCTGCTGCAATGGCCTCATTTACGGCTAAAACCCATGTTTCTGCTGGCCTTTGCGAAGGTAACAGAATAAATCACAGGCCTGAAAATTTCCCCTTAAATAAATGGTATTTTTCCTTTGAAAAAACTCAGCGCTATTAAATAGCTTTTCGAAGACCAGCCATAAATTAAGATAGCGTCTGGTTGAAAATTTTGCACTGCATCAAGAATGCTTGGGTTGATGATATCGTTAAAATGATGGTTTTCAGGTGCTTTTGAAATATTTTCTAGAAACTGATAATCATGGCCATTTAACAAAGATATATTCCATTCAATTTGTTGACCAAAACCTTGGTTTTATTTAACCATTGTTCAGGTATTAATGCTTTTAACTGTGTGTTTTTTCCAGGAGTTTAAAAACCGGAGCGTAATATTTGGATGGGGTGGGTAGTAATGATGGCTAGTTTTATCAAGTTAGTTATTCGATATTATGCTGTTAAAAAGGTCAATTTGTTTTTTTGTCAGATAATCTGACCTATATTTCACAAACTCTTGCCAATTGGTTAATGGGAGAGCCTTCAGTTTTACATTATTAAAATACAATTTAAACACAACAAACGCCTGATCTATATCACTCTCCAAAGTGGTTAAAAAGCCAGCATTACATTCTTCAATTATTTTAGCAGCGCTGCTTTTAGGGTGTAGAATCGCCAATAAGTTTTTTTTTGCCAAAATGTAAGGGTAAAGCTTAGAAGCCGTATAAGCGGGATCATTTGATCCGGCAACAATTAAACCATCAGCGCGGAGTAAGTGATTTATACTTTGATAAAAACCAATTCGATCTGTATATTCAGAAACATAGTTTGCAAGACCCAGGCGGTTTGCAATTGGCATAAGTGTTGGAATACCACTTCCATTTGGTGCATAACTGGTTCCAATAAAATGAAAATGGACGTTTTTAAATGCATCAACATCCTGATCTATTCCTTTTTTAAAAATTTTTAATAATAGACTTACTGATTGTTGCATATCAAAGCCGCCGCGGCCAACATAAACCAGATTAATTTTTCCATTATCCGTATTGTAAACAGACTCAGATAAACATGAATTTTGTTCTGCAATGTCAAAATCTGGTTCATGCGCGCCAAATGTTATAATGCTGCAGGGTTTGTGCACTAAATTAGGATATCTGGTTTTTAATGTATTAATGTATGCTTCAGATACACCGATTAAGCCATCTACATTTCGCATGGCTATAGGTTCTAAATATTTATTTAACCGATAAGAGAACCAATGTTTTTTTGGATGTTGAGACTTTGGCTTATCCTGATAGTACTCAGAATGCCAGGGGTCTTGAATATCAATAACATAAGGAATGCCGAACTTTTTCTTCCAAAATGCGCCTAAAATGCACACGGGAAATTGAGTTGTTGAAAAGTAGATTAAATCAAAATGGTTGTCCTTTAAAAGTTTGTTGACTTTCCTTCTATAAAAATATAATGACCGTAAAGCAATGCTTCCTAATCCAAATTTGCTGGTCCATTTTTTTGAAAAGGCCTTTATTTTATGCACTTTTATTTCTTTTGGAATAGAAGTCAAAAGCAGAGAATCGTTAATCATATCATTATAGGTTTCTTCAACCACAACCACTTCTGGTTCCCAGCCATACTTCTGAAAATATGGCAAACTCATTCTTATGCGTTGCATGTCTGCAGCATTAGAAGGAGGGAAGTAAGGAGAAATAATTAAAAGCTTTTTATTTGCCAATTGTATCTATAATATTTTTAAGGAATTTTTTTTCTTCGTGTTCCCAGTTTAATTTACTCCGGGCATATTTTAAAGCTTTTGCCTGGTGCTCTTCCAGTAACTCTGGATTTGATAGATAATTCTTAATAATACTGGTTAGCTGACAAACCTTAGACTTATTATAAATGAAGCCCATTTCGGAATAGCTTTTAAGGAATTTTTTTTGTGCAGACGTATCAGATGCAATTATAGCCTGGCCCGCTTGTATATAAGTAAAGATTTTGTTTGTTAAGCAGATATCCCGATTTAACGGGAAGCCTGTTTCTGTAGCCAAACCGATATCAAATTGAGAAGCAAATTTTATAATTTCGGTTGAAGGAATGGGGGAATAGTAATAGATATTTTCAGGTCGGAAAGAACTTTGTTCTGCCAGTTTCTTGAAATACTCCCTGATTGATGCCGTGCTATAGCCAAGTAAGTGCAATTCTATATTTTCCTGATAGGCTAAAGAATTTATTACATCTTCTAACCCTCTGTTTTTTCCAATATTTTGAGAGAACCAAAATAATTTGAGTCTTTCTTTCGTCTTTTTTAAGGTTTTTCTTTCAGATGGAAAAACGTTCAGAATCGTTATTGGATTGATTGTTGGGTATAGTTTTTTATAAGTTTCACTAATTAAAGGACTGGCAGTAGTTAAGTAATCTATCTTGGGCAGGTATTTGTCCTCAATATTTTTTTTAAGCTTAAAATCTCTTGAGTTGTAATCGTTGGTAACTTCTTGCCTGTGGAAATCCTCTGCATCAAATCCACATTTAACCTGATGAGTTTTAGCGGCTAAAACAGCTGCAGGCAATGCACCTAAATTATGTGCTATATATAAATCTGCTTTCAAGCTTTTGGCTTTACGTATAAGATTTTGGCTGCCTCTTGCGATACCATGTTCAGCTACGTTAAAACGATGACCAAATTTAGAGACCAGTATATTGGCAAGTTTATGTCTTGCTCTGCTTAGCAAATATATCCATTTGTTATTTTCTGGATTGCCGCCAACCTGAATTGGCTTCCATTTTTTTTCCGCTAGCAATTGTTTATCTAAATCAGTTCCCCAATTGTTCCAATATAGATATACAACCGTAACATCGTACCCTGCTTCAAATAAGCTGTCTGCTTCTTTCACCAAACGCGGATTTAGTGAGGGCTGACCTGATGTAACAAGTACTATTTTCCCCCTTAGTCCCACCTCGTTGATGATCTCAGGTTAAAATCCTTCTGTAAAAAGAGAAAGTCTGATTGAAATAATGCACGATCATAGGGACGCCTCATCAAAGAACAAATGTCATAAACTACGAAACTGTTTTTTTCCATAAATGCAATCACTTCGGAAGCTAAAGGTGCCCCTTTATAAATATTGAGGAATGATATTTCTAACAGAACGGCCTAGGCAGATTGGAGGGTTTTTGCCGCACCTTTTAATATTTCAAGTTCAAACCCCTGAGTATCTATCTTGATGAAATCTGGTTTGCAAAAAGCAGTGGTTAATAAGATATCATCTAAGAGTTGTAGCTCCATTTCTTCAATCAAAGCTCCCGTTTCGTTATCTTCTTTATAAATCGAACTGGCCGTATCATAGATATTAAAGTCGACCGTCTTATTTTCAGCACCTAACAATGCAATTTTGACTTCTGAATTTGGTAGCAGTTTTTTCTTTTGTAATAATATTTCTTGTTTTTGTCGCTGGCCTTCAATCATCATGATTTTTGACTCGGGAAATATTTGATTAAATTCTATCGCCCGGTTACCTTCGTAGGCACCGATGTCGAGTACATAATCGGGAGAAAACCCCAGCTTTTTGAGTGCCTCTAAACTTTTCCGTTGCGACGGCACACCTAAATCATCCCTTAACTTTTGGACAAATTTAGCAGGTATCAATTTGGATATAAGTTTTTTAAACATCTTATAGATTGAGATAGTGTTTAGCAATGATTGAGACATCGAATTTGCTAAAGGCAAATGCCCTGCAGGCAGCCCGGTCAATTGTTATAATTTTTTGAAGGGCCCGGATCATAGCTTCTTTGTTTTCGACAATAAATCCATTTTTGCCTTCAGTGATTACCTCTGGTACTGAACCTCTTTTAAATCCAATTACAGGCGTGCCGCATGCCATGGCCTCGACCATCACCATGCCAAAAGGTTCATCCCACTCTATTGGGAATAGCAAAGCTTTAGCCTGGCTCAGATAATGACTTTTCTGCCTGTCGTCTAGCGGACCAAGATAAATAATCTGCTTACCATCAAATTCTGGTTCGATTTGCTCTTTAAAGTAGCTCAAATTGTCAGCGGTATCAGGAATGTTCCCGCCAATTAAAAGCCTGTTTCCCGTTTCAAGTGCGACTTCTATGGCGGTATGCAAGCCTTTTATCTGATCCATTCTTCCCAAAAACATTAATGGGGCATCGGGCTTCACCTGATCGGCCGGATCATACTTTGAAAAATCGATAGCATTATAAACAGTTTCCCAACGGCCCGATACGTTACCCGTTGAAACGCAGTAGTCGCTGCATGCGGTAAAAATTAGGTTCTTATGCGGACAGGCGGTAACGGCTTTTATTCCTTTCTGTGCCACCGGTCTTCCATAGATCATTACCTTTTTTACATGGCTGTTTAGTATCGGGATAAGATAGGCTAAACGGCCAAAATTATGGATGAGGTCGAAATCTCTTTTTTTTATTAATAAAAACTTCCAGACCAATAATAGCTCTTTTGCTTTTTGCCATTTTGACCTTTTCAGGTTGTTTTTTCCGAAAGGATACACCTGTCCGGAGATATGAGATTCAGGTCCCGCCAATAAGCTCACCTCATGACCTAAACGGGTATATTCTTCTGCAAACATATAAACCAAACGTTCATGGCCACCATATTGGGGTGGTGGAATAGGGATGCCTGGATCCATGATTAATAAAATCTTCATCCGTAAGCTTCGTTAAAAATCGCTAGTATTCTTTCAGCGCTTTTTTCCAATGATAGGTTTTTCAATATGTAATCTCTAGGTTCATATTTTCCCTTTATTGAGAATTCTATAAATTTTGGTAGTTTAGTATTGAATTCTTCTAAGTCCTTAAATTTTTCTCCACAAGTTTCATCAAAATAAGGAACAGAACTAGCGGGTACAGGTTCTTTTTCTTTCCAGGTAAAACGATTGGTATCTAACCAAAATCCTTGATCCCAGGCAAATATAGGAACATCCATAGCCATTGCTTCCTGATATGCAAGTCCCTGACTTTCATGCTCGCAAAGGAAGATCATCCCAATACTGCTCTTTAATATTTTTTTGTATTCCTTAATGGTGTAAGATCCATAAATTATCAATTTATAATTTACTTGATGGTTGTCAAGAATGTTAAGAATTGGTTTTAAAATTTCGGTTGCATTCCTTTCCTTATTCCATAAAAATTTAACATAAACTAAAATGTCTTTTCTGGCAGATGTTTTTTTGACTTGCCAATAATAAGTATTAATGCCAACTGGCCATATTGTACAGGTATTTTCTCCGTACCATTTATTATATATTCTTGCTGTCCATGTAGAATGCTGCAGATATGTAGCTATTGGATAATCCTCGAATAAAGTTGGCCACTCATTTGGATGAGTCATTAAACCTATTCCAGCTATAATCTTGTTTTTTTTATTATAACCTCTTAATACATTTTTTCCTATTCCAAGTACGACAATTTTATCTTCATCTTTAATTTTGTCAAAGGGTAGGTTTTTAACGAATGATATTTTTTTTGCTTCAAGTGCTTTGCAAAGATTTATGAAAACGCGCTCTAAACTGCTGATGTTTTTTTTTCTGAAAAAATGAACTAACGACCGCAGATAACGGTCTCCCCAAAACCATCGATCTTTTAGATGTTGTTTTTTAAAGTATATGATGAGCCTACCTTTCAATTTAAAGTGATTTATTTTCTGAAATTTTAGCAATTACTCTACTAAATGGTTAAGCCAGATCATTTGGTGTGGTATTGATTTGATCTGAAATAACTGTTTATTTTTGCTATTGAATTTGGTATGGATAAGGTATGCAAAGCCTTCTCCTGGCCGTTTACTCTTATCATTTTTCTCTTTTTTGTGTCCCGCTCTAGTTCTTTAATTTTTTCGTAAAGTTCTGTATGATTTGAAAATACTTCGATGTCTTTTCCGATTTCATAAATTTGATCTAAGCCTGGTGCTAATTCGGTTAAATAACATGCACCATACATGGGAGCTTCAATATCTCTTAACCGAGAATAAGTATTTGGATTATTGATTGGATAATCAAAGCTTTGGTAACGATTTATGCCAAGGGTGATCAGGCTTTCCCGCGTTATTTTAATGTAGTCATTAAAATCTGGCTTTGCTTTTAGCTTGCTTTTAATTGCACTCGAGGATACCTGATTAATTCTGCCATCTTTAATTTTGTTTAAATAGGACTTAATCCCGAATCTGGAAATAAAATCAATTTGATTTTTTACTTTTTTCCAGATCGGGTTATATAGTTTTTTAGCGTTGTCATTCTGCTCCAGCCAGCTTGTACCACGTATATTCAAATCAAGATTTGGATATTCCTTTAATAGTTTTTCGAACAATAAATGTCTTTGAACATCTTTTGAACCTATAAATGAAATTTCTTTTTTTTCTATAACAGGTTGCCCACGGTATTGATAATCGACCCACATTGGCATTGGGAGATTAATATATGGGTATCCTGCATTTTGATAAAGCGTTGTTGCCATGTATTCAGGTACCCAATTTAAATCAAATATTGCATACTCTTTTGGTGCCTGTTTAAACATCCTGATGTTATCGCAAAAGAAGTTAACACAAGGAATACCCATTTTTTTTATTTCGGAAATTGCCTGTATGTCTATTTGTTCGGGATATAAATAGCTTAAAAATAAGTCGGGTTTATTTTGTTTAATAAATTTTACAGTTTTCTCCCAGGTAAAACTCTTCCATTCATCCAGCTGATTTTTTGATTGCGGTATTAAACCTCTTGCCCAATCTACTTCCTTACACTCTGTCCAGTTACATTTTGCCTCTTCAATGCCATTTTTGATGTAGTGTTCCCAAAAGCTATAAGCAGCTATAGGATGTTTGGTGTTAGATTGTAAAAACGAAAGAAATATTTTCATTGGACTCTTTTATTGCTATGAACCTTTGAAGGTCCAAGAAGGAAATGATAAATAGGCCTAAATACAAATTTGAATATCGAGGTTGTCCTTTCTTTAAAGTAATACCTAAACATAATGTCAATCTCAGCTAAAGTGCTGTTCCTGCCTGCAATTTTTAATCGTGCTTCTTCCATCAAATAATTTGCACTTTCGCTATAACTATCATTAAAATGCACTATTGCGGGTTCACACACTATCGTCGATTGATCAGCCTGATTTACTCTTTTCAGTTTAGTTTTTCCTTTTAAAACATTGGTATTAGAGGTGTTGTAGAACATTCTATCAGCTTTTATAGTTTCATTATCTGGAATAGGGTGTTGATTATATAAAGCCATTGATAGTGCAAATAGAGGCTCTTCGTTCTCCTTTCCTCTAAGCCGAATAAAATCTAGTTCATCATATCTCTCCTTGAGCTCCAATGCTTTTGCAAAAACCGATTTGCTAATGTGATTGTTCTTAAAGTAGTAAACAGATCCTACAAAAACCGGCATGGCAATAACGTTGAATTTATTAATCATCTCCTTTATGTTGCAAAAAAAATCACCAGACGTTTGTTCCTCGCCAATCGCTGTAAAATCATAGGCAGACATGGTATCGAAAATAGAATCTAAAGGTTTATAGATCAGACAATCACAATCTATAAAAAGATTTTCCTCAGCAACAATATGGTCAATTAATAAGAATTTTGAAGTAAATGATTTTTGAGATTCTTCCAATGCCAGTAATTTGACAATAACCTTTGGGTTGTTACTGAACTCTTCAAAATATGTAGTATTATCCGTTAGCACTAGCAACTTGATTGCCGATTCTCCATTCCAAATAAGGAAAGATTTTATTAGGTTTTTTGCTAGCTGAAGATAATAAATTCTTCCAACCGCAATTGTTACCACTGCTTTCTTTATCATCTTATTCTATTCGCCAAGTTTTGATAACTATATTGTATTAAACGGATGGATTTCCATCCTAAAACAGAAGCCAGCTTGCTTAAAACCTTTCTGCCAAAATCTAATTTATAGGTTAAGGGAGTTATCAATGGCAATTCGTGTATTGCTTTTTTTGAAATATCTTTAAACTGGGGGTAGCTTCTGACGGCCACATCATATAGAAGGCGGTAAATCGCAAAACGGGCTGCTAATGAATCCTCTTTTGATAAAAGTTCTTTTTTTTTAGATAAGATTGATGCCAAAAGACTTGATAGATCTTTATAGGTCTTTTGACTAGACAAGTTTCCTTCTTTCTTATATTTTCGATAGTAATTGAAGACGTCGCTTACTTTTACAATTTTTGTTGAATTCAAAATAATTCTTGCAAAGAATTCGCCATCGTCATCTAAGCTTAGCTCTTCGTTCCATAGTCCTGATTTTCTGATCAGCGGCATAGGTATCAGCCATGCATTCGGTTGGATCATCGATCCTTTTCCATCAAATCCCCCCCAAAGTTTGATTAGAAACTTAACAGGCTCATCACTTGTTTTCAGAAATTCCTCTTCGTAGAGAGAAGGTGTAAATAAAGCATGTGCCTGGTGTTCATCGAAATGAATGGTGCTGCAGACAGCCAAGGTATTAGTATGGTTTGCAATGGCTAAAACCTGTTTTTCTATTTTATCTGTTGAAAGAATGTCGTCTGCATCTAAAAATTGTATAAAATCCCCATTTGCTTCTAATAGACCCTTGTTTCTAGTGGCGGCAGCACCTTTGTTGGCTTGCTGAAAAACCTTTATCACCTGGTTATCGAATGATTTTATGATGTCGAGCGTTTCATCTGTCGAGCCATCATCAATTACAATAACTTCTTTGTTAGCCCAGCTTTGGCTAATTGCCGATTGTATAGTTTCTGCGATATGTTTTGCTGCATTATAAGCAGGAATAATAATCGAAACCAATGGTTTTTTCATCTTCTCAACCTGGGTTTTAATAACCTAATCATTTTTTCCCTGATCCAAAAGGCGGCGAAAGGACTAAATTTGCTAACTACATTAAACAGAATATTGTTGTTTGCACTTATAGAATTTAAGCCTAATTTTTTTGCAAATAATAAGGAAGCCTTTGTTTTCTCCCAATTATTTATTGAAGCAAGATTGGTCGCAATCTCTCCAAATCTTACGGCAATCTCATGATTATAAATTGAAGGCGCATTCAAAGCTGTTTTTTCCATTAAATAAAACTGTGCAAGAAAACATTTTTCCTTATTGCTTTGAGACATTGAATTATTTATTCTGTAATTAATAATACTTATTTCATCTTCACTAGAAAAGCGGAGGTGATGAAGGGCGAGAGAGATATGCAACGCGCAATCTTCATTGTACAATACTTTTGGATCTAAATCATAACCGCCCGCATTTAAAAATGCTGTTTTATTATAAAGACCGCAAAAAGGATTGATCTGTTCTGCAATTGCATATTTAATTGGATCGGTTTCGAGCTTATGTTTATCGAATTTTCTTAAACTGATGAATTCATTGGTGATATGGTCCCGATATTCATAATTGAAAAGAACCACTTCCGGACATTCTTCCCTATCCATCCATTTGTGGGCCAGGCTCGTAAAATTTGGAAGTAATTCATCGTCTGCATCGTGAAAATGGATCCACTCGGATTTTACCATTTCTGCAAGCCTATTTTTTCCGAAAGAGCAACCGCGGTTCACATCACCGTCGATAACAACTGCACCATATTTTAGGGCTATCTCATGGGTATTGTCTGAACTACAGTCATTATATACCAAAATTTCATCAAACTTTATATATTGGTTTTGGGCCGATGTTAACAATCTTGGTAAACACCAGGCCGCATTGTAGGCAGGTATACAAAGCGCTAAGGATTTCATTGATACAAATGGTTGTAAACTAAGTTTTTCATCCGTCTATCCGCCCAAAATTTTATTCTTCAATCTTTTGGTAATATATTTTAAAAGCTTATTCAATGGCTGTTGGTTTAGAACGATATCAATGGCGTATTTTTTATCTGATGGAAGATACAATACCTGGTTAAATAGATTGGGAGCAATCACTTCAAATTTTTGAATAACCTGAACCATTAAGTTAATGTTGTCATTAATAATATTGGTATGCATCAGGCTTTTAACCGTTTTTAATGCTTCGCTTGTCATCTTTTCATAAGCAATTTGATCCATGTTGTTAACTGCTTCTATACATGAGGCAAGTGCAATATGATCATTGGAAGCATATTTAAAGCCATTTATTCCGTTTTTAATGAGTGATGAAACACCTGCGCCATCTGAACAAATTACTGGCGTGCCAACGCCCATATATTCTAAGCAGGTGAAATTGTACATGTCCCATGTGGATGGAATGATGGCAAATTTTGCTGTTTTTTGAATATCTTCCAATTGATGGTGAGAAACTTGCCCCTGAGGTACTATTGTTCGGTTCCACACTTCATGGAATTTTTCAAGAAGTTGATCTGATTTGGATAAATCCTCATTAAACATGGTGTTGCGTCCATACCATTTGATTAACAATGGTTTAGCTATTGTTTTAACTGCCCGGCATAAAATATCTGGTCCCTTCCATTCCTGGATTCGGCTGCATACGATAGCAAAATTTTCCTTTTGAATAAATTTAGCAGGGGTAGCGTTCGTTTTAAATAACGGTGAGATAAGATTAATCTGTTTATGAGGAAAAATATCTTGCCAAAATGTATAATTAGACTGACTATGAGTAACTAGCGCATCTGATTTTTCCAGCAAGGAAAGTTCTGTCTGTCTACACTGGTCTCCAAATAAAATTTCCTGAAGTTCCCGTTCATGTAATTCAATTTGACCCGAACTTCCATGCAAACGGGTTACAACGGGGATATTGTGGTAAATTAGCCAGGGAATGAAGCCCAGTCCAAAATCGGTACATTCTACCAGATCAAACCCTTCACCTGCGTTAACCTGTTCCCACATGGCCCACGCAGAGGCAATTGCTTTCTTATATTGTGGTATGAAATCGAATTTTTTGAACCTGTCGAGGTATTTATGGAAAAGGTCTGGTTTGAGGTATTCGACTTCTATATCATGATGCAGAAAGCGATCTAATGATTGGGTATAAGCACTACCTACCACAACTTTTATTTTTGCAACATGAGCTCTCATAAAATCAATGTGTTGCAGATAATATGTCGAAATTCCTCCTCCTGAATGAGGGTAATATTCAGGTAGGATAAAGAGAATATTTAAATTTTTTATTTCCTGATCCACATGCTGTTAAAATTTCTGCCGAATTTATCATCGGTTAAAGTCAAGTTATTTTCCTCCACCTTATACTCTTCTGGTAGGTCAGATTTTAGCGTGCCAAAAAAACAATAGGTATTAAAATATGCCAGGGAAAGGTCATTTACCGATTCCTCCAGGTTTTTTAAAGAAATGCCATTGTTGGCAGAATAGGGTAGCCCTTCTACATGGATATCTGTAATACTCCATATTTCTGCCGGAGTAAGGTGGGTATTGATAACATTTAAGTGTATCAGTTCTTGATTTACCTCTGCGATATAGGCTTCTAGTTTAATATTCCCCTTTAGTATGCGTATAATTTTTCCAGTAATCCTTTGCTTAAGCGTCCTGTTTTGAAAATTAGCCCTCTTAGTTTGAGTAAGGCGTGCTGTTCTGTTTTGGTATGTTTCGGAGTCGATTGCTTCTGCAAGAGGATCATGCAGGCTTATAAAGACACCATTTGCATTTAACCTGTTTTCTATGTACGAGATGAATTGTGGAATATCTGGAATATGATGCAAAACGGAAGAAGTAATAATGAGATCGAATTTTTCGTCTACATCTTCAATATATCCACATCTCGAATTTATAGGTATATTCCATTTCAATGAGCGTTTTTTTGCTCTCTCTAACATAGCATGTGAGGGATCTAAAAGAAACATGGAAGCTATTTTTCTTCCAACTAATGAATCTATTAAAAGCTGAGCGGCCAAACCTGTTCCGCAACCCAGATCCAAAACTTTAATTTTTTGTATTTTTTGCTTATCTAGCCAGGCATAAAGATGATTAATAATGCGGTCAATCTGTTCGGGAAGATTAATCCACATTTCAGCATGGATCTTATCATAATATTTTGCTTCAATATTATGGAAGGTAAGGTTAACCTTTTCATGAAAATCTTTTATCGAATCCAGATTGGACTTTTGCTCAAAAAGCGGGGTTAAAGATTTGAAAACATCGGTAGTCATTTTAATTGTGTATTGGCTTTAATTTACTGCTCAATGGGCTCAGTTATTTTCTATTAATAATTTTAGCCTGTTATGGATCTTTACCGGGTTAAAATCCATTTCAGCAAAATATCGACATTGTTTAACACATGCTGATCTGAAATCCGGATTTTTGAGTTTATTTATGATACTTACCAAATCTGTTTTTGTTTCATTATCAACATAGCTTAACCAAGAATTTTTAACGGCCCATTTGCCTATTGCTGCAGATTGGGGAGCTATTATAAGTACTGGTATACCTAAATGACAGAATTCGACAAATCTACTTGGAAAGCTGTATCTCGATCTGATTTCTTCATTTGTATCTGAAGAATAAAAAACAATGATTACATCCGCTTCTTCTACCATGAAGTTGAACAGATCATAGAGTTCTTCAAATTTTTTGTAGAAAGAAATTTTGCTCGCATTCTGTAAAGAATTTTTGTAATCCTGATTAAAAGATCCTATCAGAATGATGTTTGTATGGGTTTCTTCGACTGCTTCATTAATTTTTTCGACTGTTTTTTCAAAAAAATAGGGTAATAGCATGCCTGAAATGGCAAAATTGAATTTTTCGGATTTTATTCTTTTACTATGAGCTATAAAGGCACCATCAGGTATTGGATAAACAACAGATACATTTTTCCCACCATGAAGAGAGAGCATCTCTTCCATCGGTTCTGAAACCACAAAAAAATGCCTGCAATTTTCAATTATTCTGTTGATTTGTTTTCTAGTGAGAATGTTCTCTTTAAAATATCGGTTGAAAATATTATCATCGTGAAAAAAGAGATAAAATGGGATATTAGCTTGTTCCGCAAGTAAATAGACCAGGTAACTTACATAGTCTTCTAATAATCCGATTAAAATATCGCCTTTGGTAAAATGAAGCGCTTTGGACAGAGATCTTGCTTGTAACCGCGTTCTCATGCTGGTTAAAAACGGAGTCGCTTTTCTTAAGGGCGGGTACCAGAATTTCTTTTCAAGGTTAATTTGCCTGAAGCTGGTGTTTCCCTTATTAACCGGGCTACAATTAATAAAGGTAACCTGATAACCTTCCTGTTCAAATCGTTTCAAATGCCGGTATAGCACAATACTTCCGCCTGCGGCATTATTTACCGGATAAAGTGAACTTGAAATAAAAAAAATCCTTTTTTCCAAAAATTATGAAATTTCGTCTACGGCACCCCAGGTTCTTTTGATATGTTTTACCTTTATAAAAAGAGAATTTAGAGCAGCAATTGTTACTGTTTCGTTATAGGAGATTTCGACAGCCTTTTTTTGATCTCCAATTGACTCTTCGTAGAGGCTTTTCATTTGAACAAAAATTTCGTTCGGATTTAACGGATCAAAATATCGGGCTGCTTCGCCTAGTTGTTCAACATGTCCGTCTAATCGGCTACAAATTACTTTACAGCCCAGGTAGTAGGCTTCAAGTAGTGGCATATTGGTTGGCCCAAGAAAAGTTGGCATTACCAGTGAAATGGCATTTTTGTATAACCATTTCAGTTGCGGCAGGCTGACCACACCGAGTTGGATAACATTTTTTTCGAGGCCTAAGCTTTGGATGACACTATTAATGTAATCAATATTATTTTGATTTGCTCCTGTAAATACAAGTTTTACTTTTGGAAAATAAAATATAAATTGTTGGAAGGCAAGTAGCAGATTGTAATGGTTTTTATGTGGCCAATACCTGGCAGGGTAAATGAAAAACTTGTCATTCGCTAAGATATCTACCTGCTCGGTCGCAATCTGATCTTTTACAATCAGGCCTGGAATCATCGGTATCACGTGAATTCTGTTGGGATTAACTGGGCAATACCGGATCAGTTCTTTTTTTCCCGACTCAGATTCTGCACAAATAATTAGTGCTTTATTGATATCCCGGTTTAGATTTTCGATTCTGCTCTCCAGCTTTCCGTGCATACTTACTTCAGGGAAAGCAAACATAGAAATATGGCCAAGATCCCAAAGGGTTGATATGTGCGGAAAATTGTCAATCTCAATTCCCGGATTGATGTAGTAAATTACTTCAATTCCAGCATGCTTTAAATTGTCAATTAACTTGTTATTGTATTTTTTTTTGATCCTATTGCTTAATTTAATTCCGAAAAATGGTAGCCGGATACATATGGAGTTGAGTAGTTTCGGCCATCTGGTTCTGTAAATAGGGGTGAGCGACAATGCATTTGACCCGGATTTAAAGATTTGATCAATATTGTATCCAACAGGAACAATTTCTGTACCTGAAAACGAGGTTTTGGTTAGGATTTCTTGCAATGCTTCCGTATATGCAAATGCACCACCATTTGCATAGCTTCCGCCATGGTAATGCCAGATACCTATTTTAAACAATTTTTTCATGGATGCAGGTTGTTATTGCTGTAAGCTCATCAGTCGTTAAACCTAATCCGCTGGGTAGATAAAAACCATTTCTGGCCAATTTCTCCGCCACCGGATATTTTTCATTCTTAAATAAGCCCATTTTTTTAAATACAGGTTGTTCATGCATACACCAGAAAAATGGCCTGGTGCCAATTTTATGTTTTGTTAAGTAATCAATCAAATCTTCTTTTTCACTTTCAGTTGGTGCTACTATTCCGAAAACCCAATAAATATTTTCTGCATATGATGTACTGGTAAGTGGTAGCTGGTATCCTTTCTGTTTCAAATAAGAAAGGGCGCTATGATAGTTTGACCCCATATTGCGCTTGATGCTGATAAATTCTTCTAGTTGTTCCAATTGTGCTAAACCAACTGCAGCCTGCATATTGGTCATCCGGTAATTCCAACCCAATTCATTATGGACGAATCTTGGCTCATCTGGTTCAAAGCAAAGATTGCGCAATTTTTTGCATCTGGTGGCAAGATGTTCGTCATCAGTTAGCAACATACCCCCTTCACCGGTCGTAATATGTTTATTTGGATAAAAGCTAAAAATACTGATATCGCCAAAACTACCACACATTTTACTGTTATAGGTTTGCCCGTGCATTTCGGCCGCATCTTCAATTATTTTAAGTTTGTATTTTTTTGCTAAAGCTAATACTGGATCCATATCAACCGGAAGACCATAAATATGCACCACTAAAATTGCCTTAGTTCGAGCGGTAATCTTGGCTTCGATTTGCGTTACATCCATATTCCAGGTGAGTGGATCACTATCAACCAAAACTGGAATTGCACCTGCCGTAACCACAGATTGAGCTGGCGAAATAATTGTAAAAGTGGGCATAATAACCTCATCACCGGCACCAATACCCAAAGCCTTTATGGCGATATCTAATGCTGCCGAACCATTGCTTACCGCAATTCCATATTTACGATTGTTGTAGGTACTGAAATTCTTTTCAAATGCACCAACGAACGGACCTTCACTACTTATCCACCCAGTACTGATACATTCTGAAAGGTACTTTAACTCATTTCCTTTTAATAATGGAGTATTTACCGGAATTGGTTTCATGAATTAATTTTTTTTAAGGACATAGGCAACTCCCCACGTCAAATTTGAGGGTACATTCTTTGTTAAGAATTCTTCACTTTTTAAAATTTCAAAGCCTGTACTGTAAGCTAATAGGTCGATTTCATTTTTGCAAAAATGTCGCATTGGATGAATTTCCTTAAAAGAAAGTTGTGTCTGATCTTTTAATGAACTTACTTCTATATCGTAGTTTACTTCAACAATATTTTCTTCACTAAAGATAGATGGTGTTGCTCTTCGGATAATTTGAATCTGATCATTGCTTAATTTTTTAATCCGCTCTTCTGGTACCTGGGATACAACTGCTGGTGTATGCCAAACATCGAAAATAAACAGTCCGCCATCACAGAGTGACTCATGAACAAGTTGAAAAGTTCTGATCAAACTTGAATTGTCAGTTAGATAGCTAATTACATGAAAAAGCGATAGTGCAATTTCAAACTTCTGATCGACTTTAAAATTAGAGATGTTAGCTTTTTGGAACCTCAGTCTGGTATTTTCATTTTGTCTTGCAATGTTGAGCATATCTTCACTGAGTTCGATTCCCAATACTGAAAACCCATTTTCTGCAAAGACTGATGCATGTTTTCCTGTGCCACATCCTAATTCAATAATATTTTGGGCATTAGGGAAGTATTCTTGAATGAGCTCGATTATATAAGCTGCTTCCGCAGGATAATCTTTATCATAATACAGTAGGTTATAATACTGACTGTAAAGTTTAAAGTTTTCGATCATTATTTGATATTTTTAAGAATGGGGTCGAAATGCACTTTGTCTTCGTCGCCGCAGTACGGACCTTGTTTAATTTCTATGAGCTCTGATGACTCTAACATTTCAAAGCCGTGCCCACCTGCAGCAAGTAAAATTACATCTCCCGTTTCCACCGTCCTGCTCTCGACATAAACCTGGTCATCATTGTAAAAATCTACACGTACTTTACCTGCTTTAACGTATAGCACTTCCTGTGTAAGGGTTACTTTTCGTTCTACAAGCTTGTGCACATGCGGGGGTATAATATAACCTTTAGGCCGGTTCATGTACCCCAACTGTTGCGAATAGTCTTCTGGGGTGAAGAAAGTTATCCCTTCTTTATGAAAATTTGACCTTATGATTAGTGCGAGTAACAGTCCATTTATGGTAATGCTTTCTATCATAGTTAAGCTTGATTAAAAATAAATTTACTTCTTTCAGTACTTAATGAATTGATCTTTTTTTTGAAGATTTTTGAGATCAATTTTCGCGCAATTCTATTAAGTAGATTAACAACTTTTATGTTTGTCCATTTACGTATCGGACCAATTTTGCAAGTGATCATTAACTTACGGTAAAAGGAAATGTTAGACTTATTTATAGATATGTTTTTTGACCCGGCCCCGTAATGAATAAAATTTGCCTGGTATTTATTGGGGAGGTGGTAAAATTTTTTGCCTGGTATTTTTCTTAATTCATTTTGAAAATATGCGGCGGAATCAAATGCGTGTACCTCGCCATCACGGATTTCTTCGTAATAAAAGTGAGATCTTTTGGATAGCTCAAATGCTTCCTTTTTATAAATACAAAACCAGGTATGGTTTCGTTCGTACAAATGCATGTTTCTACTAGAATAACTATCGAAACAAAATGCAGTTTCATTGTAACAGGTACTGGCGAATAAACAATCCGGATTTTGCAAAGCGAGCAGCAGATGAAAGTAAAATTCTGCGTCTAATACTTCAAAATCTGCATCAACAGTTGCAATGTAATCTGTGTTAAATTTGGGAAGTTCTGAGGTCCAGAGTTCATCATAATTTTCGTTAATATCATCCCTCACACGATCAATTCCTTCAGGAGAAGAAATCGTTTCACCAGCAACAAAATTTTTAGTCCTTATTTTTTCTGTATTGTCAAAGATCTGAACATAAGGATATGCTGCCCATTTTACTGCATATTCATTAAGATTTTCTGGGGTGAGGGCATTCAAATAAATGAATAATTTAAAATGTTGTTTTTCAGAATGATTAAGCCTGTCGTATATTTTTTTAAAACTTTTAACACCATAATCTCCAAACATGCAGTCCCGGTTGGTTACCAACATAAAAAACGTAATGGACTTTCGCATTATGCTATCTTTCATTTAGTTGGTTTGTTCAATCCAGTTATCTCTCAATACAAGATCTCTCATACGATGTCTGGTCATCAACTTGATGTCGTAAGCAATGCGGTTGCTGTGATAAAAAGCCTGGGCCATTGTAATTCTCCAATTATCTTTGGCTCTTATGAAGTGCCAAGGTGTAGCTAAGGATTTATATAAAACAGCAATAAAATTATTAAGAATGTTGGCGAACAGTTTTGAATTATTCAACCCATTGGCAGCCCTGTAAATTGTAAAACTGTCGCAATTGGCCTGGTTTGCAAATCTTTTATTTAAATAACTTTGCGTCATCCTGCTTTTTGGAATAATATGGTTAATGACAGATAAACCATTGTAGGCCTGCAGATAACCCAGATCAAGAATCTTTATGGATAGCCCTGTTTCTCCATCTCCTATCCATTCGCCTTTGGTATTTTCTGGGTTAAAGCCCCCGGCCTTTATTATTGCTTCTTTTAAAATTGCTTCATGACAGCTAAAAATATTAATCATTTGATCGGAAATGATTAACGGAGTTTCATCTAGATTTAGGCTCAAGTGAGCATTTAAGCAGTATTTTAATACCCAGTCTGGAGGATGAATATCCCATTTTGGCAGTACCCGCCCACTTACTACTGCAATTTTATCGTTCAGTTCGAAAGTTTGGACCAGGTTCGTTAACAAATCAGGTTCCGCAATCATGTCGTCATCTGTATAATATAATACTTCACCTTTTGCGTATTTTATTGCAGAATTGCGTGCATAATGAACACCTTGCCTTGGTTCCTCGAAATACTTTATTATTGGGTATTTTTCAGACAATTCTTTTACTACCGCTAATGTATTGTCTGTTGAGTTATTATCAATTACAATAATTTCGAGCATATTAGGATAGTTTTGTGTTACAAAGCTTTCCAGGGTTAATTTTATGAAAAAATCTCTGTTATAGGTCGGAATAATAACTGAAACAGTTTTCATTTTTTAATTTGTGTAAATATGCAAACCATTATACTGGGATGAGATTCCAGTTATCTAATAAAATATTGCAAGGAGATTCTATTTTTCCAGAATCTGGAAACCATTTGTTTGGTGCATACACAGGTGCATTTTTAACATTTAAATAAGCCCCCCACCAACTAAAAGTACTATTGGAAATGATACAAATGTCTGCCTGCATTAAAAACTGAAAATCGATAATTTCCGTTGATCGGGAAATATATTTTTTATTCAGGTATCCAAATTCGGACTCTAAAAAATCTGTATCGTCGCTAATTAATATGTAATAATTGTTTTCGCTTTCAATGGCCGAAATTGCATTGTGATAATATTCTGCTGGTAATTGTATGTCATAGTGAAAATAGTCCGATCGTCTAACATGCATAACCACATATTTGTATCCCTGGGGCAGATTGTTAAATATATTTCTAAAATCTGTCTGATATTTTTCTTTAATAACAAATTTGGCTTTTATTTCTTCTTTACAGTCAGCGAAATAATACTCCGATTGGAAAAAGCCGGTAAATAATTTCCGATTGTTCAGTTTTAAGCGCTCCAGCTGCGGCTCCAACTGATCTGATATATATACTTCTTCATAATTTAGGATTTTTTTTAACAACGCATAAAATTTTTGTTTGAGATAAACTGAAAAAAAATCATCAAACCCTTTTAAAGAAAATATCGTTTGATCTAAGTAATAGAAGATATCTTTTGTTTGTGCAAAATATTTGGGAATAAATAAAGATTGCAGTCTCCTGTCAAAATAAAACCTCGAATTTAGTTTTTTAGCGGTAGCATAAGCAAAGGCATACTGGAATAACTGGTTTCCCAATCTACCTTGTAATTCAACACTAATCATTTAAACGTTTTTTAAACCAAAAACAGCCACAGCCCCAGCTTTGCTCATCTGCTTGTTTTTTGCTGGCATTTCTAATCATACCAATATTTTCAAACTTATCAGGGATCAGAGAAAACTCAATAAGTTCGAGTTTTGAAAAGTAAGAGATAATCTGATCATATGCGTAAATACGATGTGCGTTAAATGCTATTTTAGCTTTGCCAATCGGAGTAACTATAAGTAAATCTCCATTAACAGCCAATACCCTAACCAATTCGTTAATTGCCTTGAGGTCGCCATCATAATCAATTTCGTCTCCATATCTTCCCAGTCCAATATGCTCAAGTGTATGCATGCATGATAAAGAGTCGATCGTATTACTTCTGAATGGCAATTGTGTTAAATCGGCATGTTTGGTATCTAGTCCCTCCAGCTTAATTTCCGCAGGCCTGTAATCATAAAATTCTACGGGTATAAATGCAGATACTATGGTGCTAAAGTGTAAGATTGAAGAAATATCGACGTGTTTTTTGGGTTGGGTTTTCGCTAAAATTCTCGCTGCCCATGCAGGATGATAAGTATAGTGAGGTTCAATTTCGGTGATAGATGTTCGGTCATCTAATAATGGGTAATGATCGTAATTTTGATTGAATCTGAGATTAGTATTTCCTTCACTCAGCCGAAAATTAGCTAAGTCTGAATTAAAAGTTTCCACTTTTTTTCTAAACAATTTTCTTAAAGTGAAATAACCATACAGTTTTCCTACTGCAGTATAACGAAGTTTATTTTTAATTTTTCTTAACAATTTTTTCTTTGATAATTTTTTAAGGAAAAGTTTATTTTTTCCGGGTTATTATTGTTGATATTTTATGCCTGATTTTTCTAACAATTTGGTTTTTGATTGAAGGCATTGGCACTACATCAACTTTTAAATCTTCTGTAGCCAGGTTTTGAAGCAGAATACTAAATTCGTGCTTGTAGGATTTTGGAACGGCGAGTATAATATCGTTAAATACATAAATTTGACGTTCGGGTGTAAGTGCTTGCATGATTTCAGCAAGATCAGGATAATCTGTTAACGAATGCGGATGATGAGGTGGGGATAAAAATAAGCGAGCATCATCAATCATGATAAACAATTTGTCGAACAGATGTTTAAACCTGTTAATGATTTCCAACTCAACTAATAAGGGGCATTGATCTTTTTCTCCAAAAGAATGGTCACCACACCAATGTGCATCGAGCCATAAAATGGCGTTATTTACTTTTGGAAGGAGATCTGGAAGTATACTTTTTGTATCGCCAAATAAAAGATTTACATTTTCCCTTGATTTTAGTCTTTCTTTAGTATAGTTATACCAATGTTCAGAAAATTCAATTGAATATACATTTTTGAAAACATCAGCTGACCATTCTGTAGTACCGCCTTGGTAGGTGCCGGTTTCTATAAAGTTGGTAATTTGATATTTTTCTTTTATAAATTTAACAAGCCTTTTATCAGGCCCCATTGTTATCGATCCCATTTCATTTTTCTAATTTCCAGTTAAATTTTTTTGCGAGAATCCCTGGCCTCTTTTCCGTCCAAAAGTTTGAAAAATCAAAACCGCCATTAATTTCAAAATATATTCTATCATTGTTATTATCAGGATCTATAATCCAAAACTGGTTGAATATTGCAACACCTAAGGAAATGTAGTATTTCCCCTCGTTCAATAAGTAAGGAGTAATGGAAGTTGTGAGTTTGATTTTGCCTTTTGGAAAGCTATTTTGAGTAATTGTGTCTGTGTGAAATGACCATAATAGATTATTGCCATCAGCATCAAATAAGGAAAATCCTATTTGCAACGAGCTATTAGGTTCCAAAATTTCCCCCAAAATAGAAATTTCAACTTCTTCATTCAGGCTATATGAAGTTTTTTTAGTATTTATCATCAAGGGTATGAAATATTGATTTTTGTATTTTTCGCTATCAATATTAAGGCTGTTTGACAATTCTCTATCTTCTGTAGTCAGGTATTTATTAATAACTTCAGACATATCATCCGACTTGTAACTCACAAGACCGTTTTTAAGTACTATTCCACTGTTGCAAAGTTGCTTTACCGCACCCATATTATGACTCACAAAAAGTACCGTCCTGCCTTCTCCTTTACTCACCTCACCCATTTTGCCTAAACATTTCTTTTGAAACTCAGCATCGCCTACTGCTAATACTTCATCTACAATTAATATTTCGCTTTCTAAATGTGCTGCAACAGCAAAAGCCAGGCGAACATACATACCGGAGCTATACCTTTTTACCGGTGTATCTAAATAACGCTCTATCCCTGCAAAATCTACAATTTCATCTAGTTTACGCTGTATTTCCTTTTTACGCATACCCAAAATAGCACCGTTGAGAAATATGTTTTCACGGCCGCTGAGTTCGGGATGAAAACCTGTTCCAACTTCAAGTAAACTTGCTATCCGTCCTTTACCCGAAATTTTGCCGGCAGTAGGAGCGGTTACTTTACTTAATATTTTGAGCAGTGTACTTTTTCCGGCTCCATTTCGGCCAATAATGCCAACAGCATCGCCTTGCTCAATTTCAAAATTAATATCCTTTAAACTCCACACTATATCACTCGCACTTTTTGTATTTTGATCGTTGCTTTCACCGATACGTAGAAAAGGATCTTCTTTGCCCCGAATACGGGCGTACCAACGCTCCAAATCTCGGCTGATCGTTCCGGTTCCGATCTGACCTAACTGATAGGCTTTGCTTAAATTTTCTACTTTTATAGCGATGTTAGACATTTAAAGTATGCTTAAAGTTACGCTTTCCATTATTCGTATAATACCTTCCATCTAAACCGTATCAACGAAATTCCGTTCAACTTTGTTAAAAATTATAGTGCCAACAATCAGCAGGATTAATGTAACAATCATTGAGTAAGCTAAACTAAACCAGCTAAAACTCCCTTCACCCAAAAAGCCATACCTAAAAGTTTCAATAATTGGGGTCATGGGATTATATTTAATGATCCAGGCATAGGTTGGGTATTTCTTGATGGCTTCTGATAGGGGGTAGATTACTGTGGTAGCATACATCAGTAACTGCACTCCAAAACCAATAAGGAAGGCCAGATCCCTGTACTTTGTAGTCATAGCGGAAATGATCATGCCTGCCCCCAAACCCAATAAAGCCATTAATAATACAATAACCGGAAACAGAGAAATTGCCCAACTGATGTTGAAATTGGCGCCGGTGAAATAATAATAAGCCATTAAGATGAGGAACAGAAGCATCTGTACTCCAAAACGAACCAGGTTACTCACTACTATGCTCAAAGGCATAATTAGCCTGGGGAAGTAGACTTTGCCAAAAATACCTGCATTATCTCTGAAAACAGAAGATGTTTTGGTCAAACAATCTGCAAAATAGTTCCAGGCAGTAATGCCTGCCATATAAAAAAGCGGTTTAGGTAATCCATCTGTTGATATGCCGGCTAAATTGCCAAATATAAAGGTAAAGATGATAGTGGTAAATAATGGTTGAATAAAAAACCAGAGTGGGCCTAAAATAGTCTGTTTATAAAAAGAAACGAAATCCCTTCTCACCAATAGTACCAACAAATCGCGGTATGCCCAAACCTCATTTAGCTTTAGATCGAGCAAAGATGATTTTGCCTCAATGGTCCACTTTTGTTCCTCTTTACCATAAATATTGGGGCTATCCATTAATTTTATTGTTGCTGATTTATTTTCAATGCAGGACTGATTGTCCCATTTAAAAGCAAGTTTTTTATCGATTGAAGATAAGGTTCATATCCAAATGCCGCAATGCATTTTTTTTGAAGGTTTTTTTTCTCGTTGTCGGTTTGAGTATGACTTAATAAATTGCAGATACTGGTTAAAATATCTTCCTGATTATCAGGATCAACTAAAATACCAAGCTTTCCGCCTTTAAGTGCATCTACACTGCCATCTTTATTACCTGCAATAACCCTCAGGCCGCTGGCTAATGCTTCTATAAATACAATGCCGAAGCCTTCTTTTTTACTGGGTAAGATAAACATGTCAGATAGTAAAAAGTGTTCAGTAAGTTCGGTTTCATCAATAAAACCTACCATCCTGATATATTCTTGAAGCTGGTTCTTTGCAATTAAATCTTCTAATCGTTTCTTTTCCTCGGCATCCCATTTTCCACCCAGCAGGTAAACCAGGTTTGGGTATTTTTCCAATAGTTGTGGAAATAGCTTAATAGTGTGGTCGTATCCTTTATACTTTTCTGAAGAGGATAACCTGGATAATGAGAACAGAATTAAGTTTTTATCGTCTAAATGATATCGATCCAATAAACGCTGTGGTTTTTCGAACCCGGTAGAAAGGTGATAAAAAGGATCCAGACAATTGTTTAATATTTCAATGCGATCTTCGGGAATATGATGCATTTCCATAATTTTACCTGCTGTAAAATGACTGACACATATAATTTTATCCAATTGGTTTAATATTTTGAGCTTGGAGTTGGGTAACTTTCTCCAAATTTCTACGCCATGCGCCAATAAATATATCTTTTTATGGGGATGTATTTTCCTGATGAAATAAACGATGCTGATTAAGTGGATATGGCTCAATAAAATCACATTGGCTTTTAATCCACTTAAAAAAGATTGCAGCACGAATCGCTCCCTGTTTCCGTTAAAACCATAGAACTGGTGTTTGCTTAGGTATCTCGAATCGCGGTCAGTATTTTTATCGTACATCGAGTATACGGTAGACTGAACAATTTCCTCCTCGCTCAGGTCGTATAAAACACGTGATAAACTTCGGCATACTTTTTCAATGCCGCCAGTTAAACTAAAAGTTCTAAGTGTTAAAAATAAAACTTTAACTGACATGGTAAGTTCGGTATAAAGCCAGGGCTGAGCTCCAGTGTAGTTTGTTTTCTCCAAAACTTTTTATGAGCGATTTTGCCCGTTTATTTTGGTATCTTGATGGATCGGCAATATCGCGATTTTTTCTCATCCACTCCTGAAAAGGGAAAGTAAAACCCATTTTCGATCTTTTCCATGTTTCTGTCGGCAAATCCTCCTTGTATGCTTCTACCAAAAGTTTCTTTTTTTGTTTGTAACTGAACTTGATATCTGTTGAAATAGAAAGAACCAAATTTACAAAATTACGGTCGAGAAACGGAACCCTCACCTCAACACCATGGCTCATGCTCATAAAGTCGGTATCCTTTAATAACTGGTTTTGCATGTACATGTTAAATTCAAACCAACTTGCCCGGGTTTCGTTACTGGTTCTCTTTATTGCAGGATGAAGAGGGATATTTTCCAGGCAATTGATGACCTTTGCCATATCAATGTCTAATAATTCAGCAATTACATCGGGTGAATAAACGCCTCTCAAACATAGATATTCGCCAATAGGAGAATTTAAACTAAGGTAGTATAGTCGTTTAAACCTGGTATTATTGGAGAAACGCATGTTTCGTAAAACACTTTTACTTAACCAATTTAAGTCTTGTATCTTATAAATCCGGTCAAAAGAAGGGTATCCGCCAAAAAGCTCGTCGGCACCTAACCCTGACAGCACTACTTTTATCCCTTGTTCTTTAGCTGTTTTACATACAAACCAGGTATTGATCCCGTCATTTGTGGGCTGATCCATATCGGCTAGAATGGTTTCGAAATGCTGTAAGAAGTCGCGATAGGTAATAAGCTGTTCGATCTTTTTAACGTTTATTTTTTGAAGCAAACTATTCCTTTGTTTTTTTTCGGAAAAGTCTATTTCGTTAAAATTTGCCGAAATACTGTGTAACTGTTTGTTTTTGAATTGATTGGCCAATATAGTAATAATACTCGAATCCAGACCACCACTAAACAGTACACCAATATCAACATCAGAAATCATCTGCTGTTTAATCGAAAGGCTAAGCTGTTCACGGATTCTTTCTATGGCATGGGGTTCGTTTTTAATATTAGAAGAACTTTCGAATTCATGATAAGATTGAATGAAGTGTTCAGCACTTTGCATGTTGTATTTCAGAAAACAACCTTTAGCCAGGCTACACACATCTTTTAGTGTGGTATAAGGTTCGGGGATGTGACCAAAAGCAAGATAGTAAATTCGCCAGTTATCATTTTCCTGGTAGATATCGGCGTGTTTGAAAGCCTTTACTTCTGAAGCAAAGGTTAGAGTTTCCTTATCAAAATGATAATACAAGGGTTTGATTCCGTTTTGATCGCGGACCAGATAGATACATTGTTTCCGTTTGTCAAAAATGCAGAAGGCAAAAAGTCCGTCTAGTTTTTCAAATGCGGCTTCTCCCCAGTGTTGATAGGCATATAGGATTACCTCAGTGTCTGTTTGGCTTTTAAATACATAACCCAAATTAATTAATTCAGTTCTGATTTGGCGATAATTATAAATTTCACCATTATACGTAATGACCAGGTCTCCGTTGTGACTTATCATTGGCTGGTGCCCACTTGAGCTCAAATCTAAAATAGCTAGCCTACGGTTACCTAAACATAATGGCGTTTTGTCAATAGCATAAATACCTTGATCATCAGGCCCTCCATGTTGCATACTATCGCACATGGCCTTTACCTGTTGATTGACTTGTTCGAACGATTTTTTGCTATTGATGATGCCTGCTATTCGACACATTGGCTTTTTATTTTAAAAAAACAGGTTATTTATTGTGCACCGGATACAGCTTCGCCACCTCAGTCACATTTTATTTTCAAAAAATGAACTGATTATTTGTTTTTTATATTGTGCTGCGCTTAAAGCATCAGTCTTTTAATTTATTATTAAATAGTTCCCTCTCACATTTTCCACCTCCCATTGTCTTTCCTTATAGTGGTTCAACAAAAGCTATCGATGTATTGATATTTATCGAATAGCCCATATTCTGTAAACGTAAAATAATACGCTGCTTATTATGTGCCGATACCAATTCGGCAATTACACCTTTGAAAGGCCCTGCTTTAATCAATACCTTTTCACCTGGTTTAATATCATAATCAATGAGTTCCAAATCCGCATCTGTAGCGAGTAAAAGTTTAAGATCATGAATTTGCTGGTCAGGGATATGAGCGATTTGGTGAGAGAAATAAATAAATCTGGCAATACCATTGGTCATCAAAACTTCTGCATATTCTTTTGCCGAAATATACGTAAATAGATAAGATTTAATCAAGGGCTCTTCTACGATTTTTTTACGGTCGCTCCATTGTTTAACTGTCTTTTTAAGAGGTAAATAAGTTTGGATTCCTTTTCTGTTCAACTCTTCACACGCTTTTTTTTCTGCTCTCGAACGCGTATAAACCGGATACCACCTATAATTTTGATCTATCATTAGCTATATCATACATTGATTACACTCTGTTTGCATTTTGTCAATTAACCAATTAGAGCGTAAGCCGATTATTCCTGCTATCGTCTGTTATTTCTTATATTACAAACATTAGCTTCCTTTCTTCCAAAATTCCCACCAGTTCTTCTCCTCATCATAATAGCCACTTTTTCCGTAGCCGGTATAGTTCGAATAATAGTATGTTCCGGTATTGCCATGAGCATAGTTAGTGGTATAAATGTTTCCATGTAACTTCTCATCACCAAATGAATTCAGGATAATCGCAATGTTGTTAAGTCCATACTCTTTTGATAAACGATCAGGAATAGTTGCAGCCCTGAATTTGGAAACACCTGAACGGATTATAAAGAGGTTGATATCAGCTTTTCTAATGAGCGGTATTGAATCTGAAACCAGGCCTACAGGAGCAGTATCAATGATAATATACTCATAACTTTCCCTAAGTTTTTCGATCAATATTTCCATCGATTTGTGATGAAGTAATTCTGAAGGATTTGGAGGCACCGGACCAGAAGTAATATAGTCAATATTATGCTTTTCATCTGTAAAGATAATATCAGTTAAAGCAGCCTGTTTTGACAAGTAATTACTTAAACCAATACGGTTGTCAGAGCCAAAAGCATGATGGAGTTTGGATTTTCGCAAATCTGCTGCAATCAAAATCACCTTTTTGTCTATAATGGATAAGGTTCCTGCGAGATTTAAACTTACGAACGATTTTCCTTCTCCGGAAACTTCAGAAGTGATACAGATTACCTTGGTATCCTGGTCGCTGGCCATAAAACTCAGGTTAGTTCGCACAGATCTGACCGATTCGGCGAATATAGATTTTGGGCGCTCTATTGATAAAACACTTTCACCAGGTCTAACTTTTTTGGGATATTTTAAAATTACGCCAATAATTGGGGTTGTCGTCAATCCTTCAATTGTTTCAATATCGTACAAATAGGGATTTAATATTCTAACCAATAGAATTAAACCAATGCCCGAAAACAAACCCATAAATAAATAAGAAGAATAAATTTTCTTAGGCACTGGCGAAATCGGGAAAAAAGAAGGCTGTGCTACACTGATAATTGTTGCGCCTGAAATTACGGCTGCTGAACTGATCTGTGCAGAGAGTTTTCGCTCAAACAACATTGAAAACATACGCTGATTAATATCAAAATTGCTCTGCAATTTCGCAAAGTCATTTTGTTTAGCGGGGATACTGCCCAGTGCCTGGTTAGCCTGGCCAATTTGCCCATTAATGTAACTAATGGTTTTTTGATTACGTTCGTGTAATAAGCGAATATTGGTTACAATGGCTTGTTTTACTTCGTTAATCTGCTTGTTAATATCCAGGATGGGCTGAGCATCGGCGTTAAAGCTCTGTAACTTATTTTCTCTGTTAATGATAAGTCCGTTAAGTTGCGCAATCAAACCAGTTAAGAGCGTATTATTGGTGCCTTCCAAATTAAGGTTAAGCTGTATCCGATCCTTGTTGTTTTTTACCTGGTGTTCTAATTGTTGGATAGCAAGCTCTTGCAGTTGTAATTCGGCAATCTGGTTTTCCAGGTTGCTTAGTTTCGAATTTCCCTGTTGCCTTTCGCTACTGGGGTCGATGAGTTTATTGCTACTTTGAAAACTAGAAAGTTTATTGCCCGATTTACTCACTTGTGCATCTAAAAATGCAATCTGGCTATCCAGATAATCTATAGTTTGTTTGGCTGATCTTTTTTTAAGTGTTGCATCATTTTTTACATATTGTTTGATGATCTCATTCAATACATTGGCTGAAAATACAGGATTACTATCGGTATGGGTAACCCCCATGATATTGGTGTTTTTTTCCTGTTCGAATACATTTAATCCTCCTGCAGCCCTACCGTACAAATCTCTGATTCCGTTGAATTTAAAACTGTACTTGCCTGTTGATGGTATTTCTGTTTTAATCGTGAATACCATATTGCCCATGCTAATTGCTTGACCATAACGATATTTTTTCAAATTTTTATTATTATCATCGCTGCTTGATAGTTCGAAGGTCCGGTTGTCAATGGGTTTAACGTTATAGGTAGCCCTGCTGAAGTTTACAGAATCCTGTGTTAAAATATCAACCTGAAAAGGTTGTTTCGGATAAAGTTCAGTAAATCGTACCCTTCCTTCTAAATAATAGCTTATTTTATAATCCAGGTTCTTTAAAGCGTTTAAAATCACATCTTCCGAGCGCATAATGATGCCTTCAGTTTGAATCTGATTCTGAGCCTGATTAAAAGTCCGGTAGTTTAACGGAGAGCCAGGTAGCGAAGCCATTTGTTCCTGTTGATCACTATCTAATTTTAGGGAAGCCGAAGTAATATAAATGGGGGTAATGCTGCGCACATAAAGCCAGGCCAGTACAAAACTGATTAATACGGTTCCGGCAACCCAATACCACCTGCTTAAAAAAATCAACAGAATTTTCCAATAGTTGATGGTTTGGCTGGCTAACTTTCTAGCTTCTTTTGGTGTAGTGTTATCCATTATCGGGTTAGGGTAAAGATTAATACAGCCAGGTTGACTACAACCAGAAACGGCTGTACAATATTATTTACACTAGTCAGCTTTTCGCTTAATGCCGAACTTTTGGTTTGTTGGAGTACAATAATATCATTATTCTGAAGAATTAGTTTTTTGCTGGCCAAGCTGTTAATATCATTTAAGTTTACATAGATAATTTCGGGGTGGCTTCTGTCGCCACGAATAATTTTAAGCGTTTTAGGATCAGCCGTTTTATTAATGCCCCCTGCTTCACCAATAATGTCAATGAGTGTCGTGTTTTCCCGCTCCAGTAAAAAATTACCTTGTTTGCTGAATTCGCCCAATAAGGTTACCTTTAAGTTTACTATACTTAATTCGATAATGGGGTCACGAAGAAGTTGTTTTGCATATAAACCCTGAATTTTGATGGCAGCATCTCTTCTGCTTAGGCCTAATACGTCTACTTTTCCAATCGCCGGCAAGTTAACTTTACCATCAATATCTACCGGATAGGAAAGTATATTATTTATTGAGCCGCCAGCTATATTCTGATTACCGTTTAAACCATTGTTTGAAGATTGAGATGCCCCAAATTCTTTATTCTGTACATTTCTGATGGCCAATTGATCATTTACTTTTATTTTATAGTACGCATCGCTAATGCCCGGGTCGTTTACCACGTAAACTTGTTTAATGGTATCCGTAACGATATCACTTGGGGCATTGAATAGACTATGCTCTTTTCTGGATGCACAACTGGCAAGCGTAATGCAGAAAAATAAAACGTAAAGAAATTTCAAAATTGCTTTTGTCTGGATCATCATCTTAAATCGGATATTGGATGGAAGCTCAAGGCTAACATGCGAAAATATGGTTAAAAATCATTAAAAAAAAGTTAACATAGAAGCGGAGCACTTTTAAAATAGTTGTCTTTAAGATTTGAAAGTGGCGGAGAAATAACCGTTTATCTTTTTAATCTGTTAAGTTCTACATCAAAAAAACATCTTTAGGTCGTTTGATTTCTTGACTTTAATCAATTTTAAAATATTATTGGTGGAATAGATATTGATTCATCATTGTCCTGGTGTTCAGAAATTTGGTGTCAGGATCTATTGAAATTTAGTTTTTAAATACATTTATTGGAAGAGAATACATCGGGGCTAACCCCGGATTACTCAGAAAAGGGCGGGTATACTCCATTGATCCCGTTGTGTTTTCAATCCTTGCCTGCACAACAAAAGCATTCCTCAAGTGGGGTAATCTATCTTTATAATGATAAAAAATATCCAATTTACACTGTCCAATCTTGTTGATGTAGTGGCCTGGTTTATCCAATTTATAGAGGTAAAAAGTTGTTGAATAATATTTTGTTATTGATAAAAATCAAGGTTCTTTTTAGCCTGAAATTAATCTTTTAAAGCCATTTTATCGCTCTATGTAGAATAGGGCTATCTTTTTTAATTTTTCAGTTTTTTTAAAAGGAATACAATTGTCATATCAATCTGTTTAGTGCTGTTATTCATTTTGTTCAATACTCGATTAAGCTTATTTTTGTCGTTTTAATAATACGAATTGTTTGTTTTATGAAAAACATTTACACCCTTATTTTTTTAGTTAATCCCTTATAAGTTGAAACATAATTTTTACATCCCGTTCTTACTTTTTTTAATCATTTCATTAAAAACTTTTGCATCAGATCCAGGTCGCAACTATGGTTGTGTAATTCAAGGCTCACCAGCCAGATTGTATTTCTCTTATAGTAAAGATGGTAATCCGTATAATTGGGGACCAAACAATAAAACCAGTGATGGGTTGTATCATATTTATAATAACAATTCCAGTAATTATGAAATATACAATGATACCGAGGCTAATGGATATCATTGTGGCGTTATTAATAGCAAATTTGGTGAATATAATCAGGTTGGAGAAGTTTGTTTTGTTTCCAGTGGTGGAAGTTATCTACAAGGTGACTTAGCAACTTACAGTGTGAACAATTCTGCATATTGCGGCACCAATTCATTGCCTATCGATAATTATGCTGTTATCCTATTGCTATTAATGGGGGTTGGGGGCTTCTTTTACATCAGGGAGTATGGAGTTGGTTTTTTTGATCTTACTTCTGAAGTAAAGTAATACGTTAAAGCATTATTGGGTAGCTGCAATATTAAATTATCTTAGAAATTAAAATATTTATAATGTAGTAAAGCACAGTGCTTTACTACATCTCCTTAGCGATAATAGCCTTCGGGTTATTGAACAAAACGAACGGCGTTTTTAGTTTAGAACCATAGTAACTTCGTGTATCACCATTAAAATGATGCATGAGAGGCTTTTGTTTTTTCGTAATATTTTTCGTAATTTCTTTTGATATTTATGCCCAGGGTTCAGCAACAGGTTGCTTAGTGCCTTATTATAACAGGGTTTATACTTCTAATTCGCTTGAAGTATTAGGCTCTTCTCAATTATATAATAATTCTCCTTCAACACCTTTATCTGCTAACTATTGTAGTTGGACTCCAAGCAGTACAGGATCTTCTTGTGTTATTTGCGACGGAACTTTAGGCGTGGATGCATTAGGTGTCAAGATATGTTTGTTAGGTTCATTCAGGTATGGTTCACAAGGTACATTTACAATGGTACAATGCGATCTGGACAGCCACTTCTGGATTGTAAGCGCAATGGCAGGCCTATTTGGTATGGTATTCATCAAAAGAAGAAATAGACTATAAATCATCTTTGCTCCGGGTAGATAGGAAACCATTCGGCAGATGTAAAGCTATTTTTTATCTTTACTCAGTTTTTACTTTTAAGAAAGCCGAAGAATCCTGATTTGGTCACAATGAAAATATCGCTCATCACAGTTGTTTATAATGGAGAAACCTTTTTGCAGGAGTGTTTTAATTCAGTAATGGCACAAACCTATTCTGATATAGAATATATAGTGATTGATGGCGGATCGACAGACAGTACACTGGATATTATTCAGGAAAACCATTCTGCCATTGACTATTTTATTTCAGAAAAAGATAATGGCTTATATGATGCAATCAATAAAGGGATTCAGCGCGCAACCGGAGAGGTAATCGGGATTTTAAATGCCGATGACCTGTTTGCCAGTCCTGATGTACTGGCATCAGTAGCCAAAACCTTTACCAGCCTGCCGAAAATAGATGGACTTTATGGTGACCTTAATTACATCCATTCTGTAACGCATAAAGTGATCAGGACCTGGAAATCATACCAAAATACATTTGAAGATATTAAAAAAGGATGGATGCCCGCACACCCCACGCTATATTTGAAAAGGTCGTTGTTTGAAAAAAATGGATATTATGCTTTGAATTTAGGCACTGCTGCCGATTACGAATTAATATTACGTTACTTTTATACTCATAAAATTGAGGCAGCTTATTTGCCAGTTTTAATGGTTAATATGCGCACAGGTGGCGTAAGCAATCAATCTTTAATGAGCAGGATCTCTGCCTTTGCGAATGATTATAAAGCCCTGAAAAGAAATCGCGTACCATATCCGCATTTTGTAGTGATCAGGAAAAAACTGAGTAAACTCAATCAATTTTAATCTTTTATATAGCTGGATTGTAAACGTTGAATAGTTATTCTAAAACTTAATTTATTTCATAAAAATCAATATAAATGACGAGAGAACTTAATCGTAATAAATCCTACATCTCATTTGATTTATATCATGTTAAACAATTGTAAAAGCCAGTTTTTTAAGCGTACATTGCTTATATTTGTATTACCAAGTTATCCCGCTTTGTTTGAAGATATACTGAATAGCAACACAAATTATTTCTACATAGCCATATTTATTCTGGCCTTTTCCATCGTAATCATTAGTATTCCGAGTGTGATTTATACCTCTTTAAAGTATGGCCTTTTTGATAAGAACGACCTTTACCGTAAAAATCATAAACGTAATATTTCACGTTTAGGTGGCTTGGCTATTATAGGGAGCTTTACAGTGAGTATTTTGCTTTTTTCTGCCATTATTAATTTTAAAGAGGCCAATTTTTTAATTGCATCGTGTATTGTGCTATCGGCACTGGGCTTAAAAGACGATGTTCATGGCACCAATACCAGTACAAAATTTATTTTGCAGATTGTGGTCGCCTTTATCCTTGTGTTTTTTGGAGCTTTACGTCTAACAAGTTTGTACGGTGTGCTGGGGATAGGCGATATGGCACCTCTATGGGGAAGCCTTTTTTCCATCGCGCTCATTATTTTCCTGAACAATGCATTCAACTTAATAGATGGCATAGATGGACTGGCAGGTGGAATAGGCATTTTAACAAGCGTGGTTTTTGGTATTTTGTTTTCTTCAATGGAACAGGTACCTTATGCATTTATCGCCTTTGCGTTGGCGGGTGCCATAGCAGGCTTTTTAAAGTACAACTGGTTTCCTGCAAAAATATTTATGGGCGATACAGGGGCCTTGATTATTGGACTCATTTCTGCAGCATTGGCCATTAAGTTTATCGAACTAAATAAGTTTACAGGGGATAATAAACCGGCTTTTTATTCAGCCCCGGCAATAGCTGTTGCCATCCTGATTGTGCCAATATTTGATTCTTTAAGGGTATTTACAGTACGGATATTAAAAGGTCATTCTCCCTTTAAGGGCGATCGTAACCACATCCACCACCGTTTGGAAAATATGGGGATAAGAACAAACTGGATTGTAATTTCTGCACTTGGCCTTAACATATTTGTACTTGCTGCTACCCTTGTACTGCAGAACCTTGGAAATTTTGTTTTAATCCTGATCATTATTGGTATCTGTATTGTATTTAATAGTATGCTAACATTAAGTCTCTTCCTTAAGAAGAATAAATAAATGCTATTTTAACCATTTTGAATTCTTAATTTTTGCCTCTCAATAGGTAATTTAAACAGCTATACTGCATTTTCACCATCTTATATAATCAGGTCTTTGCTTTGATAAATAAACACTAATTTTGCGCTCTAATTTTTATATCATGAGGCTGGCAATAAATGGTTTTGGTAGAATAGGAAGAACATTTTTACGCCTGGCACTGGCTGAAGGCTTTGAAGTGGTGGCCATTAACGATCTTGCAGATGCAAAAACAATGGCGCATTTGTTTAAGTATGATAGTGTTCATGGTGTTTTTGCAGGCAACGTTTCGGCAAAGCCTGATGCACTTGTAATTGATAACCTTTTGATTCCGGTTTTTACCATTGCATCAGCTGATAAGCTGCCATGGTCTGCATTGCGCGTTGATCTGGTTATTGATTGTACAGGCAGAAACCTCACTAAATCATCAGCCGAAAAACATATTGCATCAGGTGCAAAACAAGTATTAATTTCCGCTCCGGCAGCCGATGATATTCCAATGGTGGTATTGGGGGTAAACGATGATCATATTGATTTAACAAGTACTGTACTATCAAATGCGAGTTGTACAACCAATAATATTGCTCCCATGATTAAAATTTTAAACGATAACTGGGGCGTTGAAGAAGGTTATATTACTACTATCCATTCCATGACGGGCGATCAGAATTTGCATGATGCAAACCATAAGGATCTGCGTAGGGCAAGGGCAGCCTCATCTTCCATCATCCCAACTACAACTGGTGCAGCAAAAGCCATTACACATATTTTTCCCGAATTGGATGGGCGTTTGGGTGGTGCAGGAATCAGGGTTCCGGTTTTAAACGGATCTTTAACCGATTTTACCTGTCTGTTAAAAAAGAAAACAACCATCGAAGAAATTAATTCAGCTTTCAAATACGCTGCCGAAAATGAATTGAAAGGTATTATTGAGTACACTGAAGATCCGATTGTGTCGATCGATATTATTGATAATCCACATTCGTGTATATTCGATTCGCTGTTAACCTCAATTGTTGGCGATCTCGTTAAGGTTGTTGGCTGGTACGATAATGAATACGGTTACAGCAGCCGTTTAATCGATGTGGTCAGAAAAATCGATGCCTTATCTACGAAATAAGCTTTCGTTTCTGCGTTGATTTTAATGCCCAATAAACCAATACAGGTTGAAAAAACAGACGTAAAAAACGTTTACTATCCGTATTAAGTCCAAAGGCGCTGCGTTTATGGGTGTACTGTGAAATATTCCCGGGGAATACGCCAACAAATAATCCTGCGGCAATTTTGCCTATTAAAGCTTCGTGTTTTTTCGGAGCAAGCACTAATGCGGTACCCAATGCAATTTCAACAAAACCAGAATAAACAACAGTATCGTCTTTTTTCAAAGGCACCCAATCGGGCACTTGTGCCTGGAAAGGTTTGCGCGCAAACGTCAAATGACCGATTCCGGCAGTAATTAAACCTGCGCCAAGTAATATTCTGGCTGCTGTCTTGATGTTTTCTTCTTTCACTTTTTCTGCTTTAAATTCACTATCCTATATCATCAACAAGTAAATGGAAGGTCTGTTTGATAATATGTACATTTTACCCTTGTTTTAAATGATAACCGTTTGATCAGATCGGTTCTATATCCAAAATGTTAGCACTTTATGGCTATTATTATTATCGGGTTTCAATTGCTTTATTAACTTTGCAAACGTTTGCGGTACATCCTATAGCAACGTCTTTAGGTATAAGCTGATGATAATAATATGGTCAAATTTATTCTTCCGGAAGAAGTTCTACCTTTAAGAAGCCTGGTTTTACGCAATAGCAAGCCATTCGAAGCATGTGTTTTTGAAGGTGACCTGGCTTACGATACCTTTCACCTGGGTTTTTTAAAAGATGGTGAAATAAAATCTATTGCCACATTTATGCGTAACGATTTTTTCCCGGAAGAAGGGGAGGGTTACCAGCTCCGTGGTATGGCTACACATCCCGATGCCAGCGGGCAAGGTTATGGTGCTGCACTCGTTACTTTTGCCATCGATTACCTGAAAGAATACAATACCGATTATTTATGGTGCAACGCCCGCTCAACAGCAGCAGCTTTTTATAAAAAAATCGGTTTCACTACTGAGTCGCCGGAATTTGATATCCCAGGCATCGGTTTCCATTACGAAATGAAATTAAACTTAAATCAAAAATAATTAACATGAACACCATTGACCAGTTTGACTTTAAAGATAAAAAAGCATTAATCAGGGTAGATTTTAACGTGCCTTTAGATGATGAATTTAAAATTACAGACGATAAAAGAATCAGGGCTGCATTACCAACCATCAGCAAAATTTTAAAAGATGGCGGTGCAGTTATTTTAATGTCGCACTTAGGTCGCCCAAAAGACGGCCCTACGGATAAATACTCTTTAAAACACATCTTATCTGATTTATCTGCTCTTGTTGGTGTAGAAGTTAAGTTTGCTGACGATTGTATTGGCGAAAGTGCAGTTAAACAGGCTGCTGATTTAAAATCAGGAGAAGTTTTATTATTAGAAAACCTTCGTTTTTACAAAGAAGAAGAAAAAGGTGATGTAGCCTTTGCAGAGAAATTATCAAAATTAGGCGACGTTTATGTAAATGATGCCTTTGGTACTGCTCACCGTGCGCATGCCTCAACTTCAATTATTGCCCAGTTTTTCCCGGATGCAAAATACTTCGGTTATTTAATGGCATCGGAAGTGGAAAATGCAGAGAAAATTCTGAACCACGCAGAAAGACCTTTTACAGCAATTATGGGCGGCGCTAAAGTATCAGATAAAATTCTTTTGATTGAGAAATTATTAGATAAGGTAGATAACCTGATTATTGGTGGCGGTATGGCTTACACTTTTGCCAAAGCACAAGGTGGAGAAATTGGTACCTCCTTATTGGAAGCTGATAAACAAGAACTTTCTTTAGAACTGATTGAAAAAGCGAAAGCAAAAGGTGTAAACCTGATTTTACCTGTGGATACGGTAATTGCAGATAAATTTGCAAATGATGCTGATAAAAAAGATGTAACCTCGGGGCAAATTCCTGCAGACTGGATGGGATTAGATATCGGCCCGAAATCAGTTGAATTATTCCAGGAAGTAATCAAAAACTCTAAAACTTTATTATGGAATGGTCCGATGGGTGTTTTCGAAATGGAAAGCTTTCAGGTAGGCACTAAAGCTGTAGCAGAAGCAGTTGTGGCGGCTACTAAAAATAATGGCGCATTCTCATTAATTGGTGGTGGCGATTCGGCTGCAGCGATTGCCAAATTCGGTATGGAAGATGAAGTAAGTTATGTTTCTACCGGTGGTGGTGCTTTACTAGAATATATGGAAGGTAAAGAATTGCCGGGGGTTAAAGCCATTAATGGATAAACGATAAATTTTCATATTGAAAAGGCCTTGCAGGATTAATTCTGCAAGGCCTTTTGTTAATTATTACAAAAGTTTAGAAATTACTTGCAGTGCCTGTATCCCACCATAAGCGTGAGGCGATGTCGTCTTTACCCGAGCTTAAAAATGTTGAAGCCTCTGCAACAGCTGAAGCATTTCCAGTTCTTTCTGCAGGTACAAATACCAGTCGCTTTATCCATTGATCGGCTGTTATAATTCCCCAATCTGGGTTACTGTCATTTTTTGCAACATGTGGAATTTTAGGATAACCTGTTCTTCTAAAATCAACCCAGGCCTCTAATGTATTGGTAAAAGTGGCCAGGTATTTTTGTGTAATAATTTTTTCCAGTTTCAATTCATTCGAATCGCCTTCATTCCAGGCTACAGTAATGGTAGAAAGTGCGGTGAAATTATTTCTGCTATCTTTTGGGTCGATATAGTTTATTGGTTTGCTTGTAGCATCAATCAGGTAGGCATCTACACCTGCTGCTCCCCAATCGGCAAAGGAGAGGCGTACTCCATTTTCATAGTTGGTTTTGGCATCGCCAGAACCTGCCCAACCCCTTAATGCTGCTTCGGCTTTTAAAAAGGCAATTTCCGATGCGGTGAAGCCTCTCCGTTTTTGGACTGATTTGAAATCCGTACTCACGGTAGAATAAGGAACTCTATCATCTTTGGCATTTATAAATGCTCCGCTGCGGATACCTTTATACTTATATGAAGGGTGATCAGTAACCAATGATGCATCGCTCACTTCATTAAAATATTTAGCCACGCGGCCATCTTTTAAACCAACCATAAATGATTCCATTGTTGCACCCATGCGCGTATCGTTCCAATCAAAACTAATCATAGAAACCGGCATAACATTGCCATTTAAAGGCAAAAGAAAATTTTCGGCATTGGTGCTAATCAATCCAGCTGCATCGGCTAAAGCTTTCTCACCCTGTGTTTTGGCAATTGTAGGACTAACCTTAACCAAACGCATGGCCAATCGCAAACGTACTGAATTAAGCAATTTTAACCATAAAGTGATGTCGCCTTTATAACTAGGGTCAAATTTGGTAAAGCCAGTGTAAGTGGTGTTTGCTTTCAAGTTGGTTTCAATCTGATCTAACTGGGTAAACATATTATTATATAAATCAGACTCTTTGTCGTATTTAATTGCACCCAAACCTGAAGTTCCATAGTTAGCATAAATTACCGGGCCATGTATAGCTGTTAGTTTAGATATCGCCAATATCCTAACCAGTTTAGCCCAATCGCCAAATAAGGGTAATTTTTTTTCAACAGCAAGCTCAATAACCTGTTTTGATGGAGACATTACGCTACCATATATCCGGTTCCAATAGGCATCAATCCAGCGCAGGTAATAGGTTGTATTATTTACATTCCCAACATAAGGAGTTGGTGTACCCATATAACCCATCCAGTTATCATAGCATAAATCTTCTTCAATTTGATGACCCATCAGGTTAAATAACATTACTGAAAAAGAAGAACCCACTAAATTGAAATCCTGCTCTAATAACTTATCTGTGATCTGATTGGGATTTGTATTGATCTCTTCGAAATTCTTAGTGCAGGAGTTGAATAAAATCAAGGCAAGCACCATTAAACATAATTTTTTCATTACTTTATATATTAAAAGTTCAACTTCAGATTAAAACCATAAGAACGTGTAGCAGGAACTGCAAACACGTCATTTGCCTGATTACTATTGTTCGTACTCATTGCTTGCTCAGGATCAAATGGAGCTTTTTTGTAGAAGAAGAACAAGTTACGGCCAATTAACGAAACAGATGCAGATTTAATAGCCGAACCTTTTATTGGTATATTGTAGGCTAATGATATTTGTGCTAAACGAACATTAGTACGTGAGAACACATAGGGTTCCATAATTCCATTTCGGTCACCTATCACGTTGTAGTAATCTACCGGATCGATTGATGTAACTGGTGTATTACCTTTAATGGCATTAATGGGCATGGTTGTACCAGCATCGCGAATATCGCCTGTTCTTTTACTTACACCGTATGCGTCTAAGAAAGCTTCGGTTTTAGAAAAGGCAACACCACCAAACTTAGCCGATACCAATGCACTTAAACTTAGGTTTTTGTATGTAAAGGTGTTATTCCAACCCGTTATCAAATCAGGATTTAAATTTCCTACATATTCTTGTATTGCTGTTCTGGTTGGCTTTCCATCGGCATCCAATATGATTTGGCCAGCTGCATTACGCGCAAGCTTAAAAATATACAAATCGTTAAAAGAGCCTCCGGATTTAATGATTGAATTAAATCCTTCATCGTTACTACCTACCTGGTATTCAGGATTTTCGGCGATAAGTTCTACGATCTTATTTCTATTGCGCGATAAATTAAGTGTTGAGTTCCATTTAAAGTCATCATTTTTTACAGGATCTCCACCAAATGTTAACTCAAAACCCTGGTTCGTTACCTTACCGGCATTTACATAATAAAAAGTATAACCAGAACCAGAAGGCGCTGTTAAAGATAAAAATTGATTCGTACTGGTATTTTTATAGTAAGTAAAATCAAAACTTAACCTATCATTTAGAAAACGACCTTCTAAACCAATCTCATTACTGATTATTTTTTCAGGCACCAATGTTGCAAATGGGGTTTGTGTATTTCTGTTAATCCCACCTATGCCATCCGGACCACCTGCACCACCTATAGTATTGCCAGGGTTTACAATGTTATAGGGTACCTCGTTACCTACCTGCGATGTAGATGCCCTTAACTTTAAGAAATTGATTTCTTTAGGCATGGTTATCATTTGGCTAATGATTGCCGATAAACCAGCTGAATAGTAAAAATAGGAGTCATTTCCGGTGGTAGCTAGTGTAGAGGCATAGTCGTTTCGGCCAGCCAAATCAACATAGATCATATCTTTAAAGCCCAATGAAGCATTGGCGAATAAGCCTTGTTTCTGAACTCTGCTGTAAGTTTGGTTAATAACCAGATTATATGGCAGGTTTGCAAAACTAAAAAAGTTTGGGTACTGAAGCGGCACTGTACCGTTTCCAAAAGTCATCCCATCGTTAAAGGTATAATCTTGGATGCTTGCGCCTAGTACACTGCTCAAGCTTAATTTACCAAAAGTATTATCATAGCTTAAAATAGCATCGCCATATAAGGCTTTGTCATTATATTTAGTGTAATTCCAGGTGCCGTTAGAACTTACACTTACCGAGTTTCCGCCAGCAGCGTAACGGTAGTCTAATAGTCTGTCGTTATAATCAATGTTCCCGCGTACATCAAACTTAAAATGTGGTAAAAATGCATACGATGCTTTTGCAGTAGCAATTACTCTGTTGCTGGTAGAAAGTTTTGGGTCGTTATACAACTCCCAATAAGGGTTATTTTGTTTTTCCTCGCTGGAGTACCAGTTTTGTTTAAACAGATTTCGGGTAGCATCAAAAATTTGATAATTGTTTTTGTAATCATCAAAATTTCTTTCCCGTGCAAACAGATATAACCCTGTTATTGGGTTGTTGTAATAACCCGCACCAGGGCGGTTCTTAGACTTTTCGTAAGAAAATCTCACATTACCGCTTAAAGTAAGTTTGTCATCAAATAATTTTGTTTCCTGACTTAACGTAACATTATGCTTGTTGTAAGTGCTGGTTGGTACAATACCTGTTGCATAATTGTTACCGTACGAAAAATAAGTGGTTGTTCTTTCATTCCCTCCAGATACTGATACCGAATTAATCGTATTCACGCCGGTCTGAAAAAAATCATCGATATAATTACTCTGGTAATTTCCTTTGGTTTTAGACCAACTCCTATCATTTCCGGCATCAGCTCCATAACTGAACTGAAATTCTGGTAATGTAGCAGCACTGCTGAAATTGGTTATAGAATTTAAAGCAATCGCGATTTTGCCGTTTTGACCTTTTTTTGTATTAATTAAAATCACACCATTTGCACCCTGACTTCCATATAAAATGGCACCGTTTGCGCCCCTTAAAATAGTAACTGATTCAAAATCATCCTGATTTAGCGCTGATAAACCATCACCTGCATCAGTGCCTCCGTAAGATCCCGGCTGCCCGCCTTTGTTATTTACAACCGGTACACCATCAATTACAAAAAGAGCTTCGCTGTTTCCCGCAATTGATTTAGAACCCCTTAATACTGTTTTTGTTGATCCTCCTACACCAGAGTTACTTATCCCCACATCAACACCTGCAGCCTTGCCACTTAGAGCTTCCATGAAATTGGGACTACCAGCTTTTGTTAATTCTGGACCAGCGAGTTGCTGAGCAGCAAAGGTAAGTGCTCTTTTTTCGCGTTTTACACCTAAAGCAGTAACTACCACCTCTGTTAAGTTTGCATTACCGGAAGGTTTTAGCTTTACTGTTACATTGGTTAAATTACTAATGTTTACCTCTTGCGAATCCATGCCGACATACGAAATCACCAAAATTGTGGCCTCATCAGGAATGTTTAGCACGAACTTACCGTCGCTTCCTGTAAGTGTTTTAGCGCTAGTTCCCTTAGCCACCACAGTTGCACCAGGGAGTGGAAGCCCGGTCTCATCAGTTACCAATCCATTGATCGTTTTAGCTAGTTTGTAGCTAACACTTTTTGGAGTGTTTACCATTGGAATGATGTTTTTGTTTCTTACAGTACCTTCACCCCTGGCTGCATTTTGTAAGCAAAGACCAGCTACAGCTACGAGTGCTAGGTTCCGCAGACCTTTGGTTGCGCTAGGAATTTTGATTTCTAGCGCATTGATAGCAGAATAAATGTTACTCATTTTCATACAATTTGTTAGTTTAGTTTTAGTTTACTCTATTAAATGTCGAGCCTTAGGCATTGAAACCGCAACAAATGATTTTTAGCACTGTTGAATAAAAAACATAAAACGTTTTATGAACTCTTAACAATGATTAGTTAGGAGGTGCAAATTTGAATAGTTTAGTTTTAGTTCTGTATTGTTAAGTGTTTAAATATTCAAGTTTTAGGTTGTTTACTTTTAGGTTGATATGGCGATATTTAATTTTGTTGCTGTAATTTATAAAAATATTGTTACAATTCAATTTTTTGTTAAAATTCAATTAATCAAAGAGAATTTTTAGCTATCCAAATGTGTTTAACTGCTTAATAAGTTAATTACATCCTCAAGAAAAAAGTTGGTTGGTTTAGGTTGCCTGCACACGGCAGGTATACCTGCCGTGTGCAGGCAACTACAGAATCTGATTGCATTCATTTACTTGCTGAGCCCAAAGAATTTTATCGGCCGATAGAACATTACTGTTGAAGTGAACGGAAAACGGGCAGCCAGTAAAACTATCAGGCTTAAACTGTAGCGAAAATAACCGCTACCAGAACCAAGGTTTCCTGTACTTTGGTTAATGTATGTCAGATAAAAGCAGTGCCAAATTATCAATAGTGATGAAGCTTACTCCATTGGCAAGTTCGAAAAGCAACTAAAAGACTTTATACATAAGAAATAGCCACGATGTGTTTTCAGACGTGGGGTGTTGTCAGCTGTTACCAACTGACTGCAAGAGAATGCCTAAACGTTCATACTAAAAAACTTCTAAGCCCGTATTAAGCAGCACCATATAAACAGCTAAATAGCATACCAAAAATGCCGTTGATAGCGCAAAATATCGTGTTACCTTATGGCTGCCTTTTCTAAATGGAAGTAAAAACAGGATATTGAATATTTCAGATAACAAGGCGCAGATGAAATTTAAACAGACCATTACACAGCTAAACGCCACAATGAAAATGGCCGGCTGGATAATGATTCCCGAAGGAAGGCCATAGAGTGCCCCCATAATAAAACTGATCAGTAGGATAATCATGACATATTTTAATCCTGATTTAAACTGGATCAGGAAATAGCTGCCCAATTTAGGGAGGGGCATTTTAACTTTCACTGGTTTTAATTCTTTTTCAGTTACCGGAGTTTCTGATGCCTCATCTAAAGCTGCTTCATTTGTTTTACGCTTTTTGCCTCTCTTTTGTTTCCTGTAACGTGGCCACCAGATTATAAAACCTGTAATAAAAAGCGCAAGCGGCATTAGGCCGGCAATAAGGGCGATAATTTGTGTAGGCCTGCCACCGAAGCTTCCGTAGTGGATAGGTGTTAACCAGCTGAGGTAAGCATTACCGACATTGGGGAAATCCTTGCGGCTGTTTAATAATGTTTTGCCTGTGTATTGATCTACAATCAACATTTCCCGTTTTCCAACCTTCGGAAGATTTCCACTCAGCATGTCGAGACGATATGCCCCCATTTTATCTGCCGGAAAGGCAATACCGCCAATGTAAGCATTGGGCATTTTTTCCTTGGCTGCATGAACAATAGCTGTAAGTGGCAATGAGGTAGCTTCCGCATGCCATGCTGATTTAGCACCCAGGAGTTGGGCAACACCCTGCGGCGATTTTCCGCTAAGCAAAAATAATAGCGGAATAACAAGCGTAGAAAAAGTGATTGAGAAACCGGTAAGGCTTAATATTGCTACAATAGGCGAGGAGTAAAAACCCAGTGAATTGTGCCAATCGTAGTTTTGGCGTTTAAATGATCCGCTAAACCTTACGCTAAGTGCCGATTTTAATTGTTTCCATTTCTTTGGAATCCATAAACGCAGACCAGAGATCGTCAGGATTAAAAGGCAGAGAGAAGCCAGTCCGCAGATATATCGTCCGGCAACCGGAATCAGCAGTGTCCGGTGCAGTTCAGTAACCACATGGATGAAAGAACTGGTATGTATTCTTTTACCACCTATTTTTCCGGTATAGGGATTAATGAAAGTTTCTTCATTACTTTTTAAATTGATTATGCTATAAGCTTCATTGGGGTTCTTGAAGTTATTTAGCATCAGGTAATCGATTTTTAGCTTAGGATAGTTCTTTTTTATGAGTGGCACAATCTCTTCCACCGGCAGTTTTTGCTTTTGCGCAATCACCTCAAACAGATCTGGATTCAAAGCCCGGTCAATCTCGTCCTGAAAAACAAGTATGCTTCCTGTAATGCCTATAAAAGCAACAATTGCCCCGGCAATAATGCCAATATAAAGATGCCATTTACCAAACCACCTTTTTTGGTGTTTTGCCCAGTTTAGTTTTTTAGAATTCTGTTCTGATTTCATTTTGGAGCGTTTTACAGCTTTGCAAAAGTTACGTTGGTTTATACCCACAAAGAAATCGTTTTAATTGGTATTGTGCAAATTATATTTAATAAGTCTAAATAAGGTGCTTTAGATTGACATGAAGACATTGGCAGGCCAACAACTGTCCAATTTTAGTTTGCTTATTTTCCAGGACAGACATTCTTTAATTTGGCCTGAGTTGTGATCTTTGAGACGCGATAATTGAGGAATATTACACCAGAATATCAGGTATTAAGCCGCTCAATTTTAAAGCTATTTAAGTTTTATGGTGAAAATTGGGCGGACCTGACACTTTTAAATAATGTATTTTTAACCTGCTTATTATCAGTTGTTAATGGCTTTTTGATTGTGCTGGTAAGCTTATTCTAACTATATTGGCTGACCATTATTGTAACAAAAAAGATGTGGAAAACTTTTTTGTGGTAAAAAGTGGTAAAAAGTGGTAGAACTATTTACTTTTACACTTGATAAAAAGTGTAGATACCACTATGACCCAACTTTTAGGAGAATTCGATTGTAAACTTGACGCAAAGGGCCGCCTTATGGTACCTGCTGCGCTTAAGAAACAATTGCCTGATTCTGAGAAAGAAGGGTTGATCATTAACCGAGGTTTTGAGAAAAACCTGGTGATCTATCCAAAGAAAGTTTGGGATGCCATCGTTACCGATTTAAGCAAGCTGAACATCTACGAAAAAAACAACAGAGAATTTATTCGTTCGTTTACCAGGGGTGCAACCGAGCTTTCGCTCGATGCAGCTGGTCGTGTGCTTTTGCCAAAATCGCTGGTTGATTATGCAGGTATAGGGAGTGATCTTGTATTGGCTTGTCAGTTAGATCGTATCGAGGTTTGGGACAAAAAATCTTACGAAGATATTTTTGATGATGTACCTGAGAATTTTGCAAACCTTGCTGAGCAGGTAATGGGTAGAAAGAAAGGAGGGGCTGATGGCGAATAATTATCATGTACCCGTAATGTTGCAGCCGTGTATTGATGGCTTGAATATTAAGCCTGATGGGGTTTATGTTGATGTAACCTTTGGTGGTGGTGGTCATTCGAAAGAGATTTTGAAACATCTCGGTCCAAAAGGAAGATTGATAGCCTTTGATCAGGATCCTGATGCTCAGGCAAATGTTCCTGCTGATGATCGTTTTATTTTTATCGACCAGAACTTCGGTTTTCTGAAAAATAATCTCCGTTTAAAAGGTTTTAAGCAGGTTGATGGTATTCTGGCTGATCTTGGTGTTTCCTCTCATCAGTTTGATGTGCCGCAACGTGGTTTTTCCATCCGTCATAATGCAGGTCTGGATATGCGCATGGATCAGCACCGCGATTTAACAGCCGCTGAAATATTGAATACCTATACCGAAGATAAGCTGCATAAGATATTTGGGATTTACGGGGAAGTTAAAAATGCGAAATCTCTGGCGCGAGCTATTGTGACTTCGCGTTTAGAACAGTCTTTTACTGATATCGACAGTTTGAAATCAGCTATTGCCGGTTATATTCCAAAGGGAAAAGAAAACAAGTATTTAGCACAAGTTTTTCAGGCGCTGCGTATAGAGGTGAATGCAGAAATTCAGGTGCTTGAAGATTTTTTGATGCAGGCTGCTGATGTGCTGAAACCGGGTGGTCATTTGGTGGTGATGTCATATCATTCTTTAGAAGACAGGCCGGTTAAAAACTTTATGGCGAAAGGGAAATTTCAGGGAGAGGTAGAAAAAGATTTCTTCGGGAATCAGCAAAAGCCATTTAATGTAATTACACGCAAAGCGATAATTGCCACTGATGAGGAGATTGCGCAAAACAATAGGGCCCGCAGTGCGAAACTTAGAATTGCAGAAAAGATATGAACAGGTTTAGGGAAGAGATAGAAGAGGAAGAGGTTGGGCCTGAACCAGAATTAAAAGCCGTGCCCAAAAGGCCAAAAACTGCTGAAGAAAAAATGGATAGCAATTCATTTATCAGCAAGCTGTTTAATGATGGATTAGTAAGTAAGGAGGCGGCAACTGATGCTTTGCCTTATTTGTGTTTTCTGGCCCTTTTGGGAATGATTTATATCGCCAATAGCCATTTTGCGGTGAACAATGTACGCCGTATTGATAAATTAAATAAAGAAGTAAAAGAATTAAGATGGGAGTATAAATCCCTTAAAGCCGACCTGATGTTCAAGAGTAAATTGACGGAGGTTGCTAAAAAGGTAGATACCCTTGGTATAAAAGAACTGATTGAACCACCAAAAAAAATAATTGTTAAAAGCGATGAATATTAGAGCAAACATCTTGCTTCGTGTATATCTGGCATTTGGCTTAATTGTGCTTTTTGCTTTCGCGGTGTTTTTACGCCTCGGTCAGGTGCAGTATGTGCAAGGGAAAAAATGGAAAGCTATGGCGGATAGTCTTTCTACACGATATGTAAATGTGGAAGCTACACGTGGGAATATTTATTCTAACGACGGGAGTTTGCTGGCTACTTCGATACCGGAATACGAACTGCGTATGGATATGTTTGCCGGCGGTATTGCTGATAGTAAAGTGTTCGATGAAAAAGTAGATTCGCTGGGATATAAATTATCGCAGATTTTTCAGGATAAAACCGCAAAAGAATATGCCCGTTACCTGCGCAAGGGTCGCCAGGATAGTGCGCGTTATTTGTTGATCCACCGTAAAGTAGGTTATGCCGATCTTAAAACCATCAGAACTTTTCCTTTATATAATATTGGTAAGTTCAGTGGCGGTTTAATCGCCGTTCAGCAGAACAAGCGGATTCTTCCTTTTCAGGCTCTGGCTGCCCGTACCATTGGTTATAAAAACGACAATGTTAAAAACGGAGTGGGTTTAGAGGGTGCATATAAAGAATACATCAATGGTGAAACCGGAAAAAGATTAATGCAGCGTATCGCAGGCGGTGTTTATATTCCGGTAAACGAAGAGGCTGAGGTAGCGCCCAAAGATGGTGCTGATATTATCTCTACCATTGATGTAAACATGCAGGATCTGGCACAAAGTGCTTTGGAAAAACAACTGATCAAATCGCAGGCCGATCATGGTACCGTGATATTGATGGAGGTGGCAACAGGTGAAATCCGTGCGGTAGCCAATTTCTCTAAAGTGGAAGAAGGGGTTTATAAAGAAAAATTCAATTATGCCATTGCAGGTAATCAGGATCCGGGCTCAACTTTTAAACTCGCCTCTTACATGGCGCTTTTGGAAGATAAGCTAATCGATACCAATACGATGATTGGAACCGGGTACTATCAGATCCCTGGAAAGCTGATTACGGATTCACACCCGAAAATTGAAACAGTTACCGCAAAAAAAGCCTTTGAAACGTCTTCTAATGCAGCAATTGCAAAGCTGATCAACATGCATTATGGCAACGATCCGATAAAATTTACCGATCACTTATATGATTGGCATCTGAACCAAAAAATGGATTTACAGATTCCTGGCGAGGCAATGCCGGTAGTTAAAAATCCTAAAACGAACAAAAGCTGGAACAAAAACATGACCCTTCCGCAAATGGCTTATGGTTATGAAATGCAGTTGACGCCGCTAAAAATGCTTACGATGTATAATGCGGTAGCAAATAATGGGAAAATGGTGGCGCCAATTTTTGTAAAAGAAATCAGAAGATTGGGCAATCCGATTGAACAGTTTAAAGCTAGGGTGATTAATGATAAAATCTGTTCGGATGTTACCCTGAGCAAAATCAAGAAAATGCTTGAAGGGGTAGTGACTGAGGGCAGTGGAAAGCAGGTTGTTTATAATCCATTATATCCGATTGCGGGTAAAACGGGCACCGCCCAGGTAGCTGATGCGAATAAGGGATATAAAGCCAATAAGCAATATCAGGCGTCTTTTGTGGGATATTTTCCGGCAGATAAACCTAAGTATTCTTTGATCGTCGTAATCAATGATCCTAAAGGTGCCTATTATGGTGCTACAGTTTCAGGCCCGGTGTTCAGGGAAATTGCCGACCGTATTTATGCCAGCGATATGCAGATGTACAATGATGTACCTACTCGCCTGGTTGGTAATACCGGAACACCACCAACAAAAGCCGGACAGAGTAAAGCAACTCAGAAAGTATATAAAGCATTCGGATTTAAGCCGCTTTTTGCTTCAAAATCTGAGTATTACAATATTATAGATACCAGTGCAGGAACAATTTTTCAGGAAAATAGCGAGCGTAAAGGTGTAATGCCAAACGTTGCAGGAATGGGACTGAAAGATGCATTGTACCTTTTAGGTAACGCTGGTTTAAAAACAAAAGTTTTTGGATCAGGAAAAGTAATCAGCCAATCTATTGCTGCCGGAACGAAGGTGGGTAAGGGATTAGGTGTACAAATAGAGTTGAATTAAGGTGTAAGGTAAACGGTATAGGGTTTAAGGTCCTGCTACTCGATACTCACCACTTAATACTAAAAAAAAAATAAAAAAATGCAATTACAAGATTTACTTTACGGCGTAACGATTAAAGAATTGGTTGGTAAAACCGATAGGGAAATCAGTGCGCTGAATTTCGATTCGCGTAAAGTAGGTAAAGATGATATCTTTTTTGCAATAGTAGGGACTTTGGCTGACGGGCACCAATTTATTGAGCAAACCATTCAGCAAGGCGCAGGTGTAATCATCTGCGAAAATTTACCAGAAATCCAGGACTTTACGGTTACTTATATTAAAGTAGAAAATACATCGGTTGCTTTAGGGATTATTGCCGGTAATTATTTTGGAAATCCTTCAGCAGACTTAAAACTGATTGGTATTACCGGTACAAACGGAAAAACCACCATTGCTACCATTCTTTTTAAATTATTTAAAGATTTAGGTTATAAAACCGGGCTTTTATCAACAGTAGAGAATTATATTAACGATACTGTAGTGCCTGCCACGCACACCACACCGAATCCTATTGCCTTAAACCAGCTTTTAAGGGATATGGTAAATGCAGGTTGCGATTTTTGCTTTATGGAAGTGAGTTCGCATGCCGTGTCACAACACCGGATCGAAGGATTAACTTTTTCTGGTGGGGTATTTTCAAATTTAACACATGATCATTTAGATTTTCATAAAACTTTTGATGCTTATCTGAAAGCAAAAAAGGCATTTTTTGATATGCTGCCTAAATCGGCATTTGCATTGACCAATATCGACGATAAAAACGGTATGGTGATGCTGCAGAATACTAAAGCACATAAAAAAACCTATGCCCTTAAACAACTGGCTGATTTCAAATCTAAAATAATTGAAAACCAGTTCAGTGGCTTACACCTGGATATCGATAATGAAGATGTTTACTTCAAACTGGTAGGCTCTTTTAATGCGTATAACTTACTCGCTGTTTACGGAACCGCAATTTTGCTGGAACAGGATAAACTAAAAGTATTGACCTTGTTGAGCCGTTTATCAGGTGCTGAAGGAAGGTTTGATTATATCACTTCTGCCAATAAGATTATTGGTATTGTAGATTATGCCCATACGCCAGATGCCGTTCAGAATGTGTTGAGTACAATTGCCAATATCCGCAAAGGAACCGAACAGGTAATTACCGTAATCGGTTGCGGTGGAGATCGTGATAGAACAAAACGCCCGATTATGGCCCAGGTGGCCTGCGATTGGAGTGATAAGGTGATTCTAACTTCAGATAATCCACGAACAGAAGATGCCCAGACTATAATTAACGATATGGAAGTTGGGGTTTCACCAAGCAATCAGCGTAAAACCTTATCCATTTTAGATAGAAGAGAAGCGATAAAGACAGCCTGTCATTTAGCGCAACCGGGAGATATTATTCTTGTTGCGGGTAAAGGACATGAGAAATACCAGGAAATTAATGGCGTAAGGAACCATTTTGATGATAAAGAAATTTTACTTGAACAATTAAAACCAATCAGCTAATGTTATATTTATTATTCGAATACCTGCATAAGCATTATGATATACCCGGTTTAAGGTTGTTTCAATACATCACTTTTCGTGCATCTATCTCTATTATTTTATCGTTGATCATTACTACCGTTTATGGCCGCAGGTTGATAGATTACCTGCATAAAAAACAAGTTGGAGAAACGGTAAGAAATTTAGGATTAGAAGGACAAATGCAAAAACAAGGTACGCCAACTATGGGTGGTATCATTATTTTGCTGGGTATTCTTATTCCGACCTTGTTATTTGCCAATATTTCCAATATCTACGTCATCCTGATGATTATTACCACCATTTGGATGGGTGCAATCGGGTTTTTGGATGATTATATCAAAGTATTCAAAAAAAACAAGGAAGGTTTAGCTGGTCGCTTTAAAGTAGTTGGCCAGGTAGGTTTGGGCTTAATTGTAGGTACAACCATGTATTTTCACCCTAATATTGTGGTAAGAGAAACCGTGCAGGATAATGTTAAAAGCACTTCTACGGTTCCGATGGTATTGCGCCAGAAAGGAGAAACCTTTTATTATACCCAGGATGTAAAATCTTCAAAAACCAATATGCCTTTTTATAAGAACAATGAGTTCGATTATGCCAAGGTATTGAAGTTTTTAGGTGGCGATTACCAGAAATATGCGTTTATCATATTCCTGATCTTTACCGTATTTATTATTACAGCGGTTTCAAATGGGGCTAATATTACTGATGGTATTGATGGTCTTGCTACAGGTACTTCTGCTGTAATAGGCATTACACTTGGGATTCTGGCTTATGTTTCAGGTAATACGATCATGGCCGATTACCTCAACATCATGTACATTCCCAATTCGGCAGAGCTGATGATTTTTGCCGGAGCCTTTGTTGGTGCGTGTGTAGGTTTTCTTTGGTACAATTCTTACCCTGCCCAGATTTTTATGGGTGATACCGGAAGTTTGGCCATTGGTGGTATTATTGCCGCATTTGCACTCATGATCCGTAAAGAACTTTTGATTCCGATTTTATGTGGAATATTTCTGGTAGAACTGGTGTCGGTAATTATGCAGGTTTCCTACTTCAAATATACCAAGAAGAAATTTGGAGAAGGACGCAGGATTTTCCTGATGTCGCCTTTGCATCACCATTACCAGAAAAAAGGATACCACGAAGCCAAAATTGTAACCCGCTTCTGGATTATAGGAATCATGCTTGCAATTATGACGATTGTAACATTGAAACTGAGGTAGGTAGAGGGTTTGAAGGTTGAGGGGAAAAGCTGAAAGATAAAAGAGAGAAAAATAAAAAAGTTAAAGTGTGGAGGTATTCCCGTCTCGATACTTGATACCAGTTACTTGATACTAAAAAAATAAAAAATGAGCACGAATAACATCACAGCAAGCAATACTAAGTCAGCAATGACCGGGCATGGCCGTGTGGTTATTTTAGGTGCCGGTGAAAGTGGAGTAGGTGCCGCAAAATTGGCTCAGGCCAAAGGTTTCGAGGTATTTGTTTCCGATTACGGTGTAATTACTGATAAATATATAGCCGCATTAGAAAAGCTTGGCGTACCATTCGAATCCGAAAAGCATACTGAAGAATTAATTCTAAATGCAACGGAAGTAATTAAAAGTCCGGGTATTCCGTCTGCAGCGCCAATTGTTAAAAAGCTGGTAGCTCAAGGTATTCCGGTGATTTCAGAGATTGAATTTGCTAAAAGATATACCCATGCCAAAACCATCTGCATTACAGGTTCCAATGGTAAATCAACCACAAGCCTGTTAACCTATCACATCTTGAAAAATGCCGGGTTAAATGTAGGCCTGGCCGGTAACATCGGACAGAGTTTTGCCGCACAGGTGGCTACAGAAGATTACGAATATTATGTGCTGGAAATCTCGAGCTTTATGCTTGATGATATGTTCGAATTTAAAGCCGATATCGCGGTTTTGCTAAACATCACCCCAGATCATTTAGATCGGTACGATTATAAACTGGAGAATTATGCTGCATCTAAAATGCGCATTGTCCAAAACCAAACTGCAGATGATGTTTTCATCTATTGTGCAGATGACGAAGAGAGCCTGAAAGCCATTGCGCTGACTAAGCCGATAGCAAAAGCTTTTCCTTTTTCTATTACTAAAAAAGTAGCGATTGGAGCTTATTTAGAAGAAAATACGATACATATCCTTACAGAACCAAATAACCAACTAACCATGTCTATTTCAGATTTAGCCTTACAGGGCAAGCACAACATTTACAATTCTATGGCCTCAGGCATTGTGTCTAAAGTTTTAGAATTAAGAAATGAGACCATCCGCGAAAGCATGGGCAATTTCAAAAATATTGAGCACAGGTTAGAGCATGTGGCCAAAATTTCGGGGATCGATTTTATCAACGATAGTAAAGCTACAAATGTAAACTCTACCTGGTATGCTTTAGAAAGTATGACCAGTGATGTAGTGCTGATTATGGGTGGTGTTGATAAAGGAAACGATTACAATATGCTTAAAGACCTTGTTAAAAGCAAGGTTAAGGCTATCGTTTGTTTGGGTAAGGACAACAAACGTATCCACGATGCTTTTGAGGATGATGTAGAAGTAATTGTAAATACTTTTTCGGCTGATGAAGCAGCGCAGATTGCCTTTCACCTGGCTAAACGTGGCGACGCAGTATTGTTATCACCTGCATGTGCAAGTTTTGACTTGTTTAAAAATTACGAAGACCGCGGTAACCAGTTTAAAGCGGCAGTTAGAGAATTATAATAGGAGGTACAATAGATGTTGCAGGCACTACTTAATAAAACAAAAGGCGATAGATGGATCTGGCTGATCATCATCTTGCTTTCGCTTATATCTGTTATGGCGGTATACAGTGCAACAGGTACCTTAGCCTATAAAAAAGGAGAAGCCGTAGAAAAACTTTTGCTTACCAAACACTTAATTTTTGTGTTGATGGGTATTGGTATGATTTATATCGCCCACCTGCTGGATTACCGTTATTATGCGGGTATTTCTAAAATATTAATGATTATTACCATCCCACTTTTGGTCTATACATTGATTTTTGGAACAAACCTTAACGATGCATCCCGTTGGGTAAAAATCCCTGTTATAGGATTGACTTTTCAAACGTCCGATTTGGCAAAACTGGCGCTGATTACTTTTTTAGCAAGGATGCTGACCAAAAAGCAGGAAAATATTAAAGATTTAAGAGAATCATTTATTCCTATTATGGCTTCAGTTTGTACGGTTTTCGTACTTATTGCATTGGCAAACATGTCTACGGCCTTAATGTTATTCGGTGTAAGTATTCTACTGTTAATTATTGGTCGTATCAGTATCAAGCAGATTTCAATTGTTTGCGCTGGTGGTTTAGTATTATTGTTAATTGTAGGTTTCTTAGGCCCAAGGAGGGAAACTTACAAATCACGTATAAAAACCTTTATGCATCCTGAATTGGTGCATTCAGACAAAACTTTCCAGGCAGATCAGGCAAAAATTGCCTTGGCTACTGGTGGTGTTTTTGGTAAAGGACCAGGTAATAGTACACAACGCAATTTCCTACCACACCCGTATTCCGATTTTATTTTCGCCATTATTATTGAAGAGTGGGGAACCGTGGGAGGAATTGTAATCATGATACTATACCTGGTGCTTTTATACCGATGTATCAAAATCGTAACCCGGGCGCCTAAGGCCTTTGGGGCATTGCTGGCTGCAGGACTAAGTTTTAGTCTCACCATTCAGGCTTTTGCCAACATGGCTGTAGCGGTAGGTTTGGGGCCGGTAACAGGGGTGCCGCTTCCATTGGTAAGCATGGGCGGTACATCAATGATCTTTACCAGTGTGGCCTTTGGGATTATATTGAGTGTAAGCCGCGATGTAGAAGAAAACGCAAAACTGACACCGAAGGAAGAAAAAACAAATAATAAAATAATTGTTGGAGAGATTCCATCATTTGGATAAATAAAATAACCACAAAGAAACAAAAGAACACAATAGCTAAAATGAAACCTAGTAAAGCATACCTAACGGATTTAACTTATCAGGTCAATGGGGCTGCTATTGAAGTGCATAAGGCTCTTGGAGCTGGATTGTTAGAAAGTGCGTATCATAAATGCATGAAACATGAGCTAGTGTTACGAGGGATTTCTTTTATGACTGAAATGCTTGTGCCAGTGAATTATAAAGGAATGGCTATAGATGCAAATTTGAGGTGTGATTTATTTATTGAAAATATATTAACAGTTGAATTAAAGTCTGTTGATAAATTAATGCCTATTCATGAAGCTCAAATTATTACTTATATGAAGCTATTAGGTTCTCCAAAGGGAATCATTTATAATTTCAATACAGTTAATTTATACAGTGAAGGGCAAAAGACATACGTAAATGATTTATTTAGACTATTACCTGAATAATCGAATATTAACTATTGTTCGTTTAGTAATACTTACAGTAAAATAAAAAAAATAACTTTTGTTCACTATTGTGTCTTTTGTGGTGAAATAGTTAACATTAAAAATAGTTTAAAATGAATAATTCCCCAAAAATTATCATATCAGGTGGTGGCACCGGTGGGCATATTTTTCCCGCCGTAGCCATAGCCAATGCGCTAAAACGCATGGTGCCAACCTGTGAAATCTTGTTTGTGGGCGCACTAGGCCGAATGGAAATGGAAAAAGTTCCTGCAGCCGGATATAAAATTATAGGATTAAACATTAGCGGGATGCAACGCGGCTCGATTATTAAAAATCTGGCACTCCCGCTCAAAGTAATCGGAAGTGTGCGTAAAGCTATACAGATTATTAATGATTTTAAACCAGATGTTGTAGTAGGTGTTGGTGGTTATGCTTCAGGACCGTTATTGTACGCAGCTTCTTTGAAGGGAATTCCTTACCTCATCCAGGAACAGAATTCTTATGCAGGAATAACCAATAAGTGGCTAGGCAAAAAGGCTTCGAAAATCTGTGTCGCTTTTGATGACATGGATCAGTTTTTTCCAGCTGATAGAATTTTGAAAACTGGAAATCCTGTTCGCCAGGAAGTGGTTGATATTAAAGGAAAACATTTTCAGGGTGCTGAATTGTTAAAGCTGGATCCATTGAAAAAGACCATTATGGTTACTGGTGGAAGTTTAGGCGCAGGTACACTGAATAAAGCGATTGAAAAACATTTGCCCGATATCCTTGCACAAGATGTGCAGGTGATCTGGCAAACAGGTAAATATTACTATAAAGGAATTATCGAGAGATTGGGTTTAGACTATCACCCCAATGTTCGGATCCTTGAGTTTTTAAATAAAATGGATTTGGCTTATGCTGCAGCAGATGTAATTGTGAGCCGGGCAGGAGCGGGAACCATAGCAGAACTTTGTTTAATTAAGAAGCCGGTGATTTTGGTGCCTTCGCCAAATGTAGCAGAAGACCATCAAACCAAAAATGCCATGGCCCTGGTTAAAAATGGAGCAGCAATATTAATTAACGACCGCTCTGCGGAAGATACCCTGGTTAAGGAAGCATTGGTATTGCTAACGAATAAAGAGCACTGCGAAACGCTAGCTCAAAACCTGGCAAAGATGGCATTGCCACAGGCAGATGAAATTATTGCGAATGAAGTATTGAAACTTATAAAGCTGAAAGACTAAAGCTGAAAGTCCAAAGGCTAAAGGGAGGAATAAGTAGTAAATAAAATAAAAATATAACTGGAAGATAGAGAGGAGGCTTTAAGCTTTGGTCTTTCGCTTCAAACTTAAAATAGAACGGTGGAAAGAAAGCTTTAAGCTTTAGTCTTTCTGCTTTTAGCTTAAAAAAAATGGAATTAAGTAAAATAAACAGGGTTTTCTTTGTAGGTATCGGTGGTATCGGCATGAGTGCGCTTGCCCGTTATTTTGCTAAACGCGGACAGGTGGTTTGTGGTTACGATAAAACCAAAACTAAACTGACCGAAACCTTAACGAGTGAAGGTATTCTTATTACCTACCTGGATGAGGTATCTTCGTTGCCTGGTGAATTTTTGGATCATCAGGATGATACACTTGTAGTTTATACACCAGCAATTCCGAAAGATTCGAAAATTTTAAACCATTTTATAGATAAAGGTTTTGCGCTTAAAAAACGCTCAGAAGTTTTAGGGATTATTAGTAAAGGAATGTTCTGCATTGCGGTTGCGGGTACACATGGCAAAACCACAACATCATCCATTATTGCACATATTTTAAAGGATACCGGATACGATTGTACAGCTTTTTTAGGTGGAATAACCAGTAACTATAACAGTAATGTGCTTTTCGGGAAAAATAATGTGGTGGTAGTAGAAGCCGATGAATATGACCGTTCGTTTCTTACGCTACACCCTGATGTAGCTGTTGTTACTTCTATGGATGCCGATCATTTGGACATCTATGGAGATAAAAGCCATCTCGAAGAATCTTTTAGGTTATTTGCCGGGCAGCTCAAGGGCGAAGGTACACTTTATGCACATGAAGGATTGCCTTTGGAAAATAGCATCAGTTATGCTGCAAGTTCAACTGCTACAGCAAAGGCAGAAAATTTAAGGGTAGAAGGTTCGAAGTTTGTGTTCGATTATGCAGATGCCACGCAGCGCATAAAAGATATCAGTTTATTGCTTCCTGGTAAGCACAATGTCGAAAATACAACGGTTGCCATTGCTATTGCGCTGCAATTGGGAATCGATGCAGAAAAGGTAAAACAAGCGGTTGCCAATTTTAAGGGTGTTAAACGCCGCTTTGAATATATAGTGAATAATTCCAATCAGATTTATATAGATGATTATGCGCATCATCCTGAAGAACTGAGGGCTTGTTTTGATGCTGTGAGGCAATTATATCCCGATAAAAAATTAACGGTAATTTTTCAACCGCACTTATTCACACGGACACGAGATTTCGCAGATGAATTCGCAAAAGTTTTAAGTACTGTTGATGAACTGATGCTACTGGAGATTTATCCGGCAAGAGAATTGCCGATTGAGGGGGTAAATTCACAGTTTTTATTGGATAAAATTACTTTAGCAGATAAAAAAATATGTGAAAAGGATTTTGTGGTTCAGCATGTTGAGCACACAAAACCTGAATTAATTTTAACAGTAGGTGCGGGAGATATCGATACGATTATCGAACCCCTTAAAAATACTTTGAACAATGCTTAAACGGATAAACTGGAGCGCAATTTTTACTGGCTTTGCCTGGCTGATCAGCCTGGCAGGAGTGGTGGTGCTTTTGAGTTTTATCAATGTGAAGAAACAGACTGTTAAATGCACTGATGTTAAGATTCTGATTCCCGGAGCAGATAATTTTATTGAGCGTGAAGAAATTGACGCTATTTTAAAAGAAGACCAGGGTGTGCTTTTAGGCCGTAACATCGAAAATATCAATATTCATAAAATCGAGAAAAAACTGCAGTCTAACCCGTATATCGGATTTGCGAAAGTTTACGTTGATATGGATGGGGTGTTGCACATCGAAGTAAAACAGCGCCAGCCTATCCTTCGCATATTGAACGAGAACGGACAGGATTTTTATATTGATAACGATGGGTTGAAAATGCCTATTTCATCAAACTTTACCGCTAATGTGCTGGTGGCAACAGGTCATATTACTGAGGTTTTTGGTAGCCGCGTTGATAGTCTGCATACCCAGTTGGCACGAGATTTATATAAAACTGCCCAATACATTAAAAAAGATACCCTTTGGGATTCACAGATCGAACAGATTGTGGTTGATCAGAAAAACGATATTGAATTGATCCCGAGGGTCGGTAATCAACGGATTATTTTAGGTGATGCTGATTCGCTTGAGAAGAAAATGAAAAACCTGTTATTGTTTTATAAAAAAGCAATGCCGCAGGTAGGATGGGATACTTATAGAACGATCAACATTAAATATACCAACCAGATTGTTTGCGAAAAAAGAGATTCGACAGGATTAGGAAAAAAAGCGAAAACAATTTCGGCGGCAGATAGTTTGAGGATACAACGAAGTGTGACCGACTCATTAATCAAAAGTACAATTGTGGCGGAAATGGACGATCGCCCTGAGCCTGATCAACAGGAAGAAGAAGCGCTTAAAAAAAGTGAAGTTCGAAAAATTGAACCAAAAAAGGTTGAAGTAAAAAAAACTGAACCTAAAAAGGTAGAACCGAAAAAAATAACGCCAGTTAAAACAGAAGTCAAAAAGCCGGCGGTTACGTCAGCCGCAAAACCAAAGGAAACTAAACCTGCGGATAAAAAAGACAAACCGAAGCAAACGGTAACAACACAGCCAAAGCCGGCAAAATCTGAGGCTCAATTAAAAAAAGAGAAAGCAGCAAGAGAAAAAGAAATCAGAGCCTTAGAAAAACAGTATAAAACTCAGCAAAATTAACGAATATGGACAAGGCAAAATTTACCAGTCAGTCGCCCATCGTAGTAGGATTGGATATCGGTACTACAAAAATTTGTGTTATCGTTGGTCGTAGAACGCAACACGGTAAGATAGAAATATTAGGAATAGGCAAGGCAGAATCGGCGGGAGTGACACGCGGAGTGGTTTCTAACATTCAAAAAACAGTGCAGGGTATTGCTCAGGCAGTTGAAGTAGCAAGCGGACAATCCAATGTAGAGATACAAGTGGTAAATGTGGGTATTGCTGGTCAGCATATTAAGAGCTTACAGCACAGAGGAATTTTAACAAGAAGAGAATTAAACAACGAAATCGGTAAAAGGGATATTGATAAGTTGATTGATGATATGTTTAAGCTGGTAATGCCTCCGGGTGAGGAGATCATCCATGTATTGCCGCAAGAATTTACCATCGATAATGAGCCAGGAATTAAAGATCCGATCGGTATGGCAGGGGTTCGCCTTGAAGCTAACTTCCATATCATTTCTGGTCAGGTTACGGCCGTAAAAAACATTATCAAATGTGTAAATAATGCAGGTTTGCAAACTCAGGATTTAATTCTTGAGCCATTAGCTTCTTCTGAATCGGTGTTGAGCGAGGAAGAAAAAGAAGCGGGCATTGCATTGGTTGATATTGGTGGTGGTACTACAGATATAGCCATTTTCCATGAAGGTATTATCCGTCACACAGCAGTTATCCCTTTCGGTGGCAATAGTGTTACAGAAGATATCAGAGAAGGTTGCTCTGTAATGCGTAACCAGGCCGAGTTGTTAAAAACACGCTTTGGTTCGGCATTGGCTGAGGAAAATAAAGAAAACGAAATTATTTGTGTTCCGGGATTACGTGGTCGCGAACCAAAAGAAATTTCGGTTAAAAACCTGGCTTATGTCATTCAGGCGCGTATGGAAGAAATTATCGAACACGTATATTACGAGATCAAATCTTCCGGATATGAGAAAAAGCTGATTGGTGGTATTGTAATTACAGGTGGTGGTGCTTTATTAAAACACCTATCTCAGGCGGTTGAATATGTAACCGGTTTAGATTGCCGTATTGGTTACCCGAATGAGCATTTATCTAAATATGAAGATATGCCTAAAGCCATTTACGACGATCTGAAAAGCCCGATGTATGCGACCAGTGTAGGCTTGCTGATCAAAGGAATCCAGAAAGCAGAAGAGTTAATTGAAGAAATGAAACAACCTGGTGTTTTTGTAGAAAAACCAAAAACAGCAAAAGAAAAAGAGAAGCGAGGACCTGGTTTGTTCGATAAATTACTGGCAAAAACAAAAACTTTCATTCAGGATGATATGAATGTGAGTGATGAAGATTACTTAAAAAGCTAATACTTTTCCACAAAAGATGAGTTTTCCACATTATTAACAGTTGTGGAAAACGTCTGTTGAAAAAGTGTTAATATTACATTGAGTAATGAACAGAATTTAAAAATTTTTAAACAACTGATTCATAAAGATATGCAGTTCGAAATGTTAAAAGATAAGTCTTCAATCATCAAGGTAATTGGTGTTGGGGGCGGTGGCGGCAACGCAGTGAACCATATGTACCTGTCAGGTATTACTGGTGTGGATTTTATTATTTGTAATACAGATGCCCAGGCTTTGGAATCTAGTCCTATACCCAACAAGGTACAATTGGGCGCTAGTTTAACCGAAGGAATGGGAGCTGGTTCTATTCCTGAGGTTGGTAAAAACTCAGCTATAGAAAATATAGATGATATTAAGGCCATGTTAGGTAGTACAACCAAAATGCTTTTTATTACAGCAGGAATGGGTGGTGGTACCGGAACAGGGGCTTCTCCAATCATTGCGAAAGCAGCTAAAGAACTTGACATTTTAACTGTTGCTATCATTACTACACCATTTTCTTTCGAAGGAAAAAGACGTAAACTGCAGGCCGACGAGGGAATGGAAGAGTTGAAGAAATATGTAGATTCGTACCTGGTGATCTCTAACGATCGCCTGCGCGAGATCTTCGGAAACTTAACCTTAGGTTCTGCCTTTGGCCAGGCCGACGATATTTTAACTACAGCTGCGAAGGGGATCGCAGAAATCATTACAGTTCCAGGTTATATCAACGTGGATTTTAAGGATGTACGTACCGTAATGAAAGATAGTGGCGTAGCCATTATGGGTAGCTTTGCCGCTGAGGGCGAAGACCGTGCATTACAGGCAGTTGAAGGTGCTTTGGCTTCCCCGCTTTTAAAAGATAACGAAATCGAAGGTGCCCGTTATATTTTATTAAATATAAGTTCTGGTTTGCGTGAGGTAACGATGGATGAAGTTTCGATCATTACCGATTATATTCAGGAGAAAGCTGGTTTGTCAGCAGACTTAATATGGGGTAACTGTACCGACGAATCTTTAAGCGATAAACTTTCTGTAACCATTATTGCAACAGGTTTCCAAACCTCAGAAGAGCGCGTACACGAAGAAAAAAATAAAAAGAAAATATCACTTTTAACACCAGAAGAAGCGCCGCTGGTTCGTCCTGTTGAACCAGTAAACTCTTTCATTCAACCTAAAACGCCATCTTATGAGCCTGTTTTAAAAACGAAGGAAGAAGTTTCGCAGGCAGATCTTTTCGGTGGTATGTTTAATAAGCCGGAACCTCAAAAATTTCAGGAGCCGGAAAATAATGTGGTTCGCCATACTTTAATTGAAGAAGAACCTCAGGTTGAAGAAGCCAAAGAAACAGGATTTGAATTTGAAGTTAAATTGGCAGAAACCAACTATGTATTCGAAACGCCAGTAGCCCAGTCAGTACCTATGCCACAACCTGAGCCAGAAATCGAAATGCCGGTTTTTGGATTAGATGACGACAAAAGTGACGAATCAATGGAAGAGCAATTGAAAAAATCTAAAGAACGCATTTTACGTTTAAAAGATTTGAGTATGAAATTGCGTACAACCAATGGTTTACAGGAATTGGAAAACGAACCTGCCTACAAACGCAAGCAAATGCAGTTGCAACAGGTTCAGCATTCTTCTGAATCGCAGGTGAGCAGGTTTACTTTAAGCAACGACCAGGACGGTGGTACAGAGATCAGGCCTAACAATTCTTTTCTCCACGATAACGTTGATTAAAACAAACCAAATATAATTTTAAAGCCCCTGATTTTACATCAGGGGCTTTTTTGGTTTTAAGCTAACTACTTTAATCTGTAGCTTTAAGTAGATCAGAAATGTATCTTTATTTTTTATTTAGGTTATTTTTTGTAGATTTAATTATCTAGTCATAAAACTATTTTAGATTTCATCAATTAATGCTAGACTTAAACTTTAGCCATTCTTCATATAAAGCCTTTAAAATATTACAGTTTTTACTTCAAATTAGATACTTATTAACTTGATATGATTAATGATAAAAAATATGCCTCTGATAAATTTATAAATCCCTTAATAATAGTGTTATTCATTATTACTACCATTTTTTATGGAGTATACGACTCAAAAATTCCAGCTTTAATAACTGCAATTAGTTTTGTTACTATTCTTTTAGGGGTGCAGATTTATAGAAACTATAAAGAAAATAATAAAAAATTGGCTGCGTGCTATTTAATCGGTTTATTGGCGATGTATCTTTTTGTTATTATATATAATTAAATCCATAAGAAAAATGAAAACCTGGCATGTTAAATCGCACAATATATTAATGTCTGGAAATGGATAAAAATGCAGTTTCTTACAGTTTAATGGATTTTGGATAAAGTTTTTGAGGATGAAACAATACTTAAAACCCAGGTAAATCAATGTAGTTTTAGTTGTCTAGCCATAAAGCTATTTGATGTACTATCATGCTAAACATAACTTATGCCAGATGATTTAGTTAAAGGCCTTGAACCACTATATTTTATCGTGATATGATTAATAATAAAAAATATGCCTCTGATAGATTTTTAGATCCCTTAATAATAGTATTATTCATTATTACTCCAATTGTTTATGGTTTTTGTGACTCAAAAACTCCAACTTTAATCTCTGCGATTATTTGTTCGGCCCTTATTACTGGTATACAAATTTATAAAAGCTATAAAGAAAATAATAAAAAATTCGCTGTTTACTATTTAATCGGTTTATTGACGATGTATCTTTTTGTTATTATATATAATTAAACCCATAAGAAAAATGAAAACCTGGCATATTAAATCGCACAATATATTAATGTCTGGAGATGGCGAAAATACAGTTTCTTTACAGTTTAATGCGCTTTGGATAAAATTTGTTGAAGAGGGACCAACACTTAAAATACAAGCACATCAATGCAGTTTTATAGATACTGTAACAGCCAGAGGAGAACAAGGGCGAATAAAGAAAGGAGAAACAATAAGATCTGATCGTGCAATTAATAAGGTTTTTGGGAAATTAAAAATTCACGAATTAGCCAATAAACATCAGGATTTCAGTAATTTAAACTTTATATCAAATTTATTTCCCCTGGCAGTTTCTAATTTTAACAACCTTATTTACAATATTAAATCCTATAATAAGGCTCATTTTGAAGATGGTAAGGGCTATTATAATACCAGAAAGTCATATGGAAAAAAATACCTTGATAATTCCTTTTTAGTCGGCACAACTGGCCCTCTATTGGGAAATACCTTAAAAGCTGCATCTGTTTCAATAAAGGTGTTTTCTTACCTTGGATCAGCTACCAACGCACTAAAGATTTTCACGCCATATACATTTAGTAATCTTTATGATAACTTAATCAAAATGTCAACCAAAAAACCTGTAATTATAGTAGATTTTGATAGTGAAAATGACAGCTTAAGGGATTCTGCTGGACATATTATTCGTGCTTACAGTGAGAAAATAATTGATAAAAGAGACGAGAAAATATCAGAAGAAAATATATTTGAAGCAATGTACAACGGAATTTCTGACTATATAGATGGATATGTAAAGAGGGCAAATAAACAACAATAAAATATTATTTTGCTAGATGTACTTATTGCAATTATTCATTCCATCTAAAAATAAATGATATATTAAGATTTATTGTTCATCTTCAGTACATTATACAGAATTTATTTGAATTTTATGTTAAAGGTAAATGTTAATTTTGTTGATTTTAAGCCGAATAAAGCTTAAATTCGCAAAATTTCATTATAAAAAATACATAGTACATTGGATATATTCGATAAGATAGCAAAGCACATGGGACCACTTGGCCAACACCAGAAATGGTCTCATGGGTATTTCTCATTTCCAAAATTAGAGGGAGAAATTGCACCTCATATGCAATTTCGTGGAAAAGAGCATTTGGTTTGGAGTTTAAACAACTACTTAGGTTTAGCCAATCACCCGGAAGTTAGAAAAGCAGATGAAGAAGCAGCTGCAAAATTTGGTATGGCTTACCCTATGGGAGCCCGAATGATGAGTGGTAACTCAAACTATCACGAACAGCTGGAGCAGGAACTTGCAGAATTTGTAGGTAAACCCGATGCATTTCTATTAAACTATGGTTATCAGGGCATGGTATCCATTATCGATACTTTGGTTGACAGAAACGATGTGGTGGTATATGATGCAGAATCGCATGCCTGTATTGTGGATGGATTACGTTTGCATATGGGTAAACGTTTTGTTTACAAACATAATGATATTGAAAGTGCCCGTAAGCAATTGGAGCGCGCCACCAAACTTGTTGAAGAAACTGGTGGTGGGATTCTTTTAATTACTGAAGGTGTTTTCGGAATGAGTGGTGCTCAGGGCAAATTAAAGGAAATCGTTGATCTTAAAAAAGATTTCAATTTCCGCATCCTGGTTGATGATGCACATGGTTTTGGTACCATGGGTAAAACCGGGGCCGGTACACATGAAGCACAGGACTGTATTGAAGGAATTGACGTTTACTTTGGAACTTTCGCCAAATCAATGGCAGGTATTGGTGCGTTCGTTGCTTCAACAGAACAAATTACCAATTTCTTAAGGTATAATATGCGTTCTCAGACTTTTGCTAAAGCATTACCTATGCCAATGGTAATTGGTTTATTAAAGCGCTTAGAATTGCTTAAAAGCAAACCTGAATTAAAAGATAAACTTTGGGAAATTGCAATGACCCTTCAAAAAGGATTGCGCGAACGCGGATTCGATTTAGGTGTTACCGATTCAGTAGTTACTCCGGTATTCCTGAAAGGTGAACTTTCTGATGCGACTGCCATTACTTACGATTTACGCGAGAATTATAGCATCTTCTGCTCAATTGTAGTTTATCCGGTAATTCCAAAGGGAATGATCGAACTTCGTTTAATTCCTACAGCAGTTCACACGCTGGAAGATGTACAACGTACTTTAGACGCTTTTAGCGAAGTTGCTGAAAAATTAGAGAACGGGTATTATAAAGAAAATCTTTTCGCTACCGTTTAAGATCAATCAAAATTATACAGGGCCCTTTAAACATGTTTGAAGGGCTTTTTTTGTATAGGTTGGTTTTCTAAATACCTGTATATCAGTCTTTTATTCTGTTCTTGTTACGTAATATGTTTATAAAGCTATAACATGTGGAAAAAAAACGTTTTAGAAGGCTGTTTTTTATTATTCCAAAAGTTTTTTTATTTCGTTAAACCCTTTAAATTAGATAATTAAAACTAAAAACCTTAAAGAACCATAGGAGTAATTAAAAATGAAAAAATTCGAAGAAGTAAAAAGTTTAGTGACAGCTTTAGAAGCTGATGCAGACAAATTTTATAACAAAGGTAACAGCGCAGCCGGCACCCGTATACGTAAAGGTATGCAGGATTTGAAAAACTTAGCCCAGGCTATCCGTTTAGAAGTTCAGGAAACCAAAAATAAAGCTTAAGCGAAAAAATATTATACTTAAGAGCCTCAGGATTTTCTGAGGCTTTTTTTTTAACCAATGTTAATTTATTGTAAATAAATATCACACTTACTGTAAAATTTATAATACAAATTAACCTTTGTAAAATAAGTTTTTTAGCTTTCTTATTATTTGCTCCAGGTCGTCTTTCAGAGATAACATTTGCGGAAATTTTGATCTTATAACACGTCATAAGATTTACGTTAAGGCAAAGTAAGTAATTACTTAAGTGAGCGATCATTTGGTATGATTGAAAACATTATTAGCAGGATAAGGTGTCAAAACATTTGCAATACAATAAGGCAGAAAGTAAGGATGTAGGTTATATATTGAATGTGCTCCGTAGCATACATACAGTAGATCCTAAATTGAAAGAAGAATTTGACAAACATCTTTTAAAGCTCAGGATTAAAAAAGATCAGATACTCTTCAATGAGAACGAAGTATGCGAATATATATACTTTATAGTTAAAGGTGCGCTAATGGGGTGTACCACTCATAATAAACAAAAAATAACCACCTATATTTCAATTGAAAACGATTTTGTAAGTTCTATTTCCGGGCTTCACGGATCTGATTATTCTCAGGAATATGTAGTCGCTGTTGAAGATACAGATCTGCTGGCCATCCACAATAGTGAACTCAACCGTCTTTTTGCATACCATTTCGAGCTTAATTATATCGTTAGGGTTGTTTTAGGGAAATATTATAAAGCTGCACAACAAAGGGCACACATTATCCGTGTTGGAAATGCAAAGGAAAGATACCTGTATTTTGCAAAAACGAATCCAGGCTATCTGGACCGGCTGCCCCTGGATGTGGTAGCTTCATTGTTGAATGTTAAAACTTCAACATTACTATCCATTCAGAAAAATTCTTCTAAAGCCAAAGAAGGCAATGCTGACCTTGTTGAATTCGGGCGCAAATTGGAACGTTATGTTAACGACCATCAGTTGTTCAGGCAAAAGGATATCAGGCTCAGTTCTCTCGCTCAAAAGATTGGCATAAGCAGTCACAAGCTTTCTATTGTGTTAAACAGCTATTTCAACACAAGTTTTATTGATTATATTAATCAGTATCGGGTAAACTGGATAAAGGATAGTATCCGTAATCCGGAGATTATGCAAAATTTTACACTTGAGGCCTTGGCTTATAGTGCTGGTTTTTCATCCAGAAGTGCCTTCTATAATTCTTTTAAAAAATTAGTTGGAATGAGTCCTCTCGACTATTCGAAAAACACTGAGGGGAAAAGACTTTAGTTTAACGTTTTTGTTACCGATATGCCGCTTGAGGTTATTTTTAGCTGGCTTATTGTATTGATTTATAATACTGGACAAACTTGATCCTGTTATCTTCGCCAGAATAAGCCTGATTGGCTAATTTAGTTTGACTAGCAATTTTATATATAGCTTTTACTGAATTTTGCCAAAACTGATTAACTATGATAAGAAAGATGCGTGATACAGATTGGAGTGAGGTAAGTACCATTTATCAGGAAGGAATCGACACGGGTACCGCAAGTTTTAGAACCCCAGACATTTCATGGAAGGACTGGGATTCATCACACCTTAAAACCTGCAGATTTGTGATCTTGCAGGGCCGGGAAATTGTTGGATGGTGTGCTCTTTTGCCGGTAATCGCCAATTATGACGCTGGTGGTGTTGGAGAGATTGAAGTTTACGTTAAACAGGGTTACAAGGGGCAGGGTCTGGGCTCTTCTTTATTAAACACCCTAATTGCCGAAAGTGAAAAAACAGGAATATGGATGCTTCAGGCAGGAATCTTCCTTCAGAATTCGGCCTCCTTAAAAATTCATGAAAAAGCTGGATTCAGGGTAGTAGGGTACCGGGAAAAAATAGGTAAAGCAAAAGGTGTTTGGCAGGATAACCTGTTACTGGAAAGAAGAAATAAATTAATTGCATGATAAACAAAAGGCCTTTGAAAATAATTTCAAAGGCCTTTTTATTGTTTTTAGTATCTGAATGACTTATAATCATCTGCATAAATCCCTTTCTCAAACCTCACAAGTTTTTCATTTCGAAAAAAGAAAAATTTGTAATTCGTGCTGGCGTAATATGTGCTATAAATTCTGGTTCCATCTTCTTCATTCGCAGCGACCAATTCCGGCTTGTTTTTCTTTTTGAAATCAGATTCTGACATGCCCATCGTAAAAGTAGGTTCGAAGCCTACAAAGGCCCTACAGCTCAGCATAACCAGTGCCAGGCCAATTAAAATTAATTTTTTCATTGTGTGTTTAGTTTGTGTGTATCGAAGCCAATTCAATAATGATGCCTTTAATATTTCTAAAACTTTTGTAACATTATAGTTTTTGAGCTTTGTTTTAAGGTATTGATTGTCAGTTATTTTGTTTTTATGCTTTTTTATTAAACACAAAAAAAACAGATTGTCTTCATTTGCATTTTTTCTGCAAAATCAAACAATCTGTTTTACATTGTTGGGAAATATTATTATAAGCAGCTTAAGCTACTTCACTTAGCTTTTCTATTTCTGCAATTATTGATTTTTCTAAAGATGCAGATGCTTTAACTAATGGCAACCTTACGGTATCGCCACAAACACCTAAATGTTTTAATGCAGCTTTTATCCCTGCCGGATTACCTTCTGCAAATGCCAGTCGGGTGAATTCTACTAAGCCTAAATGAGCAGGCAAGGCCGCTTTATAATCGCCAGCTAAACAAAGTTTTACCATATCAGAAAATTGCTTAGGTAAAGCGTTTCCGATTACTGAAATAATGCCTGCGGCACCCAAAGCGATCATCGGCAAAGTAACCGGATCATCCCCGGAGATTAAAAGAAAATCTTCAGGTTTATCTCTCATAATCTGGTTAAACTGATCGAAACTTCCTGATGCTTCTTTGGTCGCAATAATGTTTTTAAAATCATGAGCCAACCTGCAGGTAGTCTCAGGACTCATATTACTTCCTGTACGACCGGGTACGTTGTATAAAATCAAATCTAAAGGAGAAATTTCAGCTAAATATTTATAGTGTTGATAAATTCCTTCCTGGGTAGGTTTGTTGTAATAAGGACTAACAGATAAAATTGCACTATAACCTGCAGTATCGAAAGATTTTATGTCTTCAGCCACAGAGAACGTGTTATTGCCACCTATGCCGGCAATTAAAGGTAATCTGTTATTGTTAATTTCAGCAGTATAGGCCCACACCTTCTTCTTCTCGTCTTTGGTCATTGTAGCGGTTTCGCCGGTTGTACCTAAAGAAACGAGGTAATCTATCCCTCCATCTACCAGGTAATTAATCAGGTTTTTTAAGCCGTTATAATCAACTGATCCATCTGTGTTGAAAGGCGTAACTAAGGCTACACCAGTACCCTGAAATTTGTTCATTTTATAATTTACTTTTTTGTTTTTACCACGGAGCCACAAAGTACACCAAGGTTTTGTTCTTTTGGTTATAAATGGCCATTTATAACTCTTTTTATTCCATCTTTTATTTTTGACTCGTTAAAGTTAATGAGTAATCCTAGCTTACAGTTAGAGAGCTTTAAATATGTTATTGTTTGCGCTAAGTGAACATCTTTAAGAATATTTACAGCTTTCACTTCAATAATAACTTTTCTTTCAACCAAAATATCTATTCTGTCATTACAATTAAGTTTTATATCCTTGTAATGAACAGGAAGATCTATTTGATTGGAAACTTGCAGCCCTGCATTAATCAATTCATAAACCAGACAAGCCTCTCATAAGCTGACTCTAACAATCCTGGCCCAAGCTCAACGTGAACTTGATACGCAGCATTAACAATTAATTTAGCAATTTCATTTTCAGTCATCCCTTAATGTTTTAAATATTTCTTATTTATTAAGCAATAGGGATGCTTTTAATCAATTCACTTTGTGTTCTCAGTGTCTTTGTGGTAACCTACCTACTTTATCATTTCTAAAAGCTCGGCATCGCTGATGATCGGGACATTGAGCTTATTTGCTTTTTCCAGTTTTGATGGCCCCATATTGTCGCCCGCTACCAGATAATTCAATTTGCCCGAAATGCTGCTCAGCATCTTTCCTCCGTTGGCCTCAATCATATCTTTTAGCTCATCGCGGCTAAAGTTTTCAAAAACGCCCGAAATTACGAATGTTTTTCCAATAAGTCTATCACTGTCCAGCGTTATTACTTTTTCTTCAATTTCAAACTGTAATCCTGCTAATTTTAATAATTCTACCTGCTGTAAGTGCTCAGATTTTCCAAAATATTCAACAATACTCTCTGCTATTCGCTGTCCAATTTCATCAATAGCAATTAAATCCTCTACAGTTGCCTTTGCCAAATTATCTATATTCTTAATTCCGGCGGCCAGTTTCTTTGCTACTGTTTCGCCAACATAACGGATGCCTAAGCCAAAAAGCACTTTTTCGAAAGGCATTTCTTTTGATTTTTCAATGCCTGCAAGCATGTTTTCGATAGAACGTTCGCCGAAACGATCGAGGTTTTTAAGTTCATCTGATTTCTGGTACAAGGTATATAAATCACTAATGTGGTTTACTAATCCCCGTTTGTAAAAGGTTTCGATGGTTTCATCTCCAAGTCCGTCTATATTCATGGCCTTGCGTGAAATAAAATGCTGGATTTTTCCAACAATCTGCGGTGGACAACCTTCATCATTAGGACAGTAGTGCACTGCTTCTCCTTCTCTCCTGATTAATTCTGTTCCACATTCGGGGCAGTTGTGTAAATAATGAACCCTTTTAGCATCAGGCAAGCGCTTATCTAAATTTACCTTAATAATTTTTGGAATGATTTCACCACCTTTTTCTACATAAACGGTATCGCCTTCATGTAAATCTAAACGCTCTATTTCGTTTGCGTTATGTAGTGTAGCACGTTTAACTGTGGTGCCGGCCAATAAAACAGGTTTTAAATTGGCAACCGGCGTAACTGCTCCGGTTCTGCCCACCTGATAGGTTACCTTTTCTAAAACAGTTTCAACTTCGGCCGCTTTATATTTGTATGAAATGGCCCAGCGTGGAGATTTGGATGTGAAACCCAATTCTTGTTGTTGCGCATAACTATTTACCTTAATTACAATACCATCAATATCGTAACTTAGTTTAAAACGTTCGTTTTCCCAATGGTGAATAAATTCCAGAACTGCATCGATATTAGAAACCAGGCGGTTATGTTCGCAAACATGAAAACCCCAGTCTTTTACGGCATTTAAGCTTTCCCAATGGGTTTTAAATTCATTTTTATCCGTGTACAGGAAATAAATAAAACCGTCTAATGGCCGTTTAGCTACTTCCTTGCTGTCTTGCATTTTTATAGTGCCTGATGCAAAGTTACGGGGGTTTGCATAAGGGATCTCACCTAGTTCTTCACGGGCAGCATTTAAGCGTAAAAATGCCGCTTTGTGCATAAAAATCTCGCCACGGATTTCGAAATGTTCAGGGGCAACGGTCGATTTGATCTGGTGAGGGATGGTATGGACAGTTTTTACATTATTGGTTACGTCATCACCTTTTGTGCCATCACCACGGGTAACCGCACGTAAAAGTTTGCCATTTTCGTAAGTAAGACTGATAGACAGGCCATCAAATTTTAACTCACATACATATTGAAAATTATCACCAATTGCTTTACGGATGCGTTCGTCAAAATCCCGGAGATCCTGTTCGTTATAGGTATTCCCCAGCGATAACATCGGGTATTTATGATTTACCGTAATAAAATTTTTGGTGATATCGCCACCAACACGCTGCGTAGGCGAATTGGGATCGGCAAAGTCAGGATTTGCTTTTTCGAGCCCGGCTAGATGTTTTAATTTTTTATCAAATTCATAATCGCCAATGGTAGGCATAGCAAGCACGTAATAGTTATAATTGTGCTGGTTTAATTCGGCCACCAGGGCATCCATTTCTTCTTTTATTGCAGTTAGCGACATAAGACAAATATAGAAAAAGGAGGAAAGGGTTTTATGGTGTGGAAGACAAAAAAACTGCTCTGTTTAATCTTTTTTAAGATGTTAGCGAGAAATCGTCATTGCTGTAAAGGTCTTTTCGGCTGACGAAGCAATCTCTTACCGTGGGTCATAGCGATCGTTGTAAGATTGTGTCGTCGTCCTCCTCGTAATGACGACTTTTTTAGATCGCTCCATTCCACTGCGTTTCAGGAGATGACGATTTCTCTTACAAGTCTATTTTTTCTTCAATTTCCTTAAAAATATCCAGGTAGTTTTTTTTCAAAGTTGCCTTGAAAAGGCTCAACTGAAAAGTGAGCGCCTGAAGTTGTTTTTCGCTCAATGTTTCTGGCCACAAACGCATACAGATCCTGTTAAGGGCATAACTTATGTTTTCGAGTTTTTGGTAACTCAACAGGTATTTACTGCTGATGAATTTCGCTAAAAAATCGAAAAATATTTCAGGATTTTTAAGCTTGCAGTGCTCCAGGAAATCGCTTAACGATTCTTTTTTTACGGCATCAAGTTTATCGTAAAAATGGTTAACCTGAACCAGGTTGTGCTCCACTAATAGATGATCTAATAAAAGTTCTAAGCCAATATGGGCAAGAAAGGAAGGGCGCACAGCAGTATTTTCTACAATGGGCTTAATGAGCTGTTTAAGTTCGGTAGTTTTCTCAAGGAAGAAATTAGAGGAATGAAAAAGCAGATCAACAGCTAAATGTCTTTTCCAGCCAATTAGCAGGCTTTCTTCGTCAGGGTTCCCTTTAAACAGGAATTCATTCTTCTGGGGATATAAATTTGCTTCTTTAGCCGCATTTTTAATCAGATCCGGCAAAACAGTTCCCATTACCACATTGGCATCATTACTTGTCCGGTCGAAATAATAATGGGATAAAAAGTTCATTTTGCAAGGTAATGTTTTCTTGTATGGTTGTAAAGGCAAAGTTCAATTATGATAACTCATTTACAAAACCAACTAATTTGCTTTAAACTAAGCTAAAATTTTATCTTTGCACGCACATTATTAAAGTGTTTGTACAATGACGAATTTTGTTGAAGAGTTAAGATGGCGTGGCATGCTGCATGATATTATGCCGAATACTGAAGAAAAGTTAAACGAGGGTATGACTTCCGGTTATATCGGTTTCGACCCTACTGCAGATTCGTTACACGTTGGTCACTTAACACAGATCATGACACTGATTCATTTTCAAAATGCCGGTCACAAACCATTTGCTTTGGTTGGTGGTGCTACGGGTATGGTAGGAGATCCGTCAGGGAAATCTGATGAACGTAACCTTCAGACACCTGAAATGATTGAGCATAACTTGAAAGGGATGAAAAAGCAATTGGCTAAATTCTTAAAATTTGAGGAAGGCGGAAATGGCGCAGTAATGGTTAACAATGCCGATTGGTTTAAAGATATGAATCTTTTCACTTTCATCAGGGATGTAGGTAAACACATTACTGTAAACTATATGATGGCCAAGGATAGTGTTAAAAGGCGTTTAGAGGGCGATTCTGGTCTATCTTTTACCGAATTCTGCTACCAGTTGATTCAGGGTTACGATTTCTATCATTTATGGAAAAACGAAAACTGTCTGGTGCAAATGGGAGGATCTGATCAATGGGGCAATATTGTTACCGGTACCGAGCTGATCAGAAGAAAAGACGCTGGTACAGCTTATGCCATTACTACACAACTGATTAAAAAGGCAGATGGAACCAAATTCGGTAAAACCGAGAGTGGTGCAGTTTGGCTAGACCCGGAAAAAACTTCTCCATATAAATTCTACCAGTTTTGGTTAAATGCATCAGATGATGATGTGAAAAAATGGATCCGCATTTTTACGCTTAAAAATAAAGAAGAAATAGAAGCCTTAGAAAAGGATCATGATGCCGCACCGCATTTGCGTATCCTTCAAAAAGCTTTGGCTGAAGATATCACTATAAAAACCCATTCTGCAGAAGCCTTGGAAACGGCTATTAAAACATCTGAGTTTTTGTTCGGTAACGGTTCATTGGAGTTTTTAAAAGGCTTATCTGATAAAGAGGTGTTGGATATATTTGATGGTATACCACAATATAAAATCTTAATTGAAGAACTGGGTGCTGGAATTGATGCAGCAAGCTTACTTGCCGAAAAATCAGCTATATTTCCGTCAAAAGGAGAAGCCAAGAAAACCATTCAGGGAGGGGGAGTTTCTGTAAACAAAGAAAAGGTAGCTGAAATGGCTCAGATATTTACCGCAGATCATTTAATAAACGACAAATTCATCGTCGTACAAAAAGGAAAGAAAAACTACTTCCTTTTAATCGCTGAATAATATTATTAAGCCCAATGAAACTGATCATAAAAGATCTGTTCATTGGGCTCGAATTTAAAATTGAACAGGAAGTTGATCTCCCGCAAGCGCTCTTATTCAAGCGTATCAGTTAAGAGAACCGGACTATGAGATTATAAAGCAGTCTGCTCATATGATCTGGTTTGAGGACAGTTGGAATAATGTTCATCATACATATATCGGCTACCATTGGCATAGAATATAGAGCGGAAGTTTTGAAGTGTTAAAGACCAGCGGAGGACAAAGCTTAAATTCCTAAAAGAAAAAAGCTAGCTGTAACGACTTAAATGGGATGATAATTTTAGATTACTTAAATACGTAAAACTTATTAAAACACTTATAACATTTGTATCTCTTAACTGAAATCCAAGGCATAAGTATTTTAAAGATAAACCCTCTTGGTACTCTATAGGTTTCGAAGTTTTTACACTTCGGGCAATGCACGTGGATTTTAACTGAAGTTAATTTTCCTGAGGATTCCATGATAAGCGTTGTTTGGTTAGACAAATTTAAGCAAAATAAAATCTAAAAATATTATCGAAAAACTACCATTTTGTTAACTTTATCTACTAATTCTCAGTATTATGACGAAATATTACTTAATGTATTCTTAAATATGGTTGATTTAAATAGTTTTGCTTCTGTATAAGTTAACAGACGGTATTAGGGTGATTTTGCAGATAATCCTATCCGGTACGGTAAATAAAGTAGTTTTAATGGCCTACCGATCCGTAAAACATCGAGTGGCTTAAATGATATGCTATTTTTAGTAACTTAAATACGCAAAATTATTAAAATACTTATACCATTTTACCTAAGAATACCAAAGAAAAACTTCCATTGTTCATTCCATCGAATATTGTTTTGTTTTTAAAATAAAATATGCTCAAAAGGGTTTTTAAAGCTGTTTTTTGCTTTATAATCCTTCACTTCTCTGTCAGTTAAGAGGCAATATTCAAGCAATTTTTTTAACTCATCATTGTTCATTTCCTGGCCAATAAACACAAGCTCATTTTTACGGTCTCCAAAATCATTATCCCAATCTGCATCAATTTCAGCTCTGTTTTCCTGATAGTCCTGGTATTGTTCACGTTCATGCTGTTGCATACTTGCCCACCAAACACCTGCCAAATCGATGCGTAAAGAACCACCCGCTTGCGAGAAATTAATAGCTTGTTCTGGCATGGCCGCCAAATAGAAGATACCCTTGGAACGGATAATGTTCTGTGGAAATTCTTTATTAATGAAATGCCATAATCTTTCAGGGTGAAAAGGTTTTTTGGAACGGAATACGGTCGAACTTATTCCATATTCTTCTGTTTCGGGTTGATGGACTTCTTCCAGCTCCTTTTTCCATCCTGCACCATCTGATGCCGATTCAAAATCGAATAAACCTGTATTTAAGATTAAGGCTGGATTTATTTCTCCGAAGAGTGTCTGATAAATTTTAGCTGTAGGGTTAAGTTTTGCAATTAGCGCCTTAAGTACTTTAAGGTCGGTATCACTTACCAGGTCAGTTTTGTTCAATAAAATAACATTGGCAAATTCGATCTGGTCGGTAAGTAGGTTTACAATAGTCCGTTTATCCGCCAGGTTATCAACCATATTACGGTCAGCAAGCTTATCTGCCGAGCCAAAATCTTTATAAAAATTGTAAGCATCTACAACAGTCAACATGGTATCTAACTCGCTGAATCTGCTCAGATCAATACCGGAGGCTTCATCTATAAAAGAAAATGTTTGTGCAACAGGGATGGGTTCAGATATTCCGGTGCTTTCAATCAGCAGGTAGTCGAATCGGTTTTCCTTCGCCAGTTTTTCCACCTCAATCATCAGGTCTTCACGCAAAGTACAACAGATGCAACCATTGCTCATCTCTACCAGTTTTTCATCAGTTTTAGATAAACTATGCTGATTTTTGACTGTAGCAGCATCGATGTTTACCTCACTCATGTCGTTCACAATAACCGCCACTTTTAAATCTTGCTTATTCTTTAATATGGCGTTTAGCAGGGTGGTCTTGCCACTGCCTAAAAAACCGCTTAATACGGTTACCGGTAATTTCTTTATCATTTTAATGCAATTGTGTTGCAAATATACAATTGATAATTAAAAATGCAACTAAATTGCTTTTGTGTTTATGCATTAAATTTATCTCATTGCGAAAAAAGGAATTTACAGCAACAACTTTCATCCGGCAGGCTTTTCAGCTTCAATACTTTAACTCATAAATACGCTAGGTCATTTGCAGATATGAATGCCAGGGCTTGCCCTAAATTCAGGTTCATTATGCAGACAGGTCAATGAATGATCGAATAATTTTAGGATGGTTGTGATGACTTTTATAGTTTTTTTATACATAAAAGCACTTTTTAAGCTACTTAAACAAACTGGGTATTAATTTAAACAATTGTGCTATCCTTAAAATTGTAGTTGTCTTAGCTTCGAATATTCAATACAGGGTAAAACCATTATCTTTCTTTTCAAACATGATGCTGAGGTAAGTACACCAACACTTACCTAAGAGTGCTTAATGCTGATCTTAAATCTCAGTGGGCGCCAAAGACAGATTGTTCAAAATGAGGAAAACTAAAATTGGTTTTTATTGTAAGGAGCTAACCAAATAAACCAAAATTTATGACCAAAAACTACTACTACTACAAAGAGGGATTAATCCGCTCTTCGCTACCTGAAACAGTTGAAAAATCTGTTTTGATGACCCTGATTTATTAGGCCTGGCGTACAATTATCCAATTCTATTTCTTTTTTAATGATTTTAAATAATGGAAAAAATAACCAATATGGGTAATAGTGCGCGCTCCGGATATAAGGGGGCAAAGCAGTTATTACTCGTGATGTATTTAATACTGATTACTTCCGCTCTGTTCGTTCATACAGCTGCTGCCCAACAACGGCGAAAGATAACCGGAACGGTAGTTGATGAACAAAAGCAGCTGCTAATAGGAGTTACTATCACGGTAAAAGGCACTAATTCTAAGGTGCAAACCGGCACGAATGGCGAATTTGCCATAGAGGTACCGGCCGACAGGCAGACACTTATAGTTGCGTATATAGGTATGAAGACGCAGGAGGTAAGTGTTGCCGGCAAAAACAAAATAAACGTAACAATGAAATCTAACTCCGATCAATTGGGTGATGTTGTGATTGTGGGATACGGCGTTCAGAAGAAACAAAGCGTGGTTGGTGCAATTTCTCAAACAACCAGCGAAGTGTTGGAAAGAACAGGTGGTGTATCTAGTTTAGGTGCCGCATTAACCGGAAATTTGCCAGGTGTGATTACCACCGCCAGCACCGGAATGCCGGGAGATGAAGATCCTCAGATTCTCATTCGGGGGCGTAGCACCTGGAACAATGCCAGTCCGCTTATTTTAGTAGATGGAGTTGAGCGATCGATAAATAATATAGATATCAGCTCCGTAGCTACAGTATCTGTACTTAAAGATGCCTCAGCCACTGCGGTATTTGGGGTAAAAGGAGCAAACGGCGTAATCTTAATCACCACCAAAAGGGGACGCGAGGGAAAGGCAGAAATCAGGGCAGCTGCTAATACAGTAGTTAAATCTGCATCTAAACTTCCTGGTAAGCTCGATTCGTATGATATGTTCCAGGCACGTAACCGGACAATCGAATATGAACTGGCACTCGCTCCGGGCGCCTGGAGTTCCTATCTTCCCGAAGCTGTGATGCAAAAATACCGCTCCCCAGCCAATCTTGAAGAAGCCGAGCGTTACCCCAATGTAGATTGGGTAAATACCTTGTTCAGAGATAATGCAATGTCTTATAATGCCAATCTTAACATAAGCGGTGGAACTTCATTTGTAAAGTATTTTTCTTCTGTTGATTATCTTGACGAAGGAGATTTGTTTAAAAGGTTTAGTAACGATCGTGGTTATAGCGGTGGCTACAGTTTCAAAAGACTGAATGTAAGAAGTAACTTAGATTTTCAAATTACACCATCAACGGTATTCAGAACAAATATCTCCGGTTCACGGGGTACGTCTGAGCGCCCATGGATTGATGTTAACCCTTATAACACCTGGACTGCTGCTTATTCTGCAGCGCCAAATCTCTATCTTCCGGTTTATTCTGATGGTACATGGGGATACTACAAACCCAATGAACAACAAAGTTTAAACTCTGTGCGAATTTTATCTACCAGTGGTATGCAAACGACCACAACTTCCCGTATTACCACAGATTTTACCTTAGATCAAAGCTTAAATTCTCTTGTTAAAGGATTGAGCCTGAAAGGAACACTATCTATTGATAATACTTTTATCGAAGCTGGCCGCGGAATTGATGACCGTAATAACGGAACACTGAGTAAATACATTGATCCTGAAACAGGAGTGGTAAGTTATTCACAAACTAAGGATGCGGCAACAGAGCTGGAATGGAGAGAAAGTGTAAGGTGGGCAAGCCGTGCGGGTGATGTTAACGATGCCGCAACTTACCGCCGGATGTTTTCTCAAATGCAAATCAATTATGCCCGAACCATCGCTCAAAATCATAATGTAACGGCTATGGGGCTTTGGAGCAGAGATAATACCGCCACCGGAAGTATTATTCCTTCTTACCGTGAAGACTGGGTTTTCCGTACCACTTATAATTATGCAGGTAAGTATAGTGTAGAATATAACGGAGCTTATAATGGTTCCGAGCGATTTGCACCTGCCTATCGTTTTGATTTCTTTTCTTCCGGAGGACTTGGATGGATGATTTCTGAAGAAAAATTTATGAAACCGATCAAATTCATCAATTCATTGAAATTACGCGGATCGTATGGTGCAATTGGCGATGATGGCGGTTCTCCAAGATTTGCCTTCCTAACGAACTGGGCATTTGGCGGCACTACACCGCTAGGCATTACCGGCGAAGCTGCAGAGAATAGTCCTTACAACTGGTATAGGGAAACTTCGGTAGGTAATCCAAATGTACGTTGGGAAAAAGTTGTAAAGAAGAATATTGCACTTGATTTTGGATTTTTTGGAAACATGATCTCTGGAAGTGTAGATTTCTTCCAGGACAACAGGAGTGATATTCTTACCAGCAATCGTGCTGTTCCAAGTTACTATGGTGCCACACCACCTACGTTTAACGTAGGGAAAGTGAAATCAAGAGGATTTGAAATCGATCTGCGTTTTAATAAGAAAATCAACAATAACCTTACATTATGGAGCAACATTAATTATACTCATGCCAGGAACAAAGTTACCTATGCTGATGTTGCCGGATTGTTACCGTTATATGCTAAGCCTCTTGATAAACAGATTGGACAGGCTTATTCTTATGTGAGCGCTGGTTATTACAATACCTGGGATCAGCTTTATGGAAGTACCATGCACAATGCCAACGATCAATTGAAAATCCCGGGAAACTATCACCTGGTAGATTACAATGCTGATGGGGTAATTGATGCGAATGATAACATTCCTTATGGTTATTCTGGCGCTCCTGAAAACACCTACAATGCGACTATAGGTTTTGAATGGAAAGGTTTCAGTGCCTTTGCTCAATTTTATGGTGTAAATAATGTTACCCGCCAGGTTGTATTTGGAACATTTTCAGGAAAGAATACAGTTGCCTATGATGAAGGAAGTTATTGGTCAAAAGACAATACAAATCCTGATGGTCCGATGCCACGTTGGGAAACAACGCCAGCGGGTTTTTACACAGGAGACAGGTATTTTTATGACGCATCTTACCTGCGTTTAAAAAATGCTGAGATAGCTTATACATTTAGACAGGACTGGGTTAAAAAAGCAGGAATCTCAAGCATGCGTATATTCTTAAACGGAAACAATTTATACGTGTGGACTAAGATGCCGGATGACCGTGAAGCGAACTATCAAAGTGCTGGCGGACAAGGATGGGCTTCACAGGGTGCTTATCCAACTGTAAAGCGGTATAATCTGGGCGCTAATTTCATCTTCTAACATGATCATTATGAAAAAATATATAAAACACCTATTGTTAATAGGAATGATTTGGGCGGGAACCAGCATGGTATCTTGTAAAAAATATTTAGACAGAGATCCTGAAGCAACTGTGACAGCAGAATCTGCCTTTAAAGACTTCCGTAGCTTTCAGGGTTTTACCGAAGAGCTCTATAACTGTATTCCAGATTTTACCAATCGTTATTGGACCAACAGTTTCAACTGGGGGGAAGATGAAATTCAGTCTACCGTACAAAATTTCCACTTTGTTAATAAAATTGATAATGGTGATTTTTGGGGCTGGCAAAGAGAGTTTGACGGATGGGGAGCAGGGTTTTTAGACAATGCCAATGCCAGTACAAATAACGATCGTTTTACCAAGGGTCTTTATCCGCTGGCCTGGTATGGTATTCGTAAAGCGAATTTAGGTCTGGAGAACCTAAACCTGATGGCAAATGCAACTGATGAAGAACGTAATCTGATCAGAGGTCAGCTACTGTTCTTTAGAGCCTGGTTCCATTTTCAGCTCATTCAATATTTCGGAGGATTGCCATACATTGATAAGGTATTACCAGCTGATGAAGAATTGAGATTGCCTAGGCTTAAATATCAGGAATGTGCAGCAAAGGCAGCACTGGATTTCAGAGCCGCCGCTGATCTTTTGCCAATCAATTGGGATAATACAACTGCCGGAATCCAAACCCTGGGTAAAAACCAGTTGCGCATTAATAAAATTATGGCGCTAGGTTATTTAGGTAAAAACTACCTGTGGGCTGCTAGTCCATTAATGAACTTAGAATCTACTGGTAGCAAAACATACAATACAGAGCTGAGTAAAAAGGCTGCGGCTGCATTTGCCGAGTTATTAAAACTAACAGAAAGTGGGGCTACTCCTTATAAGTTATTGCCTTTTGCACAATACAGCACTAATTTTTACACAACCGGTCAAAATTTCTTGATCCCGGGAGGTACTGAAGCGATATTTAGAGGTCCATACTGGGGGGCGCATGGGTCAACCTATGGCACTGCAAAACAATACACGCCAGCAATTGTAGGTGCCGATGCGCTGGTATTTGCGCCTACCGCAAATTATGTTAATTATTATGGAATGAAAAATGGCTTGCCCATTTCAAATTCTGCCCAGGCTGATCCTAGTGGCTCAGGATATGATCCGCAATTTCCATGGCGAGATCGCGATCCAAGGTTCTATAATGATATTATATACGATGGAGTTAAAGTGGTGCAGGGAACATTAGCTGCAAATATGGAACCACACAGGTATGCAAACCTGTATACAAGCGGAAGTTACAGAGATGAACGTTCTGGTAGCCGTACTGGGTATATGATGTTCAAATTTGTTCCCAGAACTGCCAATAACTTTGATCAGGGCTGGAATTATGGCCAGAATCTGAATATTAAGGTTTCATATATGCGTTTGGCCGATATCTATCTGATGTATGCAGAATCGGTTGCAGCAGGCTACGACTCCCCGGGTGCAACCGCAGAGGGATTTAGCAAAACTGCCGTTGATGCGATCAACGTAATTCGGGATCGTGCTGGTGTTGGGCATGTTGCCGCACAGTTTTTAGCATCTACAACAGAGTTTATGAAAGAAGTAAGACGCGAACGCGCTGTTGAACTTGCCTTTGAAGGACACCGGTTTAATGATCTTCGCCGCTGGCATTTGCTCGCCGAATTGCCTTATACCCTAAAAACAGCTGCAGAATTTGATCGTGCTGCCCCTTTAAACACTACAACCGATACCAAATTGAACAAGGTTGTAAACTATCGCGAGCGGTTAATATTACAACGCCCATTTAGTGAGAAGCATTATTGGCTGCCACTTAAGCGGGCAGATGTAAATATGTATAAGGAGTTTGCGCAAAACCCCGGATGGTAAGGTAGTTCATGATCACAAATAATTAAAGACAAGAATGATGAAATTTTTAAGAAATGCATTGGCGCTGTGTGTCTTTTTTACACTGTTTGTTGGTGTAATCAAAGGTCAGGACGCCGTTAAGATACCTATAAAAGCTGTGGTTCGAGATATTAATGGAAATCCGGTAAAAGGGGCATCCATAACTATTGAAGGAAGCGATGTGCTCACTATAGCAAATCAGGAAGGTGAATTCTCTTTATCCGTAAATGAGAACAGTACATTTTCAGTAAGTGCTAAAGGCTATAGAACCTCACTGGTAACCGCATTAGCCAACCTGAAGCAAGTAACTTTAACTAAAGAGGATAGGCTGATAAATGTGGGTTTTAAAAACGTCGCGGAAAGTAATCTTCCTGCAGGTGTTTCAAGTGTTAACCTGGCACAGCTCTTTGAGAAAAACTTTACCACTTATGGATTGGACGGGATGGAGGCTTTTGCTCCGGGCTTTAATGGCAACAACCTCTGGGGTATGAACACCTCGTTTATATTGGTTGATGGAGTTCCGAGGGATGTGAACAGTGTTACACCAAATGAAATTGAGGAGATCACTTTTCTCAAGAGCGCTTCGGCCGTTGCCCTATATGGTAGCCGCGGTGCAAAAGGAGTAATTTTGATCACCACAAAAAGGGGGACGCCAACTAAGCAAAAAATAAACGTTCGTTCCAATATTGGGTTAAATACGCCAAAAAGATATGCTCAATACCTGGGCTCTTCAGAGTACATGACCTTGTATAATGAGGCTTTATCTAATGATGGTTTGGCGGCAGCTTATACCCCGGAAACTATTTATAATCACTCTGGTGTTAACCCTTATCGTTATCCAAGTGTAGATTATTACTCTTCAGAATACCTTAAAAACAGTTTTTCACGCTATGATGGGGTGGCAGAAATTTCAGGAGGGAATGACCGTGCCCGTTATTACACCAATGTTGGGTTCTCATCTACAGGTTCGCTGCTTAATTTCGGTGAAGCAAAAGAAAATAATACGTCAGACCGCTTTAACATCCGTGGAAATGTTGATATGCAGCTTACCAGAGCATTAAAAGCACGGGTAGACGCAAGCGCTGTGTTTTCCAGCAGTGGCGGTGTAAATACCAACTACTGGAGTAGTGCTTCAACCCTGCGCCCTTATTTATTTACACCCTTAATCCCAATTAATTTATTGGAACAGAGCGACGAGGTGAGTAAAGCGATGATTAAAAACGCTACAATTATTGATGGGCAATACATCCTTGGTGGTACGCAATTAGATCAAACCAATCCATTTGCGGCCATTTATGCAGGTGGTAACAATAAATTTGTACAACGCCAATTTCAGTTTACCACAGGTATTGATGCTGATTTGAAAGGAATTTTGAATGGACTTACCTTTAGTACCACTATGGGCGTTGATTACCTGAACAGCTACAATCAGGGCTATCGAAACGGATATGCAACTTACCAACCCAATTGGACAACCTACTCTGGTACAACGCTAATCGGAAGTTTAACGCGCTGGGGGGAAGATACAAAAACCGGAGTTCAGAACATCGCAGATAGTTACTATAGACAAACCATTTCGTTATCTGGCCAATTTAACTACAATACTACGTTCCGTAATAACCATCATATCTCTGCGGTATTGCTGGCTGCGGCATATCGTCAGTCACAATCTGAAATCTACCAGCCAACAACAAATTCTAATTTAGGATTACAGTTAAATTATGATTTCAGCCGTAAATATTTTGCCGAAATTACCGGAGCAGTGGTACGCTCGCCAAAAATGCCACCAGGAAACAGGACTGCACTTTCTCCTGCAGCTTCTATTGGATGGCACCTTAGCGAAGAGCCGTTTTTGAAAAAAGTTTCATTCATTAACGACTTAACGCTAACTGCATCAGCAGGTGTTTTAAATACCGATCTTGATTTTGATGAGTATTTTGCCTATGAAAGTATTTATACAGCCACTGGCGGTAACTGGTATGGCTGGAACGATGGTACAGGCACACAGTCTACCGATTCGCGCCGTGGATCTAACCCAGATTTAACTTTCGCTAAAAGGAAAGAAGTCAGCATCGGGTTAAAAGGTGGAATGTTCAAAAACCAGCTTAATTTCGGAGCAAATGTTTTCAGGAATAACATCACCGGAATTATCGGTCAGATTAATGTGCTTTATCCAAACTATTTCACTACCGGATTTCCGAGTTCTTCTTTTGTTCCTTACAGTAATTATAATAGCGATCAGCGTACCGGTTTAGATTTTTACTTAAATTTCAACAAACATATTGGAGCTGTCGACTGGACATTAGGCGTTTCCGGAACATATTATACCACCAAGGCAACAAAACGTGCCGATATGTTAACTTACGAAAATAGCTATCAATACCGTGCCGGTAAACCGCTTGATGCCATCTGGGGATTAAAAAGTAATGGTTTTTATATGGATGCCAGTGAAGTGGCAGCTGCCGATGGAATTAGTAATGCTAAACCAGCATTTGGATCAGCTCTGGCTCCTGGTGATATCAAATATATTGATCAGAACGGCGACAAAATTATCGATGATAAGGATCAGGTATATCTTGGTCGTGGTGGATGGTTTGGTGCTCCCTTTACAGCAGGATTGAATTTAACTGCTAAATGGAAAAATCTTACCCTATTTGTTTTGGGTACAGGTCGTTTTGGCGGAAGTGCCATGAAAACCGATAACTATTTTTGGGTTAACGGAAGCGATAAGTATTCGGCAGTGGTGCGCGACAGATGGACACCTCAAACAAAAAATACGGCAACATTTCCGCGACTTACCACTTTAAATGGCGATAATAATTTCAGAGCGTCTGATTTCTGGTTGTACAGCACAGATCGGTTTGATTTATCTAAAGTTCAAATCTCCTATACAGTTTCCGATAAATTGTTCAAAAGTAAAGTGTTGAAAGAACTGGGACTATATGTGGCAGGATTTAATCTTTTAACAATTGCGAAGGAAAGAGAAATACTTGAGCTGAATTTAGGAGGTACCCCACAAACAAGGTTATATAACCTGGGCGTAAAGGCAATGTTTTAATTGAATATTAGATTAGAAAAGATGAACAGAATATTAATACGATTTGTAGTTGTCGTTGTGATGCTCTCGGGCTGTAAAAAGTTTACCGACCCCGCTCCACAAAATAACGGAGATTTTGAGAACATCTATACAGAACCCGCACTTGCCCATGGGCTATTGCTAAATGGTTACACAAGGCTTCCATCAAATGGCTGGTCTTTTAACGATGTAGCTACCGATGATGCGGTAAGTAATGATATCAATAATAATTTTAGAAAAATTGCCACCGGACAATGGTCGGCTGCAGTTAATCCATTAGATCAATGGACCAATGCAAGAGCTGGCATTCAGTACATTAACTTGTTTTTAGCAGAAACAGACAAGGTACTTTGGGATTCTAAAGACCCCGTGTTAAGTAGAATGTTTAACGACAGGCAAAAAGGCGAAGCATATGCCTTGAGAGCTTACCTGATGTCGTATATGCTGCAGGCACACGCCGGAAAAGTAGGCGGTAATTTATATGGTTTCCCTATTGTACTCGAGCCTGAAACTCCGGCTTCAGATTTTAACAAACCGAGGGCCACATTTGATGCCTGTATGAAACAGATTTATGGCGATTTGGATAAGGCAGAACAATTACTTCCTTTAGATTATGCTGATATCAATAGTACGAGTCAGATTCCGACAAAATATGCAGGAGTTAATGTAGAGACCTATAACCGTGTTTTCGGTAAGTTTTTTAACCAACGCATGACGGGTCGTATTTCTAAAGCCATTCGTGCCCGCGTAGCACTAATGGGCGCAAGTCCGGCTTTCAGCACTGGTAATTCTACCACATGGGCCGATGCCGCCACCTACGCAGCACAAGTACTTACACTTAATAACTGGTTAGCTAATTTAGATCCTAATGGTGTTACCTGGTACGATAACAAGGCCGAAATTGATGCATTGGCTTCAGGAGCTAGTCCGAGGGAAGTGCTTTGGCGTACAAATGTTGGATCAAATAGTGATTTAGAAGCGGCCAATTATCCGCCAACCTTATCAGGGCAGGGACGCATAAATCCAACTCAGAATCTGGTTAATGCTTTCCCGATGCAAAATGGTTATCCGATTGCCAATACGCCACAGAGCGGATATAACCCTGCCACTCCATTTACGGGTAGAGACCCACGTTTAGCAAAATTTATAGTGTACAACGGAAATACAATCGGGCCAACAAATAAAGTCATTAATACCACAACAGATGTAGCAACCAATGATGATGGACTGAATAGAAAAGAAGTTTCTACACGAACTGGTTATTACATGAAAAAACTGTTGAGGCAAGATGTCAGCCGTACACCAACCGTAAATAACCAGAAGCACTACAGGCCACATATCCGTTATACCGAAATATTCCTGATCTATGCAGAGGCAGCAAATGAAGCATGGGGCCCTATGGCAAATGGTGGCAATCCTTATTCTGCTTACGATATTATTAAAGCTATTCGTGCCAGGGCAGGCGTTGGAACTGCAAATGGCGATGCATATCTGGAATCGATTAAAGCAGACAAAGATGCCATGCGAACATTGATTAGGAACGAACGTAGGTTAGAACTGGCTTTTGAAGGGTTTCGTTTCTGGGATCTTCGCAGATGGAATGCAACATTAACCGAACCGGTTAAAGGGGTTAGTATCTCGCAAGGTATCTATCAGGAAATTAATGTAGAAGCAAGAAACTATCAGGAGTATATGAGATTTGGACCAATTCCTTACAGTGAAACGCTAAAGTATAATGCTTTGCAACAAAACACGGGATGGTAATATTCAATCGCTATAAAAAAATAACATCATGAAAAATAAAATATATATTTTACTTGCGCTCGTTTTAGCACTTAGCGCTTGCAAAAACGAAGAATGGGCATTTCCGGATAACGACGTACAATCTGTATATTTTGCCTACCAGGGGCCAATTCGAACTATTACCATGGGTGAAGATATTTTTGATACTTCACTTGATAACCAACATAGATTTCAGATTATAGGTACGGTTGGTGGAGTGTATTCAAATAAAGAAGATATTACCATTGGTATCAGTGTGGATAACGCGCTAACTCAAGGATTATCTTTTCCATCGCCCTACAGCGGTACTGTAAGGCCAATGCCTGCAAACTATTATACACTTGCAGCGAACAAAATTGTTATCCCGAAAGGAAGTTTGGTCGGTGGAGTAGATGTGCAGCTAACTGATGCTTTTTTCGCAGACCCATTGGCTGTTAATACCACTTATGTAATCCCTTTAACCATGACCAGTGCGGATCAGAACAAAACAATCTTGCCTGAAAAAAAATATACATTGTATGCCGTAAAATATATCAATACATGGCAGGGTTTCTATCTTCGGAGAGGAAAGGATGCGATTACCGGAAAAAACGGCAATACCTCACTTAATCAATCTGTAGTTCGCCACATGAAGTATGTGGAGAGTGATGAAATCAACAAATTAAATACACGTTCACTAACCCAGACAGAGTTTCCTGTTACTTTTAAAGTAGCAGGAGGAGCCAGCATCAGCCGGACCTTACTGCTTACTTTCGATAATGCAGGCAATTGTGCAATTTCAGCTGGCGACGCTAGTTTTACAGCAAGTGGCAGCGGGAAATTTGTTAAACGGGGAGAGAAAAACAGCTGGGGCAACCAGGATCGTGATGCGCTTTATCTAAACTATCAGATCGATTTGAATGATAGAACGGTGAGCAGCCTGGATACCTTGGTTATGCGCGATCGTGGTGTGAAAGCCGAAACATTTACGCCGGTCAAGTAATTAATATTTAATCAAACAATTGAGAAAATGAAACGATTATACAAAATAGCATTTTGTCTGGCGGGGATAATATTGCTTGCTTCCTGCCACAAATATGAAGCACTCGATTTCCAGGTGGCTAAACCGACAAGCTTTGCGACCCAGGAGACGATCGATGCCTATCAGCCATTAAAAACCTATATTGATAGAACGGCAAATCCTAAATTTAAATTAGGCGCCGGAACCGGCCTGCAATCCTACCTCTCTAAAGGTGTAATTTATAGATTGACCAATAGTAATTTTGATGAAATTACACTAGGTTACGAAATGAAACATGGTGCCGTTGTACAGGCCGACGGAAGTTTGGCCTTAACTAACGTGAAAAACCTACTGGAAACAGCATCTAAAGCTGGTATCACAGTTTTTGGCCATACACTTGCCTGGCACGCCAATCAAAATGCAACCTATTTAAAAGGACTTATTGCCCCGGTGGTAACTGCATCAAGTAGTGGTCCTACCTGGGACCTGGTCATTGGAGCCGATTTTGAAACTGAAAACGCTTCAGTTTATCAATCCAATACCAATGCCGTAGCCTCTTTTACTGCGGCTGGCGGAGGCTTTAACGGTACAGGACGGGCTTTGAAAATTAGTAACTCGACAGTGCGGGCCAATGATTATGATGCACAATTATTTCTTAAGTTTCCGGCGGTAGCAGTCGGAGAGAAATATGAACTGAAAATGAATGTACGCTCTGATGTAGCGGCATCTTACCCTACACAGGCTCATACTACGCCTGGTGCCTACAAATTCTATGATTTTTTTGGCGCAATTTCTTCAACACCAACCTGGACAACCTATACCAAAGAAATTACCGTTACCACAGACATTGCAGCAAGTGGTGCTTTGGCTTTTAATCTGGGTAAAACCGCGACAAATTTTTATTTTGATAATATCACGCTTAAAAAATACAATGCCCTTGGCGGCACTACAATTGTAGAAAAAACTGCAGAGCAGAAAAAGGCCATTTTAACCACTGCATTAGAGACCTGGATTAAAGGTATAGTTACCGCTTCAAAAGATTATGTTAAAGCCTGGGATGTGGTAAACGAGCCGATGGACGATACAAAGCCAACTGAGCTTAAAACTGCTGCGGGCAGAACTTCCATTGCGGCTGATGAATTCTTTTGGCAGGATTACCTGGGTAAGGATTATGCGCTAAAGGCATTTCAATTGGCCAGGCAGTATGGTAACGCAAATGATATCCATTTTATAAATGATTATAATCTCGAATATAGCATCGAAAAATGCAAAGGATTACTTGATTACATAAAATATTTAGAAGGCAAAGGCGCAAAAATAGATGGTATTGGTACGCAAATGCACATTGTAGCTACTTCTGATAAAGCTAAGATTGAAGAAATGTTCAAATTATTGGCCGCAACTGGCAAACTCATCAAAATATCAGAATTGGATATGGGTTTTACGGGAAATGTAAAAACGGCACAGGCAACTGCTGAGCAATATGCCGCTCAATCAGAGATGTATAAATATGTAATCAAGAAATATTTTGAGCTTATTCCAGCCGCTCAGCGATATGGAATTACCATCTGGTCGCCTCAGGATAGTCCAGCCAGCTCAAGTTGGAGAGCAGGGGAGCCAATTGGCTTGTGGACAGAAGGTTTTGTACGAAAACCGGCCTATGTCGGCACAGCCGAAGGCTTGAAGAATAAATAAAAAATTACGTTCTTAAAGCCAGAAACTTCGGTTAACGTTGTTTCTGGCTTTTTTATTGGAAAATTAGGCCATCACTCCCGTTACCATAAATTATCCCCTCATTTTTCCCTTGCATTTTTAATACTCCTGATTTAAAAAAAAAACAATATAGTAATGCAATCGATTGTTTTTTTCAAAAGTAAGTGATATATTCGGTTGGAAATTATTCAGGTATTGCTTTACATGAGTATCACTTCTAAAATAAGGTAACCAAATATTAATGCTTTGATGATGTATTGCTGTAGTAAACCAAACGGAGGTGTGTAAGCACCCATATTTTGTCGGAAATTTATATTGCTATATTTCGCAGAGTTCATAAGTGTGATCGTAAAACTTATCTTCCGCTTTAGCATACCCACGTCAATTAAGCAGTCCTGCACAAATACAATCACAATCCAGATCGCTAAAGCGTGAATCTATTATTATGATGTTAAAACGAGTATTGATTACAGGTGCAATGTCAATTTTAGTGATATTGTTATTGAGCTCCACTATTGCAAGGGGACAAAATAATCCCAATTTCATTACCCTTAATACTAAAAACGGTCTTTCTTCAAATACTGTAAATACGATACTTCAAGATCATAATGGCCTTGTGTGGTTTGGCACCAGCGATGGACTAAATAAGTTCGATGGTACCAATTTTACTGTTTATACCACCAAAAGCGGCGATAGCTCAAGCATTCCGTCTAACAATATCTCAGCACTTTTAGAAGATCGGAGGGGAAGGCTTTGGGTGGGTACAAACGGGGGTGGCCTGGCCTATTACGATGCTAAGCAAAATACATTTAAATCATTTGTTGGGGAGGGAATCCCGAATCGTAACACCCCCTTCAATGTATTAACACTTTACGAAGATAAAAGCGGAAATATATGGGTAGGCACCTTTGGTGGATACCGGGTAATCAATTCGAAAACGTTAAAGGTAAAAAACGTCGGAATAAATGCCTTAATGGGCAATGGCTCCAGTGTGCTTTCTTTTCTTCAGGCTAACGATAACAAGCTATGGATCGGCACCAATGTTGGGCTTTTGGCGCTCAATTTAACCAGCGGTGCCACCGAGAAATTTATCCATCACCCCAATGACCCTTCAAGCCTCACTGATAATTTCATCAGAACTATTGTGAAGGATGAAAAGGGGCGGATATTTTTTTGTACCAATAATGGCCTCAATATGTTGCTTGATGATGAAAAGCATTTCAAATCCTTTTTGCAATCGGGTGATATGCTATTTTCTGACGACATTATTTATGCTGCCAGATTAGAAAAAGGAGGTAAATTGTGGCTAGGAACCGAAGACGGGGTAACTATTTTCAATACCGCCACTGAGGTTTTTTCAAATATTCGTCCCAACAAACGCGAATCCTTTGGCCTTAGCCATAAGTCGGTTAGAAGCATTTGTATGGCTGATAATGGCATTATCTGGCTGGGTACCTATCAAGGTGGCGTTAATAAGTTCGATCCAAATTTAGCACTGTTTAACCTAAAGCATAGCAGCCCGTTTGATCCCAAAGGACTTTCATCACCCATTGTTACCTCCTTTGCCGAATTCTCAAAACGAAAAATATTTGTAGGTACGGATGGGGGAGGGTTACACTTTTTCGATCGTGATCAAGGTGTGTTCGAGCATATTGACATGAAGAGCAAAATTGATTTTTCCAGAAATCCATTGGCTATACTTACATTAATGCTTGATTCGAGGGGCACGCTTTGGGTAGGAACGTATCAACATGGCTTATTTGCCTATAATTCCAAAACCAAAACCTACAAACAATACCTGGCAGGGCCATCGTCAACTGATCTTAGCCAGAATGAAATTTTCGCTATTAAAGAAGATAGTAAGGGTTTAATATGGATTGGTACAAACGGAACTGGTGTTAATGTATTTGATTATAAGACGAATTCATTTACGCAATATGGCACTCAATCCCTGCCACCTATGCTGCTCCCTAGCAATGGTTTTATACGGGCCATTGTAGAAGATCATTATGGCGATATGTGGATATCATCCAGCGGAACCGGAATAGCTGTTTTTCAGCGTAGTAACGGGAAATATAAAGTATATCGAAAAGCAAATAGCGGACTTTCCAACGATGTGGTGTTAAGTTTGTTATGCGATAGTAAAGGAAATATCTGGGCAGGAACTGATGGTGCCGGGCTCGATCTTTTCAATCGCCGTACTGGGAAATTTACCAATTTTAACGAAACAAACGGATTGTCTAATGCTATCGTTTACAAGATATTAGAGGGTAAAGACGGATTAATTTGGCTCAGCACCGATAATGGCATCAGTTGTCTTAATCCTGAAACAAAAAAAATAAAAAACTTCGGGCATCCCAATGGCGTGCAAGACAGTCCTTTCATATTGGGTTCCGGAATCAGCACTTCAGATGGTGAGCTTTATTTTGGCGGGCAAGACGGTTTCAATTATTTTAATCCGCTCCAATTGCCTACCAATACTGTGGTTCCAAACGTGCTGCTTACCGAACTAAAGGTTTCTAATACCGTTGTGCTCCCTGGCGAAAAGTCACCTATTCAGGAGCAAATAGGTTTCGCAAAAAACATTAAATTAAGTTATGGACAAAATTTTTCAATTAGTTATGTAGCACTTAATTACACAGCGCCGCAGCAAAACCACTATTCCTATCGCCTGGTTGGTCTGGACGAGGGTTGGAACGAGGTTGGTAAAGAGAAGACCGCATATTACACGAATTTGGATCCCGGAGATTATGTTTTTCAAGTAAGGGCAAGTAACAACGATGGCGTTTGGAGTAGTAAAATCACATCAATTTCTGTTCACATACAGCCACCCATATGGAGGACAACTTACGCTTATATTTTTTATGTAGTTTTAACGGGTACGATTCTATTTGCCATTCGCCGAAGAGGAATTCAGCGCATCAAAAAACAGCTCGCCATAGAGCAAGCTCAAATAAATGCAGAAGAACGAATACTGCAGCAACGAAAAGATGCTGAACGTGCACATGCGTTGGATACACAAAAGATCAAATTCCTTACTAATCTAAGTCATGAGTTTAGAACACCAATTTCGTTGATTTTAGCACCTGTTGACAAGTTGCTTGCCGTTAAACAAGAGTCTTCAGTAGCCGGTCAGGTAAAGATGATCCGTAGAAATGCCCGAAGACTGTTAAATCTGGTCAATCAACTGCTCGATTTTAGAAAGATGGAAGAACAGGAACTGAAATTAAACCTGAATGAGGCCGATCTCATTACTTTTATCAGTGAAGCCGCAGAATCATTCCAGGATCTTTCCGAACGCAAGAAAATTTCACTTCGCATTAACAGCGATATCAAAAGCCTGAAAACGCAATTTGATCAGGATAAAATGGAAAGAATTATATTCAACCTGCTTTCTAACGCATTTAAATTCACAAAAGAAGGTGGTGAAGTATGCCTTAGCATGTTCATCAGGGCCACTGTCGATCAGGTAAAACCTGTATTTTGCATTGCAGTTTCAGATACCGGGATAGGTATTGCACATCAAAGTAAAGACAGGGTATTTGATCGTTTTTTTATGGATAACAATGAAACCGCTATTTTAAATCAGGGAAGTGGAATTGGATTATCGATTGTAAAAGAGTTTGTAGAACTGCACGGCGGACATATTACTGTAGAAAGCGAACCTGGAAAAGGCACTACATTTTTGGTTTCGCTGCCGGTTGACGTGGTGAAAGAAGATCATAATCAAGAAACTGACCTTGCAGTTGACAGTCTGACAGAAGAAGAAACGGATGAAGCTTTTGGAGAATCGGTAACTGCCGAGAGTAAGATGGCTACGATCCTGCTGGTAGAAGATAATGAGGAATTTAGATTTTACCTGAAAGATAGCTTACAGCCTTTTTATCAGATTATAGAGGCGGCAAACGGAAAAGAGGGCTGGCAAAAAACACTTTCCGGACACCCTCAGTTGGTGGTTACTGATGTTAGCATGCCCGAAATGAATGGCATTGAGCTTAGTCAGAAAATAAAAGCAGATAAAAGAACAAGCCATATTCCGGTTATTTTGCTTACCGCGATTAGCGGAGAGGAAGACCAGATTAAAGGCTTAAAGTCGGGCGCCAATGATTACCTTACCAAACCTTTTAATTTCGACATTCTTCATGCAAAGATTGACAATTTATTGTTGTTTAACCGCTCCGTTAAAAATGCATATTCTAAACAAGTGCAGGTACAGGCTAAAGAAATCGAAATTGAGTCAGGCGAAGTTAAATTGTTGAATAAAATTGTTCAATACATTGATGAAAAACTTAATAATCCGGAACTTTCGGTAGAGGAACTGAGCAGGCATGTGGGAATGAGCAGGGGTTCTCTTTATCATAAGCTGCTTGAAATTACAGGGTTAACACCAATTGAATACATCAGATCTGTAAAACTGGAAAGGGCCGTGGAGTTGCTGGAGAAAAGTGATTATAACGTTGCACAAATTGCATACATGGCCGGTTTTGGTACACCAAGCTATTTTTCTAAGCTTTTTAAAGCCCAGTTTAATATGCTTCCATCCGAATATATTAATGCAAAACGAAAAGATAAACGTGAGAAGGTTTAAAAATCATATAATTATTTTTTCTATCCAAAAACAAGCATCAGAAATTTTCTTTAAAAAAATGGCTTATGCAGGTAAGGTAATAGATATTAGTTTGATTAAAAACATTCGTCACACACATTTGAACAAAGCCGTCCATTGATCTGTATATTTTTGAATAGCTTTGAATACCGAATATAAACGCAGTGCAAATTGAAATGCTGACTAACCTGTATGAAGAATCTTAAATTATTTACATTATCGCTCTTTTTTGTGCTAATTGCTACAGTTAGTGTTGATGCGCAAAAAGCTACAAATCCGATCATTTTTGCCGATGTACCCGATCTTTCGATGATCAGAGTGGGCAAAGTGTATTATATGAGCAGCACCACGATGCACATGAATCCAGGTGTACCGATCATGAAATCAACCGATTTGATAAACTGGAAAATTGTAAGTTACGCTTACGATACCCTCGGAAATGCGGATGAATTAACCTTATCTAATGGAAAGTGGGATTACGGGCGGGGATCCTGGGCAAGTAGTCTTCGTTTTCATAAAGGCATTTATTATGTAAGCACTTTTTCTGGTACTACCGGTAAAACGTACATCTACAGTACAAAAGATATCGAAAAAGGCCCATGGAAGCTAACATCGTTTAAACCTTCACTGCACGACCATTCCCTGTTTTTTGAGGATGATGGAAAACCTTATATGGTATACGGGACTGGAAAAATTACCCTGGTGGAGTTAAAGGAAGATTTATCTGGAATAAAACCCAATACGCAACCTGTAACGATCATCGAAAACGCAAGCCTTCCGGCAGGTACGGGTGCCGGATTACCAGCGGAGGGTTCCCAACTGTTTAAAATTAATGGAAAATATTATCTTTTTAACATCACCTGGCCACGAAACGGGATGCGTACGGTTGTTGTACACCGTTCCGACAAACTTACAGGGCCATATGAAGGGCAGGTAGCGCTTAAAGATCAGGGCGTTGCACAAGGCGGTTTAATTAATACACCAGAGGGGAAATGGTTTTCTTATCTTTTCAGAGATTTTGGATCCGTTGGACGCATTCCGTATTTGGTTCCGGTTAGCTGGCAAGATGGGTGGCCGGTACTGGGCATAAACGGTAAAGTTCCGGAAACACTGGAACTTCCGGTTAGCAAAGGCTTAATTCCTGGTATTGTAGCATCAGATGAATTTAACCGCAAAAAGGGCGACCCCTTGCTTCCGCTGGTATGGCAATGGAACCACAATCCAGACCCGGCATTTTGGTCGTTAACTAAACGCCCGGGATTTTTACGGATTACCACTTCAAGATTGGACACTAATATTCTTTTGGCCCGCAATACATTAACCCAGCGCACCATCGGACCGGTATCAAGCGGAACCACTTTAATTGATATCTCCGGTATGAAGGCCGGAGACCAGGCCGGACTGATGCTGCTTCAGCGCAAATTTGGTTGGGTTGGTGTAAAACACACAGGATCAAAGAAAACGGTTATTGCCGTAAGTGCCCAAAATGGTACTGTAACCGGTGAAGACGTTCCGGCCGGACAGCAAACCATTTATCTTAAAGCAAGATGTGATTTTAAGAACCGAACAGATAAAGGTTATTTTTCTTACAGCTTCGATGGCAAAACCTGGAAATCTATAGGGGAGCCGCTGCAAATGTCGTATACGCTTCCCCATTTTATAGGGTATCGTTTTGGATTGTTTAATTACGCAACCGAAAATGCTGGTGGATATGTTGACTTTGATTATTTTAGAATTGAAGCAAAATAATATTTACCATTAAATATAGAGCCTGTTTAAGAATTAAATAAAATTATTTCGCATGTCAGTCTGAGCAATAATTTATTGTATAAAAATCAATATGAATGGACAGATGGATAAAGAAAGTGAATGGTCTCGAAGTATCGTTTCGACCGCAGTGGAGAAATCCTTTAAATTAGATTTCAATAACTTATTACAAAGATCTCTCCACTTCGCGTTGCTCCGGTCGAGATGACGACCATTCTATGGGAGTCTGTCAATGGTAGCGCAGTCGAAGGCCATTTTTTATAGTTAAGAGAAGCACCTCGACTTCGCTCAGTATGACAAATTAGGAGAATTAATGTAATTGAATAAAATTTAAACAGGCTCATAACATCTAATCTTAAATCTTATTTATTTCTGAACATCGTATTGAGTGGTTTGGCCGCCACTATCACAATCGTTTAATCCATTAGTGGTAATTTTCTTTATCATTTTAATGCAATTATGTTGCAAATGAAGCGTTAATTCTTTTAGTGCAACTAAATTGCTTTTATATTTGTGCACTTAATTTATTTTAATGAAACAACGGAGTTCCAAAATCAACCTCGACAGGATAGGCATTACAGCCTCAACACTTTGTGCCATACATTGCGCTGCATTGCCATTTTTAATTACTGTTTTACCGATGTGGGGAATGGGTTTCCTGGCCAATGAGGAGGTTGAAATAACCATGATTGCCATTTCATTGCTTGTTGGTATCTGGAGTTTAAGTTCGGCATACCGCAAACAACATCGCCGTATGATGCCAATTTTGGTACTTATTACCGGCTTTGCATGTATTGCATTGGGGCATTTTTCGGGCATTGAACCATTGGAACCAATCTTGATCCCTATTGGCGGCCTTATCATTGCTGCTGCACATTATATTAATTTACGAATGCTTAAATCCTGCCCATTGGGTCATCAATAGTCAATTATGTCAACGAATTACAAAATATTATTTATCACAGCGTTATCGTTTATAGCCATGTTAAATCCGGCCTGTAAACATGGTACAAACGATGGAATAGAACTTTACAGGCGTTATGCCATCAAAAATCTGGTTATTAAAAAAGTACAAACAGCAGCACATCATGATTGAGGTAAACGCTTTGGCACATGTTTATGATAAGGGGAGACGCTTAAAATTTCCATTTTGGGAAATTGCCGATATGGAACAATGGCTTCTGCTGGGCGCATCAGGCAGTGGTAAAAGTACACTTCTTAATATTATTTCCGGTCTTTTAAAGCCAAGCCAGGGTGGAGTTTTAATTAACGGAACCGATTTGTATACTTTGCCTGCACGGGAACAGGATAGATTTAGGGGAAGGCATATTGGGATCGTTTTTCAAAGGCCACATCTTATTCGTTCTCTTAATGTGCTCGATAACCTGGAACTTGCTGCGGTAATGGCTGGTTTGTCAATAGATCGTGAACGAAACCTTTCGCTTTTAACTGATCTGGGTATCGCCGAGCTAGATAAAAATTATCCTGATGAATTAAGTCAGGGACAGTTGCAAAGGGTTTCGGTGGCACGTGCATTGGTAAACAGACCCGATCTGTTGATTGCAGATGAACCTACCTCTAGCTTAGATGATGAAAATGCCAGTCAGGTAATTCAGATGCTGACTGCCCAGGCTAAAGATAACGGTGCTGCACTGATTATTGCCACACATGACAGGAGGGTTCAAGACCACATTACTAAAACTTATCTACTCTAATGAATATTTTTAAAATCAGTAGCAAGAACCTCATCAGGAATAAACTCACAACAGTTTTAAATATCATTTTAGTTGCCTTTGGTGTGGGCATCCTGTCAATTCTCTTTTTGGCTTCTACACAGATTAATAATAAGCTGGAAAAAAATGCTAAGGATATAGATCTGGTTGTAGGAGCAAAAGGAAGTCCATTACAATTGATACTAAGCAGTGTTTACCATATTGATTATCCAACGGGAAATATCCCAGCCAAAGATGCCTACAAATTGATGCACAACCCGATGGTTAAAAGGGCCGTTCCATTGGCGTTGGGCGATAATTATAATGGTTACCGGATTGTTGGTACTGATAGTACTTTCTCCAATCTTTATGGTTTATCTATCCAAAAAGGCAGTTTTTGGCAAAAAGATTTAGAAGTAACCCTGGGGAGCACTGTTGCGATAACATCGGGACTTAAAATTGGCGATTCCTTTTTCGGTGCACATGGTTTAACCGGTAACGGAGATATTCATAAACAACACGCTTACCAGGTAAAGGGGATCTTAAAACCACAGGGGAATATAACCGATAATCTGATCCTCACCAATATTGGCAGTGTGTATAAAATGCATGAAGAGAAGCATGCTGAAGGCCATAGCCACTCCGCTGCAGAAGAAGCCAAAGAAATTAATGATAAGCAGATTACTGCCTTGCTGATTCAGTATAAATCGCCAATGTCGGTTATCCTTTTTCCGCGGATGGTTAACCAGAGTACAAACATGCAGGCCGCCTCTCCGGCGATGGAAAGTGCAAGGCTGTTTTCGCTCATTGGCGTTGGAATAGATACCCTGCAATGGTTTGCCATATTTATTATGGGAATCGCAGCGCTGAGTATTTTTATCAGCCTTTATAACGCGATGAAAGAACGGAAATACGATCTGGCTATTATGCGTTGCCTGGGCGCATCAAAATCGAAACTATTTTTCCTGGTTATGTTTGAAGGCGTTTTGGTAACTTTTATCGGTGCCTGTTTGGGATTACTGATCGGGCATGCTGCCCTCGAGTTAATCGGGAGCTACCAGGAATCTTCGCAGGCAAAATTAACGGGGCTTACTGCAGTTCCGCAAGAGATGTATTTAATCCTAATTGGGCTGGTTATAGGTGCTTTTGCTTCGCTTATTCCTGCTATGCAGATTTACAAAGTTGATATTGCTCAAACTTTAACCAAAGACAGGTAAACTAGAAGGTTATGCAATGAAGAAATTGATTTTATTGGTTGTTTCTTGTTTAGTTATCCACGTAGTAGCGGCGCAAGTTAAGGTACATACCGACATGCGCACGCCTACCTGGAACCTGCTCGGTTTAAGGTATGATGCCGAAATTGCGCCAAAGAAATGGGGAAGCGTTTTTCCATCGGCATTAAAGGCATTACACAATAAGGTTATCGAGCTGCCCGGTTACATCATTCCCACAAAAGTAGGATCGAAATTTAGCGAATTTATGTTCTCCATTGTGCCCATTGCCTCCTGTCCGTATTGCGGCTCGGGCGATATTCCATCAATGGTACAGGTAAAAATGATGACAGCTATTCCCATTACCGAAAAACCAATCAAACTTAAAGGGGTATTTATCATTAACGATTCGGGCGATGACCGGAGCGAATTTTTTCTTTTAAATGCAAAACAGTTATGATGAAAAAATATATAACGGTTTTATTGATATTGATCTCTTTTACGGCTGTTGCGCAGGTAAATGTACATACCGATATGCGCACGCCCACCTGGAACCTTATCGGTTTAAAATATGATAAACAGGTAAAGCCCCTGGTTTGGCAGGCTGTTTTTCCTCCCGCTTTAAAGGCCATCCATAATAAAGTAATTGAACTTCCTGGCTTTATTATTCCCATAAAAGTTGGCAATAGCTTCAGCGAGTTTATGTTTTCTATCGTACCTGTTGCCTCCTGCCCGTATTGTGGTACAGGCGATATCCCTTCAATGATAGAAGTGAAGACTTTAAAACCCATTAACTGGACAGAAGAGCCCGTTATCCTTCGGGGGAAATTCATAATTAACGATTCTGGCGACAGCAGGTCTATCTTTTTTCTACTAGATGCTGTAAAACAATGAGATATTTATATGCCATTTTTATTCTGTTTTCGGTGTGTACAGCCAATGCGCAAACGCAAAAACATAGTTCAAAAGATCAGTTACGCTCTTTAAACTGGGATGTAATCGGCTCGGTGAAATTTGAACTTACCGAAAAGAACGAACTTTTGCCCCTGTTTACAGAATCAATCAGGCGTTTTGAAAATAGGGAATTTGATTTAACAGGTTACCTGATCCCTATAAAAAGCGGACAGAAACAGCAGACATTTCTTTTGGCCACTTTGCCTATTAATCAATGTTATTTTTGCGGGCAAAACGGCATTCCGGTAATGATTATGATAGAGATGGAAAGTGCGGTACCTTATAGTGAAAAACCCATTCACGTACAGGGAATTTTAAAATTAGAAGAAAAAGATGCGAGTTACAAGCCACCAATAACCATCAAAAATGCCAAACTCATTAATTAATTGCTTATTTTTGTATTGCTATGGAAGATAATACTTCGCGTTTTGAAAAACTTTTGGTAAAGAATGGCCTAAAAAGAACAGCCCCACGTTTACAGGTGCTGGAAATTTTGAGTGGGAGAGATTCTGCAACATCGCAACCTTATTTAGAGCAGGTGATGGGAAAAGATGCAGATCGTGTTACCTTATACCGCGTTTTGCAGGCTTTTGAAGAAAAAGGGATTATCCACAAAGTTCTAGATCAACAGGGAACCGCCAATTATGCCATCTGTTCTGATGGCTGCAGTGCGCACGAGCATCATGATGAACATGTGCATTTTAACTGCGATAACTGCCACAAAATTTACTGTTTGGATACGGTTAAAATTCCGGGGTTAAAAGTTCCGGCAGGGTTTAAAGTAGATCGTCTTAATCTAATTGCTACGGGTTTATGCGCCAGTTGTTCGGATAAAGTAAATTAAGAATTACTGTACCAAGAGATTACATCCCCTGATATCCGCATTATCAAACCGGCCCAGTACTTCAAAACTTTGATCAGGATTGATCCTGCCCAGATCCTGTGTGGCAATAAATGAACACGAATTGAGATTAGCCAGATCGATTCTCATCGAAGGGAAGGATGAAAAACATGTATCCGAGTTGGAAGATGGAAATAAGCCAAAGCAGAACGGTAGGGATGTGGTAAACCAACCAGGTATTCTGTAGCTGAAGTTCAAAATGGAGATAGCGCTTTACTAAGTTATATATGGAGCTGAAATTTGGCTTCACTCCTTTTGACATGGGTCTGGATTTTGTTATCGGTATGGAGAAACATTTCAGGCAAAAGTCTTACTTTGTAGTCATTACTTGATCTGATAATTGGTAGTTTTACCAATTATCAGATCAAGTAATGATTATTACATATTACACCAAATGGAAATTCTTTTTTAATGCTGATTATCTTGGTTCATGTTCCTTTTTATCATAAAATTCTGGGTGGCTTGTGTTAGCTGCCAACAGCAGATTATTTGTTTTTGATTATTTTTTCCAGAAAAAATAGGCGTTGCTCCTTTGGAAGATTATAAACCGCTTTTTCGTCGCCCTTTATCTTGTAGGTAATAAAAGTATCTATATAGATTTCCAGCATTACCATTTCCTGTGTTTCTTTTGTTGCTTCCTTAATGATATTCTTCATATCTAACAGTTCATCCTCCAATAACTTCACATTTTTCCTAGATAGAATACTTATATACCACTCTACAACATACGAAATTAATTTTTTATTCTTTTTTGTCAGATCGCCAAGCAAGGCCACTCTTGTCAGACTGATCATATTATAATAGGATACCTGAGCAAACATCTTCCATGCTTTCAGCCGCTGTTTTGAGTCCAGTTTTTCAAAGCCTGTTTTGAATATTTCCGCATGTACTGTGGGGATTTCAAAAGCAAGTGAGGCTAGTGTAATGGAAGCACCCCAATACTGATATAGGCTTGGGTTTAATGGATCATCTCCATATACCTTTTCAAAAAGCTGTAAACTCCTCAATGCGTACTCCTTGTTCCTTAACTTTAGGGCCATTGTTAGTAGGGTTTTGGCCAGCTCGATCACGAAATACTGACTGTCAGGTTCAAGGGATATCGCCTTTTCCATTAATACTACTCCCTCTTTATAGCTTTCATCTTTGGTTTTGTTGACTGATAGCCAGATCACCGTATTACCCCATTCACAATACAATAGGCTAGAGATCTCATTGTTCTTCTCAGCGGCCACAAATTTTTCTATGCCTTGTGAGGCTATGGCTGCACTTCGCTTCTGTTTAGCAATATTAGCCAGTACCATCCCCCAGTTTGTATACATCCTGTGCTCACTGATAATTTCTTCGTCAAGTTTTTTGAAAATTTCCGAAGCCCTTTCAAATTCCCGGTTAAGTATGAGTAAGTTAATTAAAAGTGAGTAGTATAAGTAATTGGTTTCTACATCCTGCCAGTTTACCAGTTCCTGTTCGAACAATAAAATGCCTTTTTTATAGTCTTCCTTGTCAATCGCTTCTGATGCGATATTCAGGAGTCTTTGTAATGGGTCGTTAAACGTTTCACCTCCAACGTTTTTTTGTTCCAGTGCCTGTTGAAGGGCTGAGATCTCGTACTCGAAATCGCGTTTTTCATTCTGGTTCTCGCATACTAAAAACAGATCGCTTATTTTATTCAGCTTATCTTTAAGTTCATCTTCATTATAGTAAAGTGCCAGAAAATCTATAAAAAGCGCAGTTATACCTTCCTTGTGTTCCCCAACTTCAATGCTTATCCTGAGTAAGGGTTCATCAATATCATATAAGCGGTTCCTTTTGTCGCTGCTATCTACAATAGCCTCTAGCAATCTCTTCCTAACAAGCTCGCTGAGCTGTTTGCTTAAAGACTTTTGGTCAATAAAGCAATTTTTGGCTATATCAGTTCCTTGTTGAGGCTTGCGTGAAAGGGCTACAAAACGGACAATTTTCTGTTGTTGTGGAGGTAGGTATCTGATAAAGGTTTCATAATAAGGCTTTAAATCATTGATCGTCTTAATAAAATGATTGGAAAGTTTTGCCAATGTATTGCTCTTGAGAAATTCATAAAAGGTCACTAATAATCTGTGGTTGCCCTTCACCAGATCATGAATTGCCCTTACCTGCGACTGCCCCTTTCCCCTTAAATGCGTTACGACATCAGGCCTTCCATCCAGTTCTGCAATGGATACCAAGAAGTCGAATGATTCTTCATAGGTCAACGGCTTTAAGTAGTAAATGTTGAAAAACTCAAAGAAAGGCCTATCCTCATCATCGAAATCATCACTAATAGCTTGACTGGTTGCAATAATACTTACTCGTTGGTTCCGGTATAGCCAGGCCCTTAATTTGCTCTGCTCTGATTTGCCGATTCCATTGAGGATGTCGGCGAAATTTTCAGCCAATATCAATAAAGGCACCTCACCAATATAATCCTGGATGATCTTTTCTGCATAATTTGCCTGTCCCGAAATGGATACGCTATGGAGTTCTTCAATCTTTTTTTCTAATATCTCCTTATCTCCGCCATTCCATCTGATAAAGGCATAAAGAATCCTGATGAGGAAATCAAAGTAGTTGGATACTCCATACTCTTCTTCGGAAAAATAGGCTACAAAGAGCTTATGTTGATCTATATAGGGGATGGCCTTGGAATAAAGCACCCTTAAAAGATGCGTTTTTCCCATGCCTCGTTGCCCTATGATCAGCAACTGCTGATTGTTGCCATCTATAGCTATCGATTCGATTGTATCGGCCAGATAATTGGCAGTTCCTGATCTGCCTACCAAGAGTTTTTCCAAGATTTCTGGTGCTACGCTCTTTGCACTAAACGATAAGATGCCGTTTATGCTATGTTGATTTTCCACCATGTCTTATAGATTGAATATTTGAAGTCATATTTGCGTTCACCTGCCTCTACAGTTCGGGAAAGATAATGATCACCAAAAAGCGTACGAACGGATTTTTTTACTATCTCTATGTCGTTTATATCACTTTTCTGATGGATCTCAGTCTCGTTTAGCCGAGTGTTGGCCTTTGCAATGATATTCAGAATTTTTTTCATGTTCTGCGCATCATCTGGTGTATAATAGATAGTTAACCGATCAAGAAGCTGGTTAAATGCGGTGTGCTCTTTTGGATCATTCAAAATGGAATCATATGCTTTCTGGATATTTTGCACGGAAACTTCGTAATCATACTGGGTTTGAAGGATGTTGAATATTTTAGATATATAAAATGGTATTCCATTGCTTATTTGATAAACAATGGTCATTATAGTAGACTTTGCGGAAGCTCGGATTTTAAATTTGGAGAGTAGGAAACACTCAATTAGAAAATCTGATTCTGTTTTGCTGAATGGCTTCAGGTCAAACTCTGTCATCTCATTGGTTGGCTCGCCGGTGTACCCAAATTCATTTCTTAAAGTATTTAAAACGACTTTAATCCCGATGGATCCACAATACACAAAACGTATGCCTTTACTTTCCAGCTGCTGACGCCGCTCACGCAAGATGTCCAATAATTCAATTGCCTCTTGTTTTTGTTCCTTTTTATACCAGTCCCAGAGCATAATAGGTAACTCATCAAAGATTAAAATTAAGATCGAATTATGTTTTTCCTGAACTTCTGCTATCTCATCTAAAGCCTTGAAAAAGATATCTTTCCATGATTTTTTATACTTTGGTAAATTCACAGAGAACTTTACCCCACCAATTTCCCCACTGGGTGATGCGACAATTCCCCTAATGAAATTGTAAGTCTTAGAAAAGTCGATGCTATACCATTCTTTGAATTCCTTTAAAGAATTCATGAGCATATCAATTACCTCTCCAAGGTTTTGCTTGCCCTGGAAGGAAAAATATTTTGCCTTAAATTCTTGGTCGGCAAATTCAGCTGGAAGATTGTTATTATTACACAGATACGCAAGTTTAATTAATAGAAGAGATTTGCCCATTCTCCTCATTTCTTCTAAAGAAACGCTTTGAGAAGATAACAATCTTAACAGGTTGCTGATTTCAGATTCTCGTCCTGGAATTAAGCTTTCGGGTATAGTACCAATGGTTGGTTTTAAAGGAAAAGGATTACTCATGCTTAGTAAGATATATTTGTCGTACGATGAATTCATCGTACGACAAATATATCTTGTATTATTTTTGTTTGCAATTTTTTTATTAAAAATAATGGAATCTCTTTCTTTATCTCAGGCTAAAGTACTGTCAAAACTTTATTTTATTCACGATCATTAATGTGTTACAAGTAGAACAAAGATATTATATGGATTGGCAATTTTTCCGGCCACATCTACTCTTTCATTTTATTACAATTTTGCCATTTGCTAGGTACGAAATTTTATTGCTTAACTGAATAATAATAGTCGATCCCTGAATTTATTAATAATCATATATTAATTTACAACACTAGCGATATAACCACTAATGTTGTTTTAGATTTTGTATTGTATTTTTACTTTAAATGGTTCATTTTTAATGTTTTTGTAATTACTGTACTAAAAGATTACATCCCCTGATATCGGCATTGTCAAACCGGCCCAGTACTTCAAAACTTTGATCAGGATTAATCCTGCCCAGATCCTGTGTGGCAATAAATGAGCAAGAATTGAGATTAGCCAGATCGATTACATTAATGCCCCCGGTTCTGCCATTTTTAATTAAACTCAAAGGATCATTGGTATCGCGAATCAAAACCTGCATCCAGCCAGGACAGTTGAAAATACCTTCGCCCAAAGAATAAGCCTGAGAAAGGAGCTCGGTCATTCCATATTCACTGTGGATAGCTTTTACGCCAAATCCTTTGGTTAACTGCTCATGAAGCTCCTCACGTACCATTTCTTTACGCTTACCTTTCATTCCCCCAGTTTCCATTACAATGAGTTCGGGAAAATCGATATCGAAATTTTCAATAAAATCAAGCAGGGCATAAGTAACACCAATTAAAACGGTTTTCTGTTTTTTTGATTTAAGATCCAGCAGGGTTTTTAGCAATTCATCATGGTTATATAAAAAGTAACCACTTTGTGGATGTCTGCTTTTTTCAATCAGATCGTTCACCATGTAGATCAAAGATGAACCAGAACGTTGTTGATAGGATGGGAGAAGCGCTAAAAAGCAATATTCAGTAACATCTCCATAAAAATCCGTAAAAGCCTGCAGGTAACTTTGTTCGTATAGTTTTACATCGGTTACGTGGTGACTGCTCTGCACCATACCCGTTGTGCCAGAACTGCTAAAGGTAATCTCTATAGGATCATCACTACTCAGAATAGAATGGCTTTTAAAAAAACTGATGGGTAAAAAAGGGATCTGTTCGATTTCGGTTACCGCATCGGCATCTACACCTAGGTGAAAGATATATTCCCGGTAAACATTGCAATTTTCGGCTTGTAGCTTAAAAATGTTTAAGGCAAGGGCATTAAATGTATCTTTATCTTTTACAGAAAATATATCGTTAGCTGTTAAATTCACAACGCAAAAGTACAAAGCATTATGCTATTTTCTCGTCAGTTTTTTTAGCCAGCATAGCCATTCGGAACTGATAGCCACAATAACCGCTAATTCCGGCCACTAAACCACTTAATAGGCCGGTAACCAATAACAATGCCCACCACAATTTTATACCCGTCATTACCGCTACACGGCCAGCGAGTACATTATCGTTAGGAAGGCTTTTGAATAAGGCATAACCGATCCAAAGTAAGAAAATAGCAAAGAAAGATTGCCAGAAGGCTATTTTCCCTGTTTTGCCGATAACGCCACAAGTAGCAAAAGATATGACGATGATGATCCACCAGGGGGCAATCATTTGTAGAAGGAAACAGATTATTAATATAACAATGAAAACCATTTTAGCCTATTTAGAAATTTTTAAACGAGAAATAATCGTGCCCGATTGATCATCAGGACTTTGCATATAAAACAGATCGTACAATTTACCATTTGCCCAGGTATCGATCATATTATCATAAAATTTACTTCCGGGATTACCCGATTGTCCACCTGGATAAACACCATGCCCTTTTGGCGTTTTACCCAGTTCAATTACCATCCGCCATGAAGGTCCATTGGTTTCGTTCAAAGCATTAATAGTGCCTTTGTTGCCACCAATCTGTAAAACCTTCGAGCCGAATCCAGGTATTTTGGCCAGATGTGGTACATTGGTCTGTTTTACATTTGCCCAGTCCCAATCTTTATTTATTGGCCCAAAGCGCCTTTCTAAACTGTCGCAGCTATATTTAAAAGCTTCGTTAACCAGATCAGATAATGTTTCTTTTTTGCTGGTATTGATATTATCATACCAGGTTGCATTGGGTTCTTTCAAAATCATCTCTACCGTACGATCCCTTGAGGGGTAACGCATTGGTATGCCTTTCACTTCAAATTCATCTGCCCAGATATTGTACGATAAGCGTTTGGTCCATATTTCGAATACGCTGGCTGCAATTTCGTGTGCATCATAACGTTTGTTCCATTTTTTAAGGTAAGCCAATGCCTCTTTTTGTGTGGCATTTAACTGTTCATTGTTCAGTAATGGCAATAATGCAGGCACCAGGTTTTGCGCCACAATACTATAGTTGTCGGTCTGCATCAGGCGGATACTGTCTAAAGTAGCTTTGTTCATCGCCGATAAACGGTCGTTGATGCGCTTGCCCCGCTCGTATGGTGCAAATTCCCAGTTAATGTAATATGGATAAGTGGTATCGGTAGAAGACTGGTTGGCTGAACTCACAAAACCGCGTGGCGGATTTTTAACCGTTGGATTCTGCGCATTTGGGATCCATCCCTGCCAATCGTACGCAGGGTCTGTTCCATCCAGTATAAATTTGCCCTGATCTTTCCATTTTAAAGGGAATTTTCCGTTTGGCGTAATGGCAATATCATTATCTACACTGGCAAAAACGAAGTTCTGCGCTGGTGCTGTATAAAAAGTTAAAGCCTTGCGGTAGTCGTTATAATTTTTGCCGCGGTTGAGGTAATAAAAAGTCATGAGTTCATTCGATTCATCATGTGCTATCCACCTCAAGGCATCGCCAACAGGTACGTTATCGGCCCTGCCGTATTTTGGTTTCTGGAAATATACCACCGGCCCGTGATGGGTGTAGTACACCGTATCTACTTCATCTTTTCCACCTCGTATTTTAATCGTTTCAAGTCTTTTGGTAGTGGCTTTCCATTTATTGTTATACCAATACTCATTGTGGCTCGAATCCTTAAACTTGATCTGATAGAAATCGAGCACATCAGCAGCAACATTGGTTACGCCCCAGGCTATTTTCTGATTAAAGCCAATAATTATCCCCGGGGCACCAGGTAAAGAAACACCATAAGTATTTACGCCAGGTGCATGTAGCTGAATCTGGTACCAGATTGATGGAAGTGTTAAATCTAAATGGGGATCATTTGCTAAGATCGGATACCCTGACGCAGTTTTAGTGCCAGATAATGCCCAGTTATTACTGCCAATACCTTCTACTTTTTCAGTTGTTTTAACCTCACCGGTTTGAGCCTGAGTGAAGCTTTGCGGCGTTTTAGGTATTGGTAATGGAGAGAAATCCCATTTTTTGCCCACAGGTATAATCGGGTCTTCGCGGAAAGGGTAATCCGGAAAAAGATTTTTCGTCACTTCCGGGCCGAATTTTTTCAGGATATTGGTCATGTAAAATTCATCAGAACCCATGGCTAACACTGCCGACATCTGTTTTAACAGCAAAGCACATTTTACAGGAGTCCAGTTTTCGGGTTTAAAATCGAGTATTTTATATTCTAAGGGATAATTGGCTTTAGAAAGTGTTTTGATGTAAGCATTGATCCCTTCTGTGTAAGCTAGGATCATTTCTTTTGCTTTGGGATCGGCCATCATACCTTTTAATGAGTTTTCTGCGCCATACACCATGCCCATCCGGCGTTGATACCGGTCTACCTCTATCGCTTTGTCGCCCACAACTTCACTAATTCTCCCCGCGGCAAAACGGGTCTGGAAATCCATTTGCCAAAGGCGGTGCATGGCGGTTACATAACCTTGTGCCAGATACAGATCGTGATCGTTCTGTGCAAAAATATGTGGAATCATGCGATCGTCAAAAACGATTTCGATTTTATCTATGGCACCTTTAATCTTCGCTTTATGGTTAAACATAAAATGATTGTTCTCTGCATTTTGCCAGAAACCCATAAAAGGATTTAGAAATTTTAACAATGGAGGCGTACTGCCTAATTTGGTATTAAATAAAAAACCTAATGCTATCGGAATGACGATGCAGAAAATGGCTTTAATTTTATTCATAATGGCTAGCTAACAAGTCTTTTGCTAAGATAGGGCAAAATGACGGTTTATGTTTACTGCAAAATACAACAAACTGTATATCAATCAAAATTATAATTAAATTGAAAATTATTATGCTTACATAATTTGTTTAATTCAAAAAAAGAATTTAAGTTTATATAACTAATAATACAAATAACCAAATTAAATCGCGTATGAGCAGAATTTTTACACAGATCTTCTATGTGTTAATATTTGTGTTTGCTGGTAATATGGCAGCACAGGCACAGAGTATTACGGTAAGCGGAACCGTAAAGGATAAGCAATCTAAAGAAGGACTGGCAGGGGTTAGTTTAACCATTAAAGGCCAATCGGGCGGTACCGCATCAACAGCAAATGGAAGTTTCAGCTTTAGTACAACGGCAAAAGTACCCTTTACTTTAGTCGCTTCTTATGTGGGTTACGGTGCTGTAGAACAGCAGATTACCGGAAGTACTTCAGGTATTCATCTGGAAATAGAAACTGCAGTTGTATTAGGAGGAGATGTAGTTGTTTCTGCTTCGCGTACGCCTGAGCGTATTTTAGAATCGCCTGTTTCCATCGAGCGCATGAGTGCTGCCACCATCAGGGAAATTGCTGCGCCATCGTTTTACGACGCCTTGAATAATATGAAAGGTGTAGAAAGCAGTACGCAGAGTTTAACTTTCAAGTCGATTAACACGCGTGGTTTTAATTCTAACGGTAATACCCGCTTTAATCAATATATCGATGGAATGGATAACCAGGCGCCGGGATTAAATTTCTCGGTAGGAAATATAGTAGGTATTACGGAACTCGATATAGATAATGTAGAACTCTTACCAGGTGCTTCATCTGCCCTTTATGGTGCGGGTGGTATTAATGGAACTTTGTTAATGACTTCAAAAGATCCGTTTAAATACCCTGGAGCTAGTTTTCAATATAAAACAGGGGTAAATCACGTTAATGACGATAATAGCAGTGTACAGCCATTTAATCAGCTGGATGTGCGGATGGCAAAGTCATGGAACAATAAATTCGGGGTAAAGGCTGCCTTTTCATTTTTGCAGGCCAAAGATTGGTATGGAAACAACTTTTCAAACTTTGACAGGGTATCAAGAACGGTAAAAAGTGGAGATCGGAGCGATCCGAATTATGACGGGATCAATACTTATGGAGATGAGTTAAGCCAAAATATGAGAAATGTGGCGCAAAGTGTGCTGGCTTCAGGAACAGCAACTTTCATTAAGAATTATGGATTAGCAACCGGAGGAATGATTCCAAGTCAAACCCAGATTACTTCATTTCTTTCTACAAATGCCCAAACCAGACCATTTTATGCAGGATTGAATACGCCGGGTTTAATTCCTAATCAGAATATCACTAGAAATGGTTACCAGGAAGCTGATCTTGTGGATTATAATACCAAATCGTTGAAAGCCTCAGGTGCATTATATTACAATATCAGTAGAACCGTTCAGGCAACTTTACAGGCTAATTGGGGAACAGGAACTTCGGTTTACACCGGATCTGACCGTTATTCATTACGTAACTTCAATATTGGCCAGTACAAATTGGAGCTAAAGGGAGAGGATTTCATGTTACGTGGTTATACCACACAAGAACGTTCTGGCGATTCTTATATTTCTTCTATTTTGGGAAGTTATATTAACGAAAAATCTAAAATTTCTCAGGCTTGGTTCCCTGAATACGTAGGTAATTATGTTGGTGCAAGATCGCTCGGACAAACTGATGCACAAGCACAAATTACCGCAAGAACGGCTGCCAACTCTGCTTCAAGTGGCGGTAGTGCATATTTTGCTCCTGGCTCACCACAATTTTTGCAGGCAAAAGATGAGATTATGAATACGACGATCAGTGCATCCGATCCGAGTAAAGGTATTTATGGTGCTAAATTCGACGATAAATCTAACTTATATCATTATGAAGGATTATATAATTTTACCAACCTTTTCAACAAAGTGGTAGAGTTTCAGGTAGGTGCATCTTATCGTTTATATGATTTAAATTCAGCCGGAACAATTTTTAACGATTTAAATGAATCTATCGATATTAAGGAATATGGTGCATTTGGACAAATAGGTAAAAAATTCTTTAACGATAAAGTGAAATTTACCTTTGCAGGTCGTTATGATAAAAGCCAGAATTTTGAAGGCCGGTTTACCCCAAGGGTAACGGGAGTGTTTACAGTTGCCAAAAACAACAACATCAGGGTTTCTTACCAAACAGGCTACCGTAACCCAACGACACAAAACCAGTACATTGATCTGTCTGTTGGAGGTGGTTCGCAGAGATTAATTGGTGGCTTGCCAGAAATTATATTCAGCAAATACCATTTAGATACCAACAAACCCTATACTGATGTGAGTTACCGCGCATTCCTGGCTTCGGCAGCAACCACCGGAGCACCAAATCCGGCATTATTAAAGCAATATAATTTTGATGCAAAAGGTGTTCGTCCAGAAAGTGTTCAGTCTTACGAGTTGGGTTATAAAGGTTTACTCTTACCTAATTTGTTGCTTGATGCATATGGTTATTACAACATTTACAAAGATTTTATTACCGCAGTTGATGTATACCAGAATGTTGGAGGAAGTTTTGTGAAATTCGGCGTTCCGGTTAATGCAGAAGGTAAAGTAACTTCTTATGGTGCAGCTTTAGGTCTTGATTATCTTGTGGGCAAATGGAATGTAAGCGGTAACGTTTCTTACAACCAGATTGGAGATTTACCGGTTAACTACATTAACGATTTTAATACGCCTAAAATTCGTTATAACCTGGGATTGGGTAATAAAGAAATTATTAAAAACTTTGGTTTCAATGTTTCTTACCGTTGGCAGGATCAATTCTACTGGAATTCTTCTTTTGCCTCAGGTCAGGTGCCTGCATACAGTTCGCTTGATGCGCAGGTAAGTTTAAGAATCCCTTCAGTACAATCAGTTATTAAACTTGGTGGTTCTAATGTATTGAACAAATATTATTTTACTTCTTACGGTAACCCATCAGCAGGAGCAATCTACTACGTGGCCATTAGTTTTAATCCATAACCAGTTAATTGAGTTTTTTAAAGGCCTTCTATGCTAAAAAGTATAGAGGGCTTTTTTGTGAACTTCTAGTCGTTCGACTTAGTACTAAAGATTATTTTTCAAAAAGTCCTTCAACTCCACAGTAGAAAGTCCTGTAGCTACAATTTTACCTTGCTGGTTAACCAGCAAACTCGTAGGGAAAATGTGGATACCATATTTGCTGGTTTCAATTCCGTTTAAATCTAAATACTGAGGCCACGTCAGTTTATATTTGTCGATGGCAAGTTTCCAATCTTCTACATATTTGGTTTTATCTGTTGATATTCCAATGATTTCGAATCCCTTATCTTGGAATGCGTTTCTGATTGCTTTTAAGTCTTCAAATTGTGCGATACAGGGCATGCAATGACTATACCACATATCTACAAGTGTTAATTTGTTGGAATTGTATGGGGTGTCTGCAATTTTTTCCCCTTTTAAGTTAAAAACGTTGAAGTTTGGGAGTGTTTCTCCAATAGCGATCTGTTTCAAAGATAAAATCCGTTGCAAAGTAGCCTGGCCAAGTCTTGATGTTTTCAGCAGTGTTGGAAAATGTTCAAAGGTGTTTCCCAAAGTGGTATTATAGCCAAAATTCAAAAGAGCGTACAATTTGTAAAGCGCATAATAAGAATTTGGATTTTCCTTAACAAAAGATAACAGTGTAGCATCGTGAACAATATAAGTTGCTTTTAACTCCTTCATTGATTTAAGCTCAAGTTCTTCCGGGAATTTTCTGCCATAAATATTAAACAAACTATCGTAATGTAATTTATATTGCTTGCGTTGGTTCTCTACGATCATAAATGCCTTGTCATAACTCTTAGCATCTTTCATAACCAAATTATCATTTATTGGATCTCCGTAATTTGATGCAGTATCAATAGAAATACGTTGCCCTCCTGTGCTTATAGCTGTACCTGCAGATTGATATTTGTCTCCAATTTTAAAGTACATCCACACGGGTTCATCTATTTGTCCGTTAAATTTGAATTTTCCTTTAATTATTTTCGCTATTATTGGTTTAAAACCAGTTGGATAAAGCGCTTTGTTTAATTCATTCGGGATAAGTTGAACAGTTCCTGTATCAACATTTACCTCTCCTGAAATGGTAAAGTTTTTTAAATTTTTTATTTGCCCGAGAGTAAAGAGTGGAAGTGACGAGATAAAGATTAAAGCTACGGCAATTTTTTTCATGTTAGGGCTATTGATAAAGCTATTAATGAACATTATTAAAAATGCAATATAGGCTTTAATGAAAAGTCATTTACCGGAATAGATGTTATTTTATGTTAAAATTTAACTTCTAAAAGTCTCTTATTTCGGACTTCTGCCAGTTTTGTAAATGTGTTGCTTATACGATTCCTTTACTGATCTTTAGCTTGTTAGCTAGATCATGGAAGTATTGTGGAGACCATATTTCCAGTTTTTTAGGGTCCTTAATAAAACGTGAGATATCGGCCTTAACAAAATCTAATTTTACTTTATCAATCTTTTCGCTTAATAAAGCCCTGAATTCTGCTTCACTGATTTTATCCTTTTTCCAGTCGCCACTATCAATCGCCCGCAGGAGAAAATGATCCAGGTTGAGTTCATAACCTTTTTTAATATACCATTCCATGTCGTACCAATCACGCCCTTTAACATTGGTGCCCCATTTCCGGAATAAAAGTGCGTGCATTTTTCCAGCGAAAAGATCGGGAATTGAAAGGCACTTTACATAAAACGAAAAAGGTTGTAATAGTAGTTTTTCTTCAGTTACAAAACCTGGTGGCGGTTCTATGTCTACCTCGATTTTGATTTTGATATTTGCCACTTCTTTAAGTCCGTTTTGGGGGATAATCTCTTCCAGAACGAGTTCTTTCCAGATGGTTTCTGATTTTAAAAATGCTGAATTAATGTTATTCTTTATTGTTTTCTTTTTTTCAGTAATGGATACCTGCATGCCTAGCGCCGCAAATTCGCTTACAATGGCATTCTGGTATTTTTCTAATGAAAAATCAGGATTTCTGGCGAGTAAGGAAAAATCCAGGTCTTCTGAAAAACGGTCTAAACCATAAAATATCCTCAGTGCTGTTCCTCCATAAAATGCTGCCTTTTCAAAAAAGCCAGCCCGGTTAAGTCCGGCAAGTGCAATTTCCTGCATAATTTCTCTTAATGCATCTTTTGCCTCTTCTCTGTTAGCTGGATGATAGCTATCTAGCCAGTCTTTTATCATATTGTTTCGATCATTTTAGTTAGCATTTCAAGACTTGAACGTTTAGGGGCATGTTCAAGCCAGCTACTTATAGCTAATATGTCAAATTTTGCAAGATCAATTTCTTCCATCCGCAGATTTCTGAATACATAATCTTTTGCTGAGGAAACGCTCCTTAAATTAATACCTGCTGTTGTGACAATTTTATCACATAAGGCTTTTTCCGGGCTTGCGACCATTGCTTTCTGGTCTTTTGAAAAGTTTATCATGGCCAAGCCAAAAGCATAATATGGCAAAGGAAGGTTTGTATAGGTGAATAGGCCTATTTGGGTTTCAAATTTTCTTGATGCCTTCGTTGTCATTGAGGTAACTGCATAAACTTTTTCCGGGATGAGCCCATAATGCGACAATGCGCTCTCCATCGAAAGATAACTTGGGCCGAGTATATGGTTAGCCAATAATGCATTTTCAGGTCGCTCCGTTCCGACAGATTTCCCTACAATATAAAGTCCTTTTTTTATGGGTTCAATCAATCCATCAGCCTTTAATGCCAATATTTTATCATTTGGTCTTTTATAATCTTTTAATAAATCGAGCAAAAGTTGATGGGTTATCGGTTGATGCGATTTGCCAGTAAGCGCTGTTTGGATATTCATGATGTTAAAATTAAATAAGATAAACGATTTTTATCCGTTTATCTTGTGTTAAAATTACATATAATAATTTTAAATGTCAAATTAAAATAGGATAAACGATTATATTTCGTTTATCTTACCATAAATTTACATTTTTGAATGCTATGGCTATAATAAATTAGATCATTCAGTTTAGCCATTTCCTTATTAAATGCCTTAGCTTAGTGTGAAATTCACACTATTAAACCATCTTTTCAAAAAAAGCTACATCCCTTTTGTAAAATATTTGTATTATAGTACTTTCTTAAGCACATCCCGGTTTAAGAGGTTATGAATTTAAAATTTGAATAAATAAGGATGGAAGCGCAAAACGACAAACCTAACGAGGCAAATGATCTGATCGAAAAGGAACAGGAAGTACAGCATTTAAACAATCCAGTTGATATATCGGTAAAACCAATTGTTAAACAATACCTTGGTTCAGTTAAAAAGGTAAAAAAAGAGGGCAACCGCTTTTATTTTTCTGATGGGGATGCGAGAGTAGAAATTCGGGTGGTAAGTGATGATATGATCAGGGTTCGCCTGGCACCACATGGCGTTTTTCTTGATGATTTTTCTTACGCGGTACCTGAGGTAGACCAGAAAGTTTCTGTTTTTAAGATGCAGGAACATGATGATCATTATACCGTTTCTACCCATTCGGTAACCTGTAAAATAGAAAAGGCAAATTTCCATATTTCTTTCCACGATAATATTACCAATGTGATGATGGTTGATGAAGCCAACTCCATGCACTGGGAAGAAAATGTAGATTTTGGTGGTTATTATATCTACGCAACCAAAAAATGTCACCCTGAAGAGAATTTCTTCGGTTTGGGAGATAAATCCGGTAATTTTAACCTGCGCGGCAGGCGTTTCGAAAACTGGAATACCGATGCCTATTCTTTTGGCTGGAACCAGGACCCACTTTACCGTACGATACCTTTTTATATCGGTTTGCATAATCAGGTAGCATACGGTATCTTCTTCGATAATACCTTTAAATCGTATTTCGATTTCGGTTCGGAAGATGTAAATAAAACAAGTTTCTGGGCTGATGGAGGAGAACTTCAATACTATTATATCCATGGGCCACATATTATGGACGTGGTTAAACGTTATGCAACTTTAACCGGTACGCACCCAATGCCTCCAAAATGGACTTTGGGTTATCAGCAATGTCGTTGGAGTTATTATCCTGAAACAAAAGTTAAAGAAATAGCTAGGCAGTTCAGGGAGCGTAAAATTCCTTGCGACGCCATTTATCTGGATATCGATTACATGGATGGCTACCGTTGTTTTACCTTGAATAAAAAGTACTTTCCAGATCCACGGAGAATGATTAAAGAACTTTCTGATGATGGTTTTAAAACTGTGGTCATGATTGATCCTGGAATTAAGGTAGATGATGATTACTGGGTTTTTAAAGAAGGAAAAGAGAAAAGATTTTTCTGTCGCCGCAGCGACGATTATTATATGGAAGGGCATGTCTGGCCTGGCCGTTGTCAGTTTCCCGATTTTACCAATCCAAAAGTACGGAGCTGGTGGGGTAATTTATATAAAGAGTTGGTAGACATGGGCGTTGCAGGTTTCTGGAATGATATGAATGAACCAGCTGTATTTGGTTCAGGAACTTTCCCTAACGATGTTCGTCATAATTATGATGGTTACCGTGGCTCGCACCGTAAGGCACATAATGTTTATGGTATGCAGATGGTACGTTCTACTTACGAAGGCTTAAAGAAACTGATGCGTAATAAACGCCCGTTTACCATTACAAGAGCTGGTTATTCAGGCATGCAGCGTTATGCCAGTGTTTGGACGGGTGATAATATTGCAACCTGGGAACATTTAAAGATTGGAAATATTCAGTGCCAGCGTTTATCGGTTTCTGGCGTGCCTTTCTGTGGAACAGATATTGGCGGGTTTAGCGGCGAACCGGATGGCGAATTATTTACCCGTTGGATCCAGCTAGGTACATTTTCTCCTTTTATGCGTGCTCACTCTGCCGGTGATACCGCTGAACGGGAACCCTGGAGCTTTGGTCAGTTTTTCGAAGATATTAACCGTAAGTTTATCGAATTAAGATACCGTTTAATGCCGTATCTGTATTCGGTATTTTGGGAGCATCACCGTTATGGTTTTCCTATTTTAAGACCGCTGGTAATGCTTGAACAGGAAAATATCAGTAACAGTTTCCGTCAGGATGAGTTCTGTTATGGAGATAAACTGTTAATCTGCCCGGTTTTAGAACAGGGTGCAATCTCCAGAAAAGTTTATCTTCCAAAAGGAACCTGGTATAACTTCTGGACGAATGAGGTATTGGATGGCGGTAACGAATATACCGTTGATGCCAAAATAGACAGCATGCCGATGTTTGTACGTGCAGGTACAGTTTTGCCAGAATATCCGGTAATGCAATATGTAGACGAAAAATCGATCACCGAAGTGGTATTGAACATTTACCATAGCGATTACGAGGTAAATTCATATATGTATGAAGATCATGGTGATACATTTGCTTATGAGCAAGATATTTATCTGGAAAAGAAATTTACGGTAAAGGGCGATGCACAGGCCATTAAGGTTAACCAACGTAATGAAGGTTTATATACACCTAATTATGAATTTTACGTTTGTAATGTTATTGGTGTAAAATTCCAGGTTAAAAAGATCATTATTGATAATAAAGAGGTGAAAGATTTTTATACCGATGATCAGAATATCCTGCATTTTAAATGCAATAAGAACTTTTTAGAAATACAGATCTTAAGTCTGTAACAATGAGCCCCAAATGCTGTTTAGTATTTGGGATTTCATTTAATGACCAAATACCTATGCCAGCAGCAAAAAAAGTTCCAGTAAAAAAAGTATTACAGCCAAAAATTGATAAACAGAAATCCGTTTGGATCCACAGTTTATTTACCGATTATGATATTGATCTTTTTCTTGTAGGAAAGCATTTTAGGCTTTACGAGAAAATGGGTTCACATTTAATTACCGTTGATGGAACGGCCGGAACTTATTTTTCAGTTTGGGCCCCGAATGCCATTCGTGTTAGTGTAGTGGGTGATTTTAATAATTGGGATAACAGTTCGCATCCGCTGAATGTGAGGTGGGATAAATCGGGTATTTGGGAAGGTTTTATTCCTTGTATTGCAAAGGGCGAAGTTTATAAATATTTTGTCAAAGGTTTTGATGAATCGGAACATTTAAAAGGCGATCCTTATGCCCGCAGATGGGAACATCCTCCACAAACTGCTTGCATTGTTTGGGATACCGATTACACCTGGAAAGATAAAGCCTGGCTCAAAAAAAGAGCAAAGATAAATGCTTTGAACCAACCCATCTCGGTATATGAAATACATCTTGGCTCTTGGGAACGCGATCCGGCTAATCCGGAACGTGTTTTAACTGCGAGGGAAGTGGCTGGCAGGTTAGTGCCTTATGTTAAGGAAATGGGTTTTACGCACGTAGAACTGATGCCGGTAATGGAGTTTCCATATTTCCCGAGCTGGGGTTATCAGATTACAGGGTATTTTGGAGCAAGTTCGCGCTATGGTTCTCCGCAGGATTTAATGTATCTGATTGATGAGCTCCATAAAGCAGATATTGCGGTGGTATTGGATTGGGTTCCTTCTCATTTTCCAGGTGACAGGCATGGTTTGTATGAGTTCGATGGAACACATTTGTACGAACACGCCGATATGCGTAAAGGCTTTCATCCCGATTGGAAATCATACATATTCAATTACGACAAAAATGAGGTGCGTTCCTTCCTCATCAGTAATGCTTTATTTTGGTTGGATCAATACCATGCTGACGGATTGAGGGTAGACGCTGTGGCATCGATGTTGTATTTCAACTTCTCCCGGGAAGATGGAGATGCCGCAACAAACGAATATGGAGGAAGTGAAAACCTTGGGGCTATACAGTTTTTGCAAGACCTGAATGTTGCCGTTTATGGAAATTTTGAGGGTGTACAAACTATTGCAGAGGAAAGCAGCACTTATCCTGGTGTAACGCATCCGGTACATGCCGGTGGATTAGGGTTTGGGATGAAATGGATGATGGGCTGGATGAACGATACGTTAAAGTATTTTAAAGTAGAAACCCTCGGCCGGAAACACCACCACCATCAGTTGAGCTTTAGCATGACTTACGCCTTTACCGAAAATTTTATGCTGCCTTTCTCTCATGATGAAGTCGTACACGGTAAATCGCCAATGTTGTATAAAATGCCTGGCGACGATTGGCAGAAATTCGCCAACCTGAGAGCACTTTATGGTTACATGTTTACTCATCCGGGAGCAAAACTGCTGTTTATGGGTAATGAATTTGGCGAAACCAATGAGTGGAACTTTACACAATCATTGGATTGGCATTTGCTTCAATATGCGCCGCATAAAGGCATGCAGGAAACAGTTAAAGCTTTAAACTTTCTGTACCGCAAAGAACCTGCGTTGTATCATTTTAATTTTAGTTACGAAGGCTTTCAATGGCTTGATGCCGATAATACAAACGAATCTGTATTTGTGTACATGCGAAAAGGACCAAAGCCTAAAGATACTTTGGTAATTGCCATAAACTTAACTCCTGTAGTTCGGGAGAATTATAGAATTGGGGTACCGTTTAAAACCAAATGGGCGGAGATTTTTAATACCGACGATCTTATTTATTACGGAGGCGGCATAAACAACAGAGGAGATATTATCCCTGATCTGGAAAATTATAATGAACAGGAATATTCAATAATTGTCGATCTGCCACCTTTGGCTGTAACAATTTTCAAGAGCAAGTAAAATCTTATTAACCTCAGTTTGATTAACATTTATTTATACTGGCTAATTTTAACCCCATGAAACTAGCGTGATCGTCATGCTGAATTTATTTATTAGCAGTTTTCATTGTTTTAAAGGTCTAATAACCTGAGTGCGATTAATGTTTAAAAATTAATGTACTTTATTAGGACGAATTGGCTAGCCGTTTCGTCATGCTGATCCGATAGTTATCGGATTTATTTCAGCATCTTTTCCGTTAAACTGCCTTGCTATAAAGACCCTGAAACAAGTTCAGGGTGACGGCTATGAACGAAAAATGTATGTAGTATAACTTTAAAGGAATATCTTAACGATAATTACAACCTATCAAGTCACAAATAATAAATGTTATCCGGATTTTGTACAAAAAGAGATTACGGATGTGCTATTGATGATTAGTCAGAAAACCGGGTCAATTTAAATAAGAAAAGCTTCCCATTGCTGGAAAGCTTTCTTAAACCCTGGAGTGGAAGCTTCCAGAGAGGGTGCAAAGATACAATAACCATTTTATCTTGCAAATATTATTTTTAGAATAATATTTATGCTAACAGCAGCTGTATAAGATTTTATTGTAAAGTATTGATAATTAGTGTTTAATATTATTTTACGTTAAAATTTCTTCTCGGTATAGACCGAATATCATCGAATTTGGATTAAGGTTTGCGCCGTTAACCATAACCTACCTGTTCTGACAGTGATCAGTAAGTTTTGCATCGATAAACCAACAATCTTTAACAAATCATGGTTACTTTAATCTGGAAGTGACGCAAGCGGTTTTTCAATGTCCTTAAGTTAAGGATAAATCTCAAAAAGATGTCGCTCTGAGGGGTAATTTATTGTATAAAATCAATGTGAATGACAGAAAGTTTTAATGCTAAGTTTTGGCGAGGAATCGTCATTGCGAGGGGGCTTTTCAGCCGACAAAGCAATCTTACAACTATCGCAAGTAGCGAGCGCTTTAAGATTGCTTCGTGCCTCGCAATGACGATCTTTCTATTGGAGCTGTCATTGGTAGCTTATTCGAAGAGGATTTATTCGCGATTTATCAATATCAAGAAGTCTTCGCTACGCTCATACTGACGACCGCGGTGCCTAACTTAATGACATTGTTCGGTCAACGGGGTGCGAAGGTTTAATAGTTGGACTAAAATTTCCATCCTGAAAGTAGACCCAATAAGAGAACCTCTAAGTGATTTAGTTTGGTTGATAAATAGTAATAAACCAGGTCTTTATGTCTTGATTGAAAGGCTTTAATGAATAAAGTGAACGGATAATGTAGCGTTGGCCCACAGTACTTTTGTATTGCGAGTAAACAAACAAACTTAATTTTACGTTATCCCAAATCTACATTGAAAAGGTGCTCTGGTCAATTTTTCTTGGTATTTGTGTTATTTTTTATGCCTGCGTATTTATATGCACAGTGTGAAAATACAGCACGTACGTATGCAAACTTTCAGGGGGCATATCTTGATGGATTGGGTGTTGCAGGGGCGAATTTATACGGTAGTATCGCTAATGCGCCGAATGCTGTAAACGGCCAGGTTAAAGATGCATCAACCTTATCAGTTCCAATTAGCGCAGTTGGACTTACAGGTTCGGCTACACAATTTCTGGAATTTACTACTGATGGTACTAACGCTGGTAAACGTACAATTGCTGCAAATACTCCTGTAACACTTAAACTGGCGTTACCTAAGGAACTTCTTGGACTTTTGAGCAGTTTTGAGATTGGAAGTTTTACTGATCTACATGCTGTTGCAATAAATAAACCCTTAATTGGTTCTGGAAATGAAGCTGGTTATGATGCAACGAAGAATCCGATTTATACTTCTGCCAATATTGCTGGTGTGATCGGCGGGGGAGGAGAGATGGAGATCAGGGTAACACCTACACAGGCTTTTAATGGCATATATATCAAGATTGTTGGAGCGGTATTATCTACGGCTTTATCAATAAAAGTTTTCCATGCCTATATGATGGAGCTGAGTACAGGATCAATCAATTGCGACGAGGCGATTGATGTGCTCTCAGGTGTAAAGCCAACTCCTTTAGGTGGTATTGCAAACCTAACTGGTACTGTTACCAATCCCTTTAATGCCATTGATGTAGATCTAAATAGTTTCGCACTGATTGATGTGGGCACTTCTGTGCTAAATCAGGTATATCTTACAACTATTTTTAATAAACCCTCGCAGCCTGCCGATTCGGTTAGCATCATACTCGAAAATCCAGGTGGCGGACTATTAGATCTGAGCCTTTTAACAGGTTTTACCATACAGCCTTATTTGAATGGAGTAGCTGCTGGGCCAGCATTTAAAAACACTGGCACATTTTTGAACCTTAAATTACTTCCCGGATCAACAAGTAAATATATCTTAACGTTTTTGGTAACCGATGTATACGACCGTTTGGAGATCACAATGGGCGGAATTACTGGTGCATTTAGCCGTTTAAATATTTACGACATTAAACGTAAACTGGCAAAACCACGCACATTGGTTGATCCTTCAACTACAGATGAAAAAACGGTTTGCCAGGGGCAAACTGCAACTTTTTCTGTTCTGAATGCACAGACCTGCACTGAATACAAATGGTACGATGCCGAAACGGGCGGTAATTTATTGTATACCGGTTTAACCTTCACTCCTCCAAATACGCTGGCTGCAGGAGATTACAATTATTATGTTCAGGCGAGCAGAACGTATTGTGTTACCGCGGTTTCTGAAAGGTTGAGGGTAAAACTTAAGGTTAATCCCCTACCTACACTTACAGTACCTGGAGTTATAATTTGTAGTGGCTTTTCAACAGTACTCTCGGTTACTGCGCCTGATGCAGGTTTTACCTATAATTGGTATTCATCATCTTCTGGTGGAACCCCATTTAATATCGGTACCACTTATACTACTCCTACCTTAATGGCTACTACTATTTATTATGTAGAAGCAGTTAACACAGCAACAGGATGTAAAAATGCTGGCGGTGCTCTGGCTGTAGAAGTTAAAGTAAAACAGTATGCTCCTGTACCTGCAATAAACGGCGCAGCTACCATGTGTGCAGGTACAAGTGCAATATTTACAAATATTTATCCGGGCGGAACATGGAGCACGGGTAATGCAGCCATTGCAACAATAGATGCAACAGGTAAAGTTACCGCGGTGGCTGCCGGCAATATGGTGATTAGTTATACAGTTGCTGATGATGCTACTTATTGTGGTAAAAAAGTAGATTTCCCTTTAATCGTAAATCCACAGCCCGATTTAATATTGGGGCCAGATGCGAGTATTTGCGAAGGATTAACCACAACCAGAATTACTTACAGCAATCCTGTTTTTAACCCAATAACCTATAGTATTTCCTGGACGGGGAATTTACTGCCCGCTGTTCTTAATCAGGCTTTGCCAGCCAATGAAATCACCATTACTATACCCTCTACAACCCCTGTAGCAGTTTACCAGGGAGTTTTGACTATTAAAAATGCAAATGGCTGCGTACGGGCTATCCCTTTTAGTTTTAGGGTAAAGCTTGTGCCACATAAACCAACAGTATCTATTAACTAAAAACAAAATAAATTATTCACTCAAACAAATTAAAATCATGACAAAAAAAACTACAAATCGCTATTTAAGAATCTTTGTATTCTTAATGTTTTTATTGCCATTGGGTGCCTTTGCGCAGACTACAACGTACGTTTGTGGAGCAAATTCTGCCACTTTGACACCTGATTTTCAGGGATATGTGCCTGTTGCAGGAGATAAGGTTATTTGGAAAGATGGAGCAACAACCGTAGAAACAATTACTTTTCCAAATGCAGATGGTGGTAAGTACGTTACTCCGACAACCTTAACTGAGGGTGCTCACGAATACACTGTACAGGTAATACCAGCTGACGCAAATTTATGTCCTGGTGATGTATCTGATAAAATTAATATTTATAAACTTCCAGCGCCTGTCGTTACAGCATCATCATCTGTTCCTTCAGTCTGTGTTGATTTGACCACCAGACCGGTAGTGACTGTTGCTCTGTCGTCCACTGCTCCACCAAGTGGTGTTACCATTGCCTATAATTGGACTGTTACATTAGATGGTGTTACGAAAACACTTTCTGATATAGCAGATCAAACCGGTAATTCCCTTACAATGAAGTCGGGTATTGCCACAGGTACTTATGTTTTTTCTGTAGAAGCAAGTTACAATGGCAACGGTGCGCCGATTCTACCAGCTGCTAACTGTAAGGATATCAAAACTGTTACCGTTATCCTAACGCCTAAACCAGGAAAACCTACAATAACAGTTGGCTAGTAGGTTAATCGATTCATGATGTTTAACAGGTTAGTGATAATTGTGTTCGGTGTGCTGCTGCTTTCTGCAGCAGCATGCTTTGCGCAATCTAGCAATCCGAACACGCTGAACCTTAAACCAGGCGTAAATGTTAAACTGAGGGCCAATGGTACAGGTGCTACCTCTTATCAATGGTTCAAAAATGGAAACGTCATATTAGGCGCTACCGAGCAAGATTATGTGGTAAATGCTGCCGGAAAATATACGGTTATTACTTTTAGTTTAGGTGGCTGTAGTTCCGACCTGTCCGAAGAGATGGAAGTGATTTTGGAATCACAGATCTCAGCAGATGTTTCCATCGTTAAAAGGTCAGAAAGTAGGCAGGTAATCAATACCGAGGTATTTAAATACAATTTATTGGTGCGTAATAACGGACTCGGTGAAGCTACCAACATACAGGTAAAGGATGACCTTCCAGAAAATTTAACCTTCGTAAGTGTGGATCCAACTATTGTGGGTACCGCAAGTTATAACGATCAAACCAAGACGATTTCCTGGGCGATCCCATCGCTCGCCAATGGCAGTTTTGTTGAACTGATCATTAATGTAAGGTCGATGAAACCTGGTAATGTGGTTAATCGTGCCACTGTTACGATTGATGAACTAGATCCCGATCCATCAAATAACATTTCTGTGGATACCAAGGAAATTACCGGACTTAAAATCCCAAATGTGTTTACACCAAATGGTGATGGAAAGAATGAAACCTTTCTTATTGAGCGGTTGGACCTTTACAGCGAAAATCAGCTTACCATCATTAATCGCTGGGGAAGTACTGTCTATGAAAAGAAAGGCTATTTAAATGACTGGACAGCGAACGGTCTGGTAGATGGAACTTATTTCTATGTGATTAAGGTAAAAACGGCAAGTGCTCAGTGGCAGGAATTTAAAGGCTACGTAACCGTAATGAGATAGATGAAAGTTAAAATGTGAGGATATGAAAAAGATAGTTTTAACGACATTGTTTAATTTATTCTGCCTTTGTCTGTTTGCTCAGCAGAATGCACAGTTTGGACAATATATGTTTAATGGTTTGTATATCAATCCTGCTTATGCCGGCTACAAGGAAGAACTCTATATGCAGGCTTTCGTCCGGGCTCAATGGACAGGCATTCAGGGCGCTCCCCAAACGCTTTCCATATCAGTAGATGAAGCAGTTAAAGAAGAAACTCTGGGTTTGGGTTTATTGGTATCTAAAGATAAAATTGGCGCGCAGAACTCGTTAAACTTATCAGGGAATTTTGCTTATCGCATTAAATTAGACCGTACTGAAACCAATGTACTTGCATTTGGCGTTGGAATTGGTGTAATGCAGATGGGACTGAATGGGAGTTTACTAGATCCGACCGAAACTGGCGACAACAGGATTCCGACCGGATATGAAAGTAGGACTGTGCCGGATATCAGGGCAGGCGTGCATTATTCGAATGAGAAATTCTTTATCGGTTTCTCTGCCAATAACTTGCTTACGCAGTATCTTCCAGTTTTTAGGGATAATAACCTCCTCAATATTGCTTCCAAGCCGCATTTTTATTTAACGGCTGGTACGGTATTCCCAATGAATGATGATTTTATGTTCAAGCCTACTTTTTTGATTAAAGATGATTTGAATGGGCCAACCTCATTAGATCTTAACGCTTTTTTAATGATCAAGGAAAAGCTTTGGTTAGGTGCAGCGTATAGAACCTCTGTAAAACTTTATCCTAAGCCAGCACTGCAAAACAATTTAAGGGCAAGAAGTGCCGTCGGACTCGTTACTGAGTTCTTTGTTCGCGAAAACCTGCGGATTGGCTATGGTTATGACTACAGTTTAAATAAATTGGGTAACTATGATTATGGCTCACACGAAGTTTCCATCGGTTATTACCTGCAAACTGCAAAAGGCAGAAGACCAAAGTGTTACTTCTGATATTCAAGCTCCTCTAAGCCTAACTCACTATTTTTTAGGCTAAACTAAATTTCTTTAAAAATATACTGCCTTGCTATTCGCTTTCTCTGGTAATCTTTGTTTTAAAGATTTACCCCTTCCAAACAAGTGTTGGTTGTAAGACTGGTTTATCTGGCGATAAGCTCTTTTTTACTATTGCAAAAGCGCATGATCTTGCCGCATTTAAAGCACTCAACAAGAAGTATTCGGCAGCAATTTATGGTAATATCGTAAAGCGTTTAGGTGACGAAGAAAAAGCTAAATTAATTTTAGGACAAACATTCCGTGAAGCTTGGTATTATTTTCCACAATTTGATGGAGACTAAATTCAGAATTTTTACATGGATAAATCAGTATGCACTTCAAAACATTAAAAAATATACATTACAAAAGCTTGGAGACAGCATAATGAGGTTATTAATCTACTTTATTTTTATATATCATTTAAAATTGCTATAATTAAGGGTCTAAAGTCTATCTCTGTTTGTTTATGCTTGAATCCCGTAAGGTATTTTTGGTGAGCGCTGTATTAAATTATTTCAGCAGTTTATGTCCAATAACCTCTGGATTTATCCAGGAAATAAAAAAAAATGTAGAGCCTCTTCTAATCAGGAAGAATAAATACATTTTATCTCCTCTTGATAATAATGATTATGTTTTTTTTGTAGTATCAGGTTTGGTAAGAGGTTTTATTAAAGATGGTAATAAAGAGATTACCACCTGGATTAGTTTAGGGGATGAATTGATTGGGGCGATTCAACATCCCGATGAATACCACAAGCCCTCTATTGAATATTTGCAGGCATTGGAAAATTCAGAATTAGTTGCCATTCCGCGCTTATTGATTGATAAGCTTTATGCCAATTACCAGGAAACGAATGTTATTGTCAGAAAGATTTTAGCGCTTCAGTATCATGTCGCCTCTGAGCGGGCTATAATCGCACGGATACCTTCAGCAGAAAGGCGTTATGAAAAATTCCTGGAAATAAATTCCATTGATATATCTAGAGTACCTTTAAGGTGTTTAGCCAGTTATTTAGGCATGCGCTTAGAAACACTTAGCCGTATACGCAGTAAGTTGGTAAGGCAGCGCTGATGTAATGGGTAAAAATGTTTCTCAGTTGATCTCAATTATAACAGGTTAGCCGATCCGTGAGGGAAATATACATATGCTCGCATATTACTATGCACTTTTTACCGGTTGATATGCAACATGAATCCGCGTATGCTAAAATACCGTATTTGTGAACGTTTAGATTGCACTTATAAGCCACTCTGTTAAGGGAATTTATTTGTTTGCGTTTAGGATACACGCTTCCTTAAAACCAAAACAGATTTAGCGAAGAATTTTTCGCTTTTTATTTCATTTAAATTCAAATCTTCATCAAATCTTAATCTTTCTGCCGTAATATTGTAGGCATAAGGGGTGAGAGCCTTATACCAACTTCATAAGTTGAGAGCGTTAATTTAGATAGGGGATGTAGCCAGTGGCTACATCCTTTTTTGCGTTATTAATTTTAGTAATCCAGATGGGAGGTAGCTTGGTGTTGACCCAACAAATGCTTCTGCTGAATCTTTCAATGCAAAGATTAAAGCTTTAAGATCCCAATTCCGAGGGGTGAAATGCGTAAAGTTTTTCCTCTATAGGCTAACTCAACTATATGCTTAAAAATAATTAGTCCACAAGTTTTGGTGTTGACCCTGTTTGATGAAATAAAAATTAAGGAATGGTTAAAAAAGAAATCTTAATTCAACTTCCTCTTAAATAAGAAAAGGGACAACTTATCCAAGCTTGTCCCTTTTTTCTAACCAAATATAAACCTGTTATGAGCCAGGCTTTGTCTTTAACTTTCTTTCTAAACCGGGGTTTATCCAGGAAGTGATTTATCTTTTTTTATTGTTAACAAACATCGTTCCGTTTATTACTCTACAAATATAGTAAAAAAAATGATAGTGTAAAAAATACACTAAGAAAATTTTAAGTATTTTTTTTGTCATTTTTTATTTCCTGTTCTTTTTTCATGAGCTTTTGGGGTTTAAAATGATCGTATTGCAAATATAAGGTTAAAATATGTTAACGAATTGTTAAATATTATCAATTTATGGTATTATTTAGTCAAATGTTACTTAATTGTTGGTGGAAAGTTGATTTGGCTTTATTTTTTTAAAATTATTTTAGTTTTTCTGCTTTATAAGTGAATTTTGCATGTTAAAATTTAACATAATTAATTTTTTGAGTGATTTTGAAATGTGATTTCACAGGTGAAAATCTGGTTTAAAACAAAAAAGGCAACATTAATTGAATAATGTTGCCTTTTATATGGTTTGAAAATCGCTTAAAGCGTTTTTTCGTTACAAACTTGCGTAGTATTCTACAAATTTAGCTAATGCAGAAGAATATCCCCATTCGTTGTCGTACCATGATACCACTTTAACGAAATTATCATTTAATGAAATACCAGCTTTAGCATCAAAAATCGAGGCGTGGTCATCACCGATGAAGTCAGAAGAAACAACTTCATCTTCAGTATAAGCCAACACACCTTTTAATTCGCCTTCAGAAGCTGCTTTCATAGCAGCTTTAATTTGCTCGTAAGTAGCTGGTTTCTCTAAACGTACAGTTAAATCTACTACCGAAACGTCAGCAACAGGAACACGGAAAGACATACCGGTTAATTTACCTTTTAATTCAGGTAAAACCATACCTACAGCTTTAGCAGCGCCGGTAGAAGAAGGAATGATATTAGAAAAACCACCACGGCCACCTCTCCAGTCTTTAGCAGAAGGACCATCAACTGTTTTTTGGGTTGCTGTTACGGCGTGGATTGTACTCATTAAACCTTCAACGATACCGAAGTTGTCGTTTAAAACTTTAGCAATTGGTGCTAAACAGTTCGTAGTACAAGATGCATTCGAAACAATAGTTTGGTCTGCAGTTAATTTATGGTGGTTAACACCCATTACATAAGTAGGGATATCGCCATCTTTAGCAGGGGCAGAGAAAACTACTTTTTTAGCACCTGCAGCGATGTGTTTTTCTGCATCGGCACGGGTTAAGAATAAACCTGTTGATTCGATTACCACTTCTACACCTACAGCATCCCATTTCAAATCAGCTGGGTTTCTTTCTGCAGTTACGCGGATGGTTTTGCCATTAACAACTAAATTACCATCAACAACTTCAATAGTGCCATCAAATTTGCCATGTGTAGTATCATATTTTAACATGTATGCCATATAATCTGGCTCGATCAAATCGTTAATCGCTACAATATCCAATCCTCTTTTTAATGCGGCTCTGAAAACCAGTCTGCCGATACGGCCAAAGCCGTTTATTCCAATTTTGCTCATTGTTTTGTTAATTAGTGTAATGTTTTAATAAATTTTGTATTGGTTCTTTAATGATGCTTTTAATCTTTAAATCATATTTGCCGGCCACAAACCTTAAACGGTCTTCGAGTTCGGCAGCCACTTTGCCTACAATATGTAGTTCACTATCTTTATGTTTCTGCGATGTAGGCAGAACATAGGTTTCGAAATATTTTTCGAAACCCTCATCAATCAGTTTACTGATATATTCGTGTTTGCTGTTATGGGTAATGAAATCGAAAAATGAGGTTAGAAATATATTTGCCTGTGGCTTATTATAAATACGTTCTAATATTTGAGGGCGGTCCAGATTGTGTGTTAATATAAATTTGGCCTCAATATCCTGAGGCATTTTTTTGCTTAAAAATTCTTTTAGGAGTATTTTTCCAAAATAATTCGAAGAACCTTCATCGCCCAATATATAACCTAACCCAAAGTTGTTATTTATTGGCTTTTTCCCGTCGAAGTAAGCACAGTGTGCACCACTTCCCAGCATACCAACAATACCAGGCTGATCATAACAAGCTGCTTTAGCGGCGCCAAACAAGTCATTTTCTACTACAATTTTACTGTATTTAAAAAATGATGCCAGGGTTTTGGCCAATTCCTCTTTTCTGTCTGCTGATGATGCCCCGGCTGCAAAAAAATAAATTTTCTTTATATTTTCTGCATTGTTAACTAAGGTTACTTTTTTGTTTAAAATCTGTAAAATCGTTTTTGGATCAACAAAGCAAGGGTTCAGGCCTGTAGTATTACAATGTGCTACTACCTGTCCATTTTGTGTTATTTTCCAAAATGCTGTTTTCGATCCGCTATAAACAACTGCTACCATATTATATTGAAAGTACCTCTGTCATTTCCATTAAATCGGGCTCGAGTTTAAAAGAATGAGCAGTTAACGCCTCTCTTATGCTGGTTAATTTTATTTCATTTCCTTTTAAACCGACCATTTGCTCCGTTTCGCCTGCAATTAACGCATTTACAGCGGCAAAACCTAAACGACTGCCCAAAATTCTGTCGAAACTGCTTGGGCTACCGCCACGTTGAAGGTGGCCAAGTATGGTTACTTTGGTGTCGTAGTGATCAAAAGTTTCTTTTACCTTTTTAGCAATATCGTAAGCACCGCCTTGTTTATGGCCTTCTGCCACAATAACGATACTTGATGATTTTTTTGTTGCTGCACCTAAGGCCAGTTTATTAATCAATTCATTAACGCTGGTTTCCCTTTCAGGCAACAAAACAGCTTCGGCACCACTTGCAATTGAGCTCCTGAGTGCAATACAGCCGGAATCGCGTCCCATTACCTCTATAAAGAATAAACGGTCGTGCGCATCTGCTGTATCCCTGATTTTATCAATTGCTTCGATTACGGTGTTAATAGCTGTATCGTAACCTAAAGTAAAGTCAGATCCTACTAAATCGTTATCAATAGTTCCTGGTATACCGATCACTTTAACCCCAAAAGTTTCCGAAAAACGTTTAGCTCCGGTAAATGTTCCATCGCCACCGATGACCACTAATCCATCGATATCGTTTTTCTTTAAGTTATTGTAGGCAATCTGCTGACCTTCGTCTGTTTTAAATTCTAAACAGCGTGCAGTTTTTAATATGGTGCCGCCCAGGTGTAAAATATTACTTACAGAACGGGCGTCCATTGGTTTTATGTTGTCGGTTATTAAACCCTGGTAACCTTGCATTACACCAAACATATTAATGCCATGGTAAATTCCGGTACGAACAACAGCTCTGATTGCTGCATTCATTCCAGGGGCATCGCCTCCAGAAGTTAATACAGCTATATTTTTTATATTTGGCTCCATCTTTATAATACGAATATAGTGTGTATTTTTTACACTAAGTAATTTATTTTATTTTTTTTACTTAATATTGAAAGTCATACCTTTATCTGCTTAAAATAACTAAATTTTACTTTGGAACAAATTTTACCTCACTTAGATTCTGTATTCTCGATAGATTGCGTTTTGTTTGGATTTGATGGTAAGGAATTAAAAATCCTGCTAATCGAAAGGAATGAAGAGCCATTTAAAGATTGGTGGGCACTGCCCGGTAATATTGTTGGCCCAGATGAAAGTTTAGATCAATCAGCCTCCCGGATTTTGTACGAACTTACCGGTTTGCGCGGTATTTACATGGAGCAGTATTATGCTTTTGGCGATCCACATAGGCACCCACAAGGTAGGGTAATTACATTGGCGTACTATGCTTTGATTCGTTTGGGTGGAGATAAAGAATTACGCCCGATCAGTACTTATGCCAAACGGGCAAATTGGCTGCCAATTACCGATCTGCCTAAACTGGCTTTCGATCACCAGAAAATTTACGATAAAGGATTAGAAAAAATAAAACGACGGATTAAACACCAGCCTATTGCTTTCGAACTCCTGCCTGAGAAATTTACCTTAACACAATTGCAGCATGTGTATGAACTGGTTCTGGGTAAAAAACTCGATAAAAGGAACTTTAGAAAGAAGATTGTAAGTTTCGGGGTATTAAAAGAACTCGACGAAAAACAAAAAGGTGTGTCGTACCGTGCAGCTACTTTGTACCGCTTTGATAAGCGTAAATACGCGAAACTTTTTGGTAAGGAGATTTCTTTCTAGCGGAGAGTGTTGAGCCGAGGGCGTTAAGCGTGGAGCGGAGAGTTGAAAGAAAGAAAAAATAATTAAACCTGTTATATAAAAAAATCCCGGTTTGAAATTTCAAACCGGGGATTTTTTTGCTAGTATATTATACTTTATACGACTCTGGACTAAAGACTCCAGACTTAGGACTGAAGCCTAAGCCTTAGGCGCTAACTCCAGGTGGTAATGAACCAGGTCATCTATAGGAGAGCGGATAATTTTACCTACCCCCATTTCGTAACGGTCGGCTACAATACTTAAAATATCACGGAAGCTATAGCCAACAGAACCCACACAGTTTAATTTGTGGTCTTTGTAGTTAGGGTAATGGATGACCAAAGCTTCGAAAAATGCAGTAAAAGCATAATCAATGGTAGCAAAGGCATAATCCTCATAGTTATCTTTAAAATCGTATAAGAATTTACTAAAGCTTGCGCAGAAACGGTTTGGCAATGGCTTGTTGTAAATGTTGTCGAAAATATCTTCGTTGGTTAAGGCATAGTTATCGTAAAAAGCTTCACGTAAGCCTTTCGGCATGTAGCCTTTCATGTAATCGCTCAAAATGCGTTTACCGATGTACGAACCACTACCTTCATCACCCAGGAAATAACCTAATGAATCAATGTTCATGGTAATTTCAGATCCATCGTAAAGACATGAGTTGGTACCTGTACCTAAGATAGCGGCAAATCCTGGCTCGTTTCCAAGAAGTGCCCTGGAAGAGGCAAGTAAATCATGACCTACAAAAATTGTTGCGTTGATAAAGATTTGTTGCATGGCATCGGCCACAATCTTAACATTTGCAGGTGTAGAACAGCCGGCACCGTAGTAATAAACTGCTGTTAATTTCTCTCTTTCCAAGTGGTCTGGAAGAGTCTCATTCAAAGACTTTACAATATACTCTCCTTTGGAAAAATATGGATTGTAACCTTCGGTGTTAAAGTAAATTTTTCTGCCGGCCTCGTTAATCAAACACCAATTTGTTTTGGTAGATCCGCCGTCTGCAATTACTATCATTTTATTTATTTTTGGTTTTAGCACGATAAAAGTATAAAAAGTCTTATATTTTGTATCCTTTTTTTTAATAATTTTTTAACAATTTGTTATTGTCGGAAATTAAGTGTGTAAAAAATACACTATATAGGTTCTTTAATCGCCGAAAAACCTTAAAATTATACCAGAAAAGGCATTGGTCTTTTTTTTAACGTCAAAAATATTTTACAATAAAATAGCGAAATGAACAATAGATTTTTAGATTTCAGGAGCGATACGGTAACCAGGCCAACGGCAGGAATGTTGGATGCGATGATGAATGCAAAAGTGGGCGATGACGTTTTTGGCGAAGATGAAACGGTGCATACATTGGAGACAAAACTGGCCTCGACCTTTAATATGGAAGCCGGATTATTTTGCCCATCCGGAACGATGACTAACCAGATTGCAATCAAATGTTTTACCCAGCCAATGGACGAGGTGATCTGCGATCAGACTGCACATGTTTACCGTTACGAAATTGGGGGCATTGCCTTCCATTCCAGCGCGTCAGTAAGGCTGTTGCATGGCGAACGCGGAATTTTGACGCCAGAGCTGATAGAACCTGAAATCAACGAAGATAATATCCACTATCCCAACTCCAGTTTGGTTGTTTTGGAAAATACAGTGAATAAAGGTGGCGGAAGCTGTTATACCTTACCACAGATTGCGCCTATTCATCACCTTTGTAACATAAAAGGACTAAAGCTGCATTTAGATGGTGCGCGTATTTTTAATGCACTAACAGCCACAGGCGATAATGCAGGCGAATATGGTAAATATTTTGATGGCATTTCGGTTTGTTTATCTAAAGGACTCGGTGCACCAGTGGGCTCGGTATTATTAGGGAGCAAACAAATGATCCATAAAGCGCGTAAAATCAGGAAAGCTTTTGGTGGAGGCATGCGCCAGGCCGGGTTTTTAGCCGCAGCCGGTATTTATGCGCTTGATAACCATGTAACACGTTTAAAGGAAGATCATGCCCATGCACAGGCTTTGGCCAATGCGCTGGCTACCGCGAAATATGTAAAATCGGTTATGCCGGTAGAGACAAACATTGTAATCTTCGAAGTAGAAAAAGGATCAGCAGAGAAAATTGTAAGCCAGTTAAAGGAAAAAGGGTTGCACTGTAATACAACCAGTGCCAGTACCATTCGTTTGGTAACACACCTGGATCTAAGTGCTGAAATGATCGATCAGGCTATTGAAATAATATTACATTTGTATTAGTCGGAGGTCCGAAGTCGGGAGCCCGAAGTCAATAGTTTTATAGTTCATGGTCAATAGTCAGGTAGTTCATTTACAATCTGCATATACATAAAGTCTAACCAAAATGCCCGAAAACTCCCATCTCCAAACCCCAATCTCTAAACTCTTAATCGCTAACCGTGGCGAAATTGCTTTGCGTATTATGCGCTCTGCAAAGGAAATGGGGATTAAAACGGTTGCTGTTTTTTCTGAAGCAGACCGGAATGCACTGCATGTACGTTACGCCGATGAGGCAGTTTGTATTGGTCCGGCTCCCTCTAATCAGAGTTATTTGGTCGGTGAGAAAATTATCGATGCCTGTAAACTAACGGGTGCTGAAGCCATTCATCCGGGATATGGGTTTTTATCAGAAAATGCAAATTTTGCACAAATGGTTGCCGATGCCGGACTCATTCTGGTTGGTCCTTCGCCGCAAGCTATGGAAACCATGGGTAACAAATTATCAGCAAAGGCAGCAGCACTAAAATATAACATCCCGATGGTTCCCGGAACGGAAGAAGCCATTCAGGATGTAAACGAGGCAAAACAGCGTGCAATCGAAGTTGGCTTCCCGATATTAATCAAAGCGGCTGCAGGTGGTGGAGGTAAGGGAATGCGTATTGTAGAGCGGGCTGAAGATTTTGAAGAACAGATGCAGCTTGCCGTAAGCGAGGCTACCTCAGCCTTTGGAGACGGAGCTGTTTTTATCGAACGTTATGTTACTTCGCCAAGGCACATCGAAATACAGGTTCTGGGCGACACTCATGGCAATATTGTTCATCTTTTTGAACGTGAGTGTTCTGTGCAGCGGCGTCATCAGAAAGTTGTAGAAGAAGCCCCGTCAGCTGTTTTAACTGAAGAAATCAGGCAGCAAATGGGAAAATGTGCGGTAGATGTAGCCCGTTCGGTAAATTATACCGGAGCTGGTACGGTTGAGTTTATTTTGGATGAGAACCTCGATTTCTTTTTCCTGGAAATGAATACCCGCTTGCAGGTAGAGCACCCGGTAACTGAGCTGATTACAGGCATAGACCTGGTGAAAGAACAGCTAAAAATTGCTTCAGGAGAAAAATTGAGCTTTAGTCAGGAGGACTTAAAAATCAGTGGACATGCCATAGAACTTCGCGTTTATGCCGAAGACCCGGCCAATAATTTTCTGCCTGATATTGGTGTTTTACAGACTTACAGTACGCCCAAAGGCAATGGGGTAAGGGTTGATGATGGCTTTGAGCAGGGCATGGAAATCCCGATTTATTACGATCCGATGATTGCAAAACTGATCACTTACGGCAAAGATAGGGAAGAAGCTATAGAGCGAATGGTGAGGGCTATCGAAGAATATGATATTACGGGGATAGAAACTACTTTGGGTTTTGGTAAGTTTGTCATGCAGCACGAGGCTTTTAAAACAGGTAATTTCGATACACATTTTGTGGGTAAATACTTTAAGCCCGAAAGTTTAAAGGTACAGGATGAAACCGAAGCCTTAGTTGCCGCGGTAATTGCTGCAAAACTGTTTGAAAAGAAAGAGGGGAAGTTGGGTGATGTAGTGGTTAAAAATAGCTCTGATTGGAGAAAAAATAGATTGAAGTATTAAAATAAATTAGTCATTACAGGGATCTTCATTCCCAACTTGATTGGGAATCTTAATGCCTTAGTCGAGTTTGTATATAGCATTAAGGTTCCCGCCTGCGCGGGAATGAAGTGTAGAAAAAAGAGAAACACAAAATGTTCACAGGAATTATAGAAACACTTGGCGAGGTTACTGCCATTAAAAACGATCATACCAATATCCACTTTACCATCTCTTCCGCAATCAGCCATGAGCTGAAAATCGATCAGAGTGTAGCCCATAACGGCATATGTTTAACGGTAGTGGCGCTGAATGATGGCAAACATACTGTTACCGCAATTGATGAAACCCTCAACAAAACCAATTTAGGGGATTTAAAAGTGGGAAGTAAAGTTAACCTGGAGCGCTGTATGCAGATGAACGCCCGTTTAGATGGACATATTGTGCAGGGACATGTAGACCAGACAGCAGTTTGCATTAAACGAGAAGAACTGGATGGTAGCTGGGAATACCGCTTTAAATATGATGCTTCAGCCGGAAATGTAACTGTAGAAAAAGGTTCTGCCTGTGTAAATGGCATTAGCCTAACCGTTGTAAATTCTCAGGCTGATGAGTTTTCGGTATTTATTATCCCTTACACTTTTGAACATACTAATTTACAGGAAGTTGAAGTTGGCGATACCGTAAATCTAGAGTTCGATATTATTGGCAAATACGTTGCCCGGTTAATGAACCGATAAGCTATATTCTTTTGTTATGAATTTTTTGATTTAAGTATTTGATAAATAGTGCTTTATATAATCATTTACGTTGTGGTAACGTTTATTTTTTCATAACAGTGCAGGATGGTTGGTTGAATTATATTGTTGAATATAGTAGTGTTAAGACTAAAAAATTTAACGCTAACCAATATGAACAAGAATTTCCATACCTCAGGCATAATAGCTACGCTTGCTTTATTTTTTTTATTTACAACAAATGTTTTCGCGCAGAAAATTTCGGTAAAAGATTTAACTGTTGAGTATTTAGTAAATCCTTTTAGTATTGATAATCCTAAACCCAGGTTTAGCTGGAAAATTATTTCAACAGCAAAAAACACCAAACAAAACAATTATGAAATCAGGTTGGGTACCTCGCCAAAAATTGACAAAATTTTATGGAAAACAGCTGTAAACAATGATCAATCGGTACTGATTGCTTATGATGGCCCGCAATTATCCTCAAAAACTAAATATTACTGGCAGGTTAGGGTAAAAGATAACCATGGAAATACTTCCTCGTGGTCACCGGTGCAATATTTTCAAACGGGTTTAAAACCTGAAGATTGGAACGCAAAATGGATTTCGGTGGAAGGTAAAGATACTTCACTGTCCAGCCCTTTGTTCAGAAAAGAATTTAACCTCAAAAAAGAAGTAAAATCTGCCATGGCTTACATTACTGCTAAGGGTTTGTATGAGGCCAATATTAACGGCGGGCGTGTTAGTGATGCTTATTTTGCTCCAGGATGGACAAGCTATAAAGATCATATTCAGTACCAGGTTTATGATGTTAAGCAATCGCTAAAGAAAGGCGCCAACGTAATTGGTGTTTCATTAGGCGATGGCTGGTATAAAGGGCGTATCGGATTTAGTAATCAAAAACAATTTTATGGCGATACCAGGGCATTGTTAATGCAACTGGAAGTGGAATATACCGACGGAAGCAAAGAAACCATCGTAACGGATAATAGCTGGAAAACAAATTATGGGCCGATACTGGCGTCCAATATTTACGATGGAGAAACCTACGATGCCCGGTTAGAACGCAGTGGCTGGAATAATATTGGTTTTAAAGAGAATACTACCTGGAAACCAGTGCAGGAGCTGGTAAAGGGCCCGGAAAAACTGGTTGGGATGAGCGGACCGCAAGTAACCAAACACGAAGAATTTAAAGCTTTAAAAATATTTAAAACGCCTATGGGCGAAACAGTAGTCGATTTCGGACAAAACCTGGTAGGCTGGGTAATGTTGAAAGCCAAAGGTGCAGCAGGTACAAAAATTACCGTTAGCCATGCTGAAGTATTAACCAAAGAAGGGAATTTTTATACCACTAACCTCCGGTCGGCCAAGCAACAGAACAACTATACATTAAAAGGGGAAACAGAACAGGTATTTGAACCACATTTTTCTTTTCAGGGTTTCAGGTATGTCAAAATAGACGGATACCCTGGTGAGCTGAAGTTGGAAGACCTTACCGCTGTAGCTGTTTATTCGGACATGAAAACCACTGGGAAATTCAGCACTTCCAATCCTTTACTAAATCAATTGCAGCATAATATTAGCTGGGGACAGAAAGGTAATTTTGTTGATGTGCCAACAGATTGTCCTCAAAGAGATGAACGTTTAGGCTGGACAGGCGATGCCCAGGCATTTGCCACAACAGCAGCATATAATATGGATGTATCAGGCTTTTTTACCAAATGGTTAAAAGATGTTTCTGCAGATCAGCTTCCGAACGGTAGTGTTCCATTTGTAATCCCAAATGTGCTGAATCAAAATGATGCAGGTTCTGCAGGCTGGGCTGATGTGGCTACCATTGTTCCCTGGGATATGTATGTGTCCTACGGAGACAAAGGCATATTGGAAACGCAGTATGGCAGCATGAAAAAGTGGGTCGATTATATTTCTTCTGTGGCAAAAAACAACCTTTGGAACACGGGTTTCCACTTTGGCGATTGGTTGTTTTACCGGCCAAATGATGATAATGATGGACGTGCCGCAGTGACGGATAAATATATGATTGCGCAAACATTTTACGCACACTCAACCCAGTTGCTGATAAATGCGGCAAAGGTATTGGGTAAAACAGACGACGTAACGAAATACAACTCGCTGTTAGAAAAGATTAAAACAGCTTACATCAAAGAGAATATGACACCTAGTGGCAAATTGATCTCTAATACCCAAACGGCATACGTACTGGCTTTACAGTTTGATATGCTGCCTGAAAACTTACGTGCACAGGCTGCCCAAAGGCTGGTAGATAATGTAAGAGATTATGGAAACCACCTGACTACAGGTTTTTTGGGTACACCATACCTTTGTCATGTATTAAGCCGTTTTGGGCATGAAGATGTAGCTTACGATCTGTTGTTGCAGGAAAGTTATCCTTCATGGTTATATCCTGTTAAAATGGGGGCAACCACCATTTGGGAGCGCTGGGATGGCATTAAACAGGATGGCTCTTTTCAAACAGCAGATATGAATTCTTTTAACCACTACGCTTATGGTGCTATTGGCGATTGGATGTATAAAAATATTGCCGGTATTAATCCCGTATCAGCGCAACCAGGTTACAAAAGCATTTTAGTTGCACCCAGACCAGGTGGGAAATTAACCAATGCTTCAGCAGAATTGGAAACGGTTTATGGTACGGTTAAATCATCATGGACGATCGCTGAGGGTGTTTTTAAACTTGATGTAACCGTTCCGGCCAATGCGAGTGCTACAGTAATATTGCCAAAGGCCGATAAAAAAGAAGAAATAGGATCAGGGAGCTATCATTTTGAATGCAAATATTAATCGCTAATATTGCAGTATTGTAAAAAGAACACAAAAGATCGTCATTCCCAACTCGATTGGGAATCTTAATGCGCTGAGTAGTAAGATTCCCGCCTGCGCGGGAATGACGATTTAGATTAATGATGATAAGGCCTCTATTAGATGCGGCAAAAATAAATGTACAGTAAAGAAGAAGCAGCCCGTTTACGTCAACAGTTTTGGATCAGTTTTGGGCAATATATGAAACCTGTTCCTTCAGCGAGCGGTTCGACTGTAAACTGGACGAACTACAAAACTGGTGTGAAGAACATCTTCTTTAAAATGGATGTTGATGGTAAGAAGGCATTTATCAGCATTCAACTTTCGCATCCTGATTCTGAAATCAGGCACCTCATCTTCGAACAGTTTGAAGAATTTAAGCTCCTGTTCATTAATACCATAAACGAAGAATGGGATTGGATTAAAGATGCAACCGATGATTTTGGTAAAACAGTATCTCAGATTTCAATCAGCATTACCGGAGTAAGCATTTTTAATCAACAGCACTGGCCTACGTTAATCTCCTTTTTTAAACCCAGAATAATTGCCTTAGATGAATTTTGGGATAATGTAAAACCTGTTTTCGAAGATTTGGTTTAATCAGCCAGATTTAGCTGTGCAATCCTATTCTTTGAAAATTTAATTTCTTCTTTATCATCGGTTGAGCTGGGCTTGCTTTTTAAGTAGAGGTTATAATATTTAAATGCATTTTTTTCCTGCTTTAAACGGGTATCGTAAAATACAGCCAGGCGGTAAAACAAGGTAGGGGTGGCTTTAAACTGCAGTCCTTTTTTATAAGCGGCACTTGCCAAAGCCAGTTGATTGTTTTCTTCATAAACCAATCCCAATAAAGAATAATAGCTGGAAGTATTGGGCGAAATGGCTTCATCTATGGTTTTCTTGGTGTAAATAGCCGCCTGTGGATAATTCTTTAGTGCGCGGTAACTAAGTGAAGTATAGTATAAAGTCGCCTCGTTTTCCATGGCTGCCATTTCCAATAACTTAAAGAGATCAATCGCTTTCTGATATTTTTTGGTGTAATAATAAGCTTTTGCTACATCTTTTATCACCCCTGCATCAGCACCATCTTTCAACAGTTTCTCTCCCGAAGCAATCACTTCGCTGTACTTTTTAAGCTGGTTGGCAATAGGAAGCTTAGCCCTTTGCAACACCAGGTTATCGCTATCTCCTTTAATGGCAATATCGAGCACGTTATAAGCTTTTTCGTATCGCTGATATGCGGAATGCACCTCGGCCAGATCGGCAGCAACATCTCCCTCCAATGGATTGATCTGATTAGCCTTTAACAGGTAAATAAATTTCATCGAATCGGTAGGCACGGGATAAAGATTGGCTAGCAGTTTATACACACTAAAATTATTGCCGTCTATTTTTACAATTTTACTGTAATACAGTTTGGCCTTTTCGGTATTACCTCTTTTTGTGTTAATACTGCCAAGGCTGAAGAGAATAGGCAGGCTTTGTGGCTGCAGTGAATAGGCTTTGCTGTAAAATTTTTCGGCTTCTACATTATTACCTGCCATTAAAAAACAATAACCAATCTGGCTGAGGGTTTTGAAATCTTTCACTTCTTCTCCATAAATACCCTTGAGGTATTGAGCAGCATCGCCATAACGTTGGGTCTGATAGAAATCGAAAAGTTTTTCTTTATCGATTACAGTTACGTTTTGTGCGTAAATACCTATACTTAAACAAAGCAATGCCAGTAATGTGAGCAGTTTTTTCATAATGGTTAATATTTAACTAATTTATTAGTTGTTTTTGATAATTCCAAATCTGCTGTTAAAAAATTGGAGAAATAAAACAAAACCAGTGCTAAGGGGTTTAATAGAAAAGTTTAACTAAAATAAGAACCTATGAATACTTTAAAGAAGTTTGAGTTAATGGAAAAGATTGTGCGTGAATTGGAAGATTTACAAAATTCTCAGCAGGCACTTATTCAAAAAATTGGTAAAATTGAAGTAGATAATATCGAATTGGGTGATGGTCGCCTGGAAAAAGATTTACCAGATATTCATCAAAATTTAGCAGATAACTTAGACACTATCTCAGGAATTTTAGATTACTTTGCGGGTAAAACACAAAACTTTGGTGATAAAAACAATGTTGATGCTTTAAAAGAACAAGAAGCCATTAACAATGCCACCAGCTAAATTTAATCGCATATGAAATTTTTATCTTTAACCGTTGCCTTTTTGCTTGTTGGCTTATTTGCCAGCGCACAGGTATTACCGTCTTTCCAGCTGGGCATTAAAGCTGGTGCAAATTTTTCGAAATTTGATAGTGAAAACACTTTTAACAGCAATAACCGCACTGGTTTTTACGGAGGCCTATGGGCTAGGGTAGGTGCCGCAGGCGTTTATTTTCAACCAGAGCTTTATGTATCAGGAAAAAAAGCGGATTTAGTAAGCGATGCAACGGGAGAGGTAAATAAAGTGCACTTTACAAGTCTTGATGTGCCACTATTGGTGGGTACAAAATTTGGTGCCGCCGGTGTCGGACTCCGTTTAAACACGGGGCCAATGTTCTCATTGATATTAGATGAAAACCAAAGTTTTGGTCAGGCAGCAGGAAGTGTGTTCAAGGCCGACTTTAAAAATCAAGCTATGGCCTGGCAGTTTGGTGCAGGTTTAGACCTGAAAAAACTAAGCTTTGATGCACGTTACGAACTTGGCCTGTCAAAAATAAACAAAGCAGGTTATCCTGGTACTAAGCTAAATTTATTTACTGTTGGTTTAGGTTATAGGATTCTGTAATAAAAATTATTAAGAAAGAAAGGTGTTCATTAAAAATGGACACCTTTTTTTATGCCTTAGATTTCCAGGAGTGTATTTTCTGCCTATCTGGAAAAGGCTATATCAGGATTTTTAAAAGATAAAATTTGCTTTTGTAAAATTGTTGATTACATTTGTATCGTAAACGATATAATCGTTTGCGATACAAATAAAAAAATATAATATGAAAACGTTGTATGAAACAAGCGCTACCGTAACCGGCGGACGTAATGGAAAAATAACAAGTGAAAATGGTGTTTTAGAGCTTGAAGTGAGAATGCCAAAAGAATTAGGTGGTACTGGTGAGGGATACACCAATCCTGAACAGCTTTTTGCTGCTGGTTATGCCGCTTGCTTTGATAGTGCACTAAACTTAATTATGCATCAGGATAAAGTGAAGCCTGAACAACCATCTACAGTTAAAGCAAATGTTTCGTTGCACCCAGATGAAAAAGGAGGCTTCAAGTTAGGCGTTTCCTTACAGGTGCACATCCCAGGCATTGAAGCCACACAGGCTCAGCAATTGATAGAGAAAGCGCATACGATCTGTCCATACTCAAATGCGACCCGTGGAAACATTGATGTTAAATTGGAAGTAATTTAATTATAGAATTAAGCAGAGGCGTGATGACAGATAAAAATGGGCCGTCATTTCGACAGTAGTGGAGAAATCTTTAAAATAGCTTAAAGATTTCTCTGCTCTGTTCTAGCTAAATTAACAACCGATCTTTGTATTCAAAAGCAAGTTTCGGAGAAAATGTTTTACTTAGCTGAATATTTTATTGTTAAAGAAAAACCGTGCGATGGAAATAGATGAGTCTTTAAAATTGGAAAATCAATTGTGTTTTCCACTTTATGCTGCTTCGAGGTTAGTAACCAAATGTTATCAGCCTGTGCTTGATACCTTAGGTATAACCTATCCGCAATATCTGGTATTAATGGTGTTATGGGAAAACGATTCAGTTAGCCTAAGCTTGCTTTCACAGAAATTGATGCTACAATCGAACACTTTAACCCCTTTGCTTAAACGCATGCAGGAAACCGGACTTGTGGAGCGTGTGAGGTCATTAAAAGACGAAAGAAGCATCGTGATATCGCTTACAGAAAAGGGATTGGCATTGAAAGAAAAAGCACCGGTTTTACGGACTCAGCTTGGCGATCATCTGGGTATAAACCTTGAAGAAATTATCCAATTGAAAACCCTGCTTGATAAACTGATCAAAAACCTGGCTGTATAAATTAGGTTTACCAATTAAAAAGGTTTCATCTAGCCTTATTTTTCTGGTTCAACTTCGGTCAGCTCATAAGCAAACGACCCATTTTTCGGGATAATTGGCGTAGCTCTTCCAACGCTCAATGCTTTTATAAATGAAGCTCCGAAATAGAATATCAATGAAGAGTAGAATACAAAAAGCATAATTACGATAATGGATCCAGCCGATCCATAAATATTGCTGATGTTACTCAGTGGCAATAAAATCCTTAAAATATATTTTCCTACTGTAAAAAGGCAGCCGGTTAACAGGCCTCCGGAAATTGCTGCCCTCCAGGTTGGACGCCCGTTTGTTAAATACCTGAAAAGTATGGTAAACCAGGTGGTTACGATGACGACAAAAACCAATTGGTTGATGATAGAAGTTAAGACTAATCCGAAAGAAGGAGCACCGTCTTTTAGATAGGCGCCAATATAAGCCTGCACACTATCGGCCAGTAAGCCTATAAAGAATAATATCCCAGCCAATAAAATAATGGTAACGGATATGGCTCTTGATTTAAGGGTGTTAATGATCCCTTTTTTATCTTTCTGGCCTATATTCCAGATCTGTTCTAAAGAGTTTTTAATCACATTAAATAGCGTGGTAGCTACAAAAAGGAAAAATATAAAACTGAACAAAGTTACATACCAGGCCTGATCAATCCCCCGGATATTTCTTAATGTAGTTCTGATCTGTAAAATACTTTCATTATCCAGAATACTAGCCAAACGTTCGAACAGGTGTGTAGCCAATAGCCTTCTATCGGTAAACATACCGAAAAGCCTGATCAGGATAATTAATATTGGGGGTAAAGCGAAATTGGTAAAAAAAGCAGTAGCACCGGCCAAACGTAAGGGATCATTCTGCTGAAATAAATTAAATGCTTTTCTTATGGTAGAGAAAAAAAACTTCAGATCTTGTATTATCGATGGCATTACTCCTGCGTTAAACTCAAAAGGCCGAAAATAGTAAAAATACTTTGTTCAGCTTTTTTATATATGTAAAGATTCTAGTTTGTTTTGCTGAAAACCATTAAGGTTTTATCGCCATTTAACAGATATAGTTTGTTATCAACTATTTTAGCACTATTAACCTGATTAAGGGCGTGTAAGTATGCGCGTTCAGCAGCATCAGTTTCCTGACAGAACATTTTTGTGCTAAAAACATTTTTAACAGTTATTTTATGATCAGTAATTTCTCCCTGTCCGCCGTAATTGTTACAGAACGATTTTCCGCTGATTTTAAGGCTGTCAGCAAAGTTTAGCGTTGCTTTTGCTGTTGAGGGTAAAGTTAATCCAGGCAGCTCCGTTAATTCCCATTTGGTATTGGTAAAACTTGCCGGATCTAATTTTTCTTTACAGGAACTCAATAATAAGATCAACATTCCACAGTAAATAAGGTGTTTCATAACAAAAGGTTTATATGATTTCCTTTTTAACATCAAAAACTAAACCATAAAAGATAAAATTGCCTTTTGGTTTAAAACCGTGCTTATTTTTCAATCTTCATCCAATAGTGTTTTATGCCATCATAATCGAAAATAGAGATACGTTTTAAACCCACTTTTTCCAACACATGGATAGATCCCAGATTATTGATATCTGCAATACCAATAATTTCATTCAACTTTAGTTCATTAAAACCATAGTCGCGCGCGGCAATTGCAGTTTCTGTAGCATAACCCTTTCCCCAAAACTGTTTACTAAACCGATAGCCCAAATCGTAATAATCAATATGATTATTTGTAGCTTCTTTAATGAATTTTAAGCCCGACCAACCTGCGAAATTACCTGTTGCTTTTTCGATAACAGCCCATCTCCCGATACCATTTTCGGTATATTGTTTTCTGATAAATTCGATTTCTGCGATACTTTGGCCGATTGATTTTACAGGCCTGTTGCCAAGATAAAGATGAACATCGGGGTCACTGTCCATTTCAAACATACCCTCAGCATCGGCAGGCATTAGTTCGCGTAAAATTAAACGTTCGGTTTCAGCAAAAATCTTCATTTCTATGATCTTTTTTGATTAAAATTAGCATAAAATATGTAATATCTATGATGAAATTAACTCGGTGTTGGTCTGCGAAATCAGCGGGAGAAATAAGGGTTTTGTTCCCGCAGATTTAAGAAGATTTGCGCAGATGAATTTAACTTGCATTTAACTCTGTGCGCTCAGTTCCTTTTCTTTGTGATCTCTGTGATAAAAAATGATGGTTTAGCATATAGCGCTAATATCTGATTTTCGGTTAAAAAACGCGTCCAATATCCTGCAAATCAAATTTTAAACGAAAGCCGTAATTTTTTGGTGATTTTAATAATGGAAAAATAATTAAAGATTTTAAATTAGCGAAAATATATAAATAGCTATACTCATGAAAATTACGCTTTATGCACTATTACTTTCCGTTGTTTTATCTGGCTGCGGAGGCAATTCAGAAAAAACTTTTAAAGCACGCGCATTTGCGGCGAGTGATGATTTTAATGTATTTCCAAAGTCAACAAAAGACATATTAAGCATTGTAAAAACCGATTCAGGAAAACTAGCGGCTGCCGATCGCTTTGCCATTAAATATAAGGATACTACCATTACGATTGATGATGCGCCAAATGCGGAAACAAAGAAATTTAAAGTTGCTTCTTTTATTAATACGCAAAAAACAGCCGTATTGGTTCAGAGTGCGAATGAAAAAGATAAAATGGATCCTTTCTATATTGTTTATGTAAATGGCGGAAAAACAGAAGTGGTGAGTTTGAATAAGCCATCAAAAGGTGCTGAAGATAAAAAATATACAAATGGATTAGAGGAATTAACCAGGAGCAATCTGTTGGTGAACAACGATTTCTTTATCACAACAATCAACTCAAGGGTTTACCCGATTAAGCGTCAAAAAGAAGATGAACGCATCCAGGGGAAATTCTTTATGTATTCTAGCGATAAAACTACATTGGCATTTTTAACAGCCAATGCTTTATACCAGGTAAATACCAAAACCGGAGAAACTTTTAATCTACCTTTGCCTGCATCATTAACCAATCAGCCTGAAACCTTGGTAGCAAATATTCAAAGAGACTATACTTGGGTACCAAATGAGCACGGAACTTCTTTCTTAAAGAAAAATGCTGATGATGACCGCATTGTAGATATTAAAGAGTTTAAGCATTAAAAAAGTATTTAAACCTTAAATAAAATACTTTGGTTCTTGGAGGCAGGAACCAAAGTATTTTAAAATAATTTTTAATCAGCCAGGATTAAACCACCATCGTTCTAAAGGTGAGGTTTACCCTTGGCTGATTTACTTTTTTAGTAGGGGGAAGGCGGTGAAGCCAATTCGTTTGCGTTTCATCTTTCATCACCAACAAACTGCCATGTTCTAAAAATAAAGTGACCGTTTCTTTGGTGTGCTTATGTTTGAAAAGAAATCTCCTTTCGGCGCCAAAACTTAAAGATGCAATAGCTGAATTTTTCGCCAACGCTTTTTCATCATCACTGTGGTAGGCCATACCTTCATCTCCGTTATGATATAAATTGAGCAGACAAGAGTTGTAAGTTTGGCCTGTTTGTTCTTCCGAAATTCTTTTGAGTTCAAGCAGTTCTTTTGTCCATGGCAAAGCTGTTTTAGATTTATTAGAATAGGTATACGAATAAGATTCATTCCCATACCAGGCCACTTTTCTTTTGGTAATAATGTGTTTGCCCATAATAAAAGCTTCATCATTTTTCCACTCAATCGTATTCATTAATACATCGAAATAATGATCAGCTTCTTTTTTTGAAAAGAATTTTCCGAAATAATTAACCGTTCCACCGTGAGGAAGCAGGTTTTGGTTAATAGCTACCGTGCTGTTAAATAAATCCATTCTTTATATGCTGTTTTTAAGCAATGCCCACAGGGACGATAGCCATGTTGAATTGCTTCTTTTTCAGAAAGAAAAAATATGCGGTTTTCTTTCTTCATCCGCTTTCCCGATCTACATTTAAGTAGTCCGTAAATTTTCAATCTGGCATTTCCGCCGAAGCAAATATCCTTGTTTTTAAAGTGTTTTTTTAATTCTTCAGTTGAAATATCGACATGTTTAATCATGCGTAACTAAACATTGGTTTTTGCTGCTTCCCAACCAATCATGGCTGTTTTCCGGTTCACTCCCCAATGGTAGCCGCCCAAAGCACCGCTTGATTGTATTACCCGGTGGCAGGGAATGAGGAAGGCTACCGGATTATCGCCAATGGCTGTGCCCACCGCTCTGGATGCATTGGGATTTTGTAATTGTCTGGCAATGTTGCCGTAAGTGGCTAATTTGCCCATGGGGATTTTTAACAGCGCTTCCCAAACTTTTAACTGGAAATCCGTTCCTTTTAAATGCAGTTTAATCTGGTGCAGTTTGCTCCAATCGTGACTGAAAATGTATAAAGCATTTTGCTGTTCTTTATCCAATATCTGCTGGTATTGAGCCGCCGGGAACTGGCATTGCAGATTTGCAAAAGCAGTATTTTCATCGTCGTAAAAAGCGATATGGCAGATTCCTTTTGAGGTGCTGGCTACAATAACGTTACCAAACGGACTTTCTGCAAAACTGTAATTGATACAAAGGTTTTCGCCACCGTTTTTATATTCGCCAGGTGTCATGCCTTCAATGTTTACAAAAAGATCGTGCAGTCTGCTGGTTCCCGATAAGCCGGTTTCTAATGCGGTATCGAATAAACTTTGGTTTTCTTTCAGCATTTCTTTAGCATAACCAATGCTAATGTATTGCAAAAAACGTTTAGGGCTAGTGCCAGCCCATTCGCTAAATAATCTCTGGAAATGAAAGGGGCTTAGGTTTATTTTATTTGCAATTTCTTCTAAACCAGGCTGAGTTTTGAAATTCGCCTTGATATAGCTTATGGCTTCGGCTATCCGGTTAAAATTGATTTCTTCTTGTGCTTTCATGGTCTTGAATAATTTATATCCAAAAGTAGTTTGGAAAGAAACGGCAAACCACCCGAAACTTGCTAAGTTTAACCGGATTTTAAAATCCTGTTTGTTTAATTCCGTTTTCAATTAATTTCTTTGCCCTTGCAAGATCGGTATTTCCATTGATGTCAATCTGAAGAAAATAAGGCGTTTGCCACTGTTGGGTTTTCTCTGCCTGTTTATTGGTTACTACATCCCAGGGTGGATAAACCCTAATCCCTCTTTTACCTTCTATTCCTTTTGCAGTAATAATTTTATGTTTTGCCAATATGGCTTTGGGAAAAATGAACTGGCCTGATTGGCTGGCATTATTTGCAGATATTATCAATAGGTCAAATTCATCCTGATCTGTAAACGGAGTAGTAATTCCAGCTTCATCCCGCTTCCATATGGTTACAAATTGCCCCGTCTTGGTTGGGGTGATTTTAGAAAGGCGGTGTTTAATTTTTAGTCCGTTTAATTCAAAAGTGCAAGCTGCATATTCCTGACTTTCATTTTCAATTTGTAGATCGTTTATTTGATAATCAAGCGGGCTATAAACTAAATCGGATGCGGTTAGTAATATAGATGATAGCCGGTTTGTGAGATTTTCTTTTATAAGCATAACAATTGTAGAGAGATCTATTTGTAATTAAGCTTATTGCTCTTCAATGATAGATTGTCCTTTCGATTGATCTCCCGATGTCCACTGCCAGGTTTCATGGAGTCTGATTTTGCCATTGGCTAATTGCTCTGGCTTTGAATTGCAGATTCCGGTCATTAATTCACCTTGTTTATTTACCTGATGGTAGCGCATTTCGATGTTACCATTTTCATCCACTAAGCCAATCAAATGGCCAAAAATAATCTTTCCACCCTCATATTCGGCTGTCAGGATATTTCCTGATTGTTTATATCTAAACACGGTTTCATTTGATGTTTCGCCGTTTTCTGTATTGTTTACGGGTTTAAAAAGCTTGTTATTATAGTTTGTCATATTTGATAAAACTAATCATCTCCATTAGAATAAAAAAATCACAGGCCTGGCTTTCGCAAATTTTAAGTGTTTAATAGCATAAACCGAAGCATTTTAATGAGGCTAACCTAACCTAAGCTTTCTTCTCTTTTTACCAGCAGATAGTTATCATCGTTTAGCGTTAAATAACCGTATTCATAACAGAAAATATAGGTGTTCCCATTGTGGGTTTCATAACAATAGGTGTGATATTCAAAATTAAAGCCTGCTGAAACCAGCTTTTTACCAGTAGTCTTTGTTTTTCCATTTGGATTAAGCGCAACAAGGATAGCACGATTCTTTTTCAGGATGTTATTTACCCTTTTAATCACGAGGTTATCCTCAACCTTTAAACGATTGTTGTAATTGCTGCGACAAGAATCATCACAGTATTTTTTATCGGCCCTTCCTCTAATCAGGGTTCCGCAGTCTAAACATAAACGTTCCATAATAATTTCTTTTTTATTATGGGATGATGTTCTAATTTATAAAATAAAAGTGGTGAATGAAAAAAAATAAAACATCGTATTGAAGGTTCGGGGGTATATTATCCGTGTATAAACGTTTATAAACGACTATAAATGTTTACAATCCGACTAATTTTTGGTGCAGTTTGCAATTTTGTCCTGTCGGTTATCGAGGTGATGACTGTTCGTTAAACATTTAGAAACTTAAAATTTAAAGATCATGGAAAGTGCAACTAACAAAGTAGTATTGAGCGGATTTGCAGGAGCAGATGCAGAGATTAAAACTTTTGGAACTCAAAAATTGGCAAAGGTTAACCTGGCCATAAACGAAACCTATAGAAATTCTGATGGTGAGGAAGTAAAAAGAGTACAATGGTTTAATTTAACTTTCTGGAATGCAAAAGCCGAGCTTGCCGAAGCTCAGGTTAAAAAGGGTACAGGCTTAACTGTAGAAGGCAGGTTACAAACAAGAGTTTATGATGGTACAGACGGTAAAAAGCGCTATGCAATAGAAATAGTAGTTAATGATGTGACCATCAGGGAAAGAGAAAAACAAGAAGCCTTTTAGCTTATAGCATAATCGCATCATATAGATGTTCAATTTATATGATGCGATTTAAAGATTACAATTGAATAGAGAGGCCTGTATAAAAATTAATTCCCGGGGATGGGTTAAAATACCTTCCATTGGCTGCGTTTAAGTCGTTGCCTAAACTGTATTTCACGTTGAGCAGATTGTTTACCCCCGCAAATAGATCTATATGAATTTTGTTGATGCTTAAATTTCTGATGCCGAATTTGCTTTCAACCAAATGATATCTTTTCGCAAAAACGGTATTGTTATCGTTTAAAGGGATTGAAGAGGTATAATTGTGTTGCACAAAAAGGTAAAATGCTTTTGGAAAGTTAAACTCCAAACTATTCACTAAAATGCTTTCCGGAACTCCGGTAAGTTTATTGCCGCTAAAATTAATTGTGCCGTTTACAAAATTTTCAAATCTAAAATGGCTAAAAGTATAATTACTTCTCCATTGTAAACCTGTTAAAAAAGAGGAATTATTTCTGATGATCCAAAGGATAGTTTCCAGTTCAATTCCTTGCTGTTTGGTTCCCCCGGCATTGATAAAATACTCGGTATCGTTTTGATTTAACCTTCTAACAATAGCATCCTTCAAGCGGTAAGTGAATAAGTTTCCGGCAGCGTAAAAACGTTTATTTTTGGTTTTATAACGCAGACCCAATTCATAATTCCAACCTAGCTCTGCCTGTAAGTCATTATTGATATTGTTATCCGAAGACCTTACTTCTGCAATGGTTGGTGGCGAATAACCTTTACTGATTGATGCCCTGGCCGAAAAATCAGAAGTGATGAGATAAGATAATGCTGCCTTTGGCATAAACTGGGCATCGAATTTTCTTTGTTTTGAGGAAATAACGACAGGGAAATAACTCTCGTAATTATACCTGTAGAAATTTAAACTCGAAGCAAGTTCGATCAGGAATTTATTGCGGATATCGAAGTTTAACCTCAAATAAGCAAAATCCTGACTGGCTTTTAAGCGGTCTGAAGCCTGCATTTTAGTAGCTTGACCACCATTGTTATCGAAATTTTTAATCTGACTTTTGGTGGCTGAACTTTCTAACCCGATCTGAGCGTTAAATTTGAAATCTTCTTTTGTCTGCGCATATTCTAAAAATGTTCTTAAGCCAAATGTACTTTCATAGCGCTGTTCGTAATTGGTAATAAAAGGGTTCTTGAAATCGGTATAAGAGGTGAATAAAGCAATAACGTGTTTCAACCGCTGGCTGATCTGATAGAAGTTAGCTATTCCACCGAAAATGGTTTTATTGTAAATGGCAGCTTGCTGTGAAATGGCTCCAGGTAATGTTGATGTTGCGGGGCGGGCCAGTTTAGGGTTTAGGTCTAATTGTGCAGCTGTTAAGCCACCTGGTGTTTCGTATTTTAAATCGCTATAAAAAGCAAAAGCCTTTAAACTACCGGCATTGCTATAATTCCATTGCTGCAAAGTTTGAAAATATTTTCTATCCATCGCACTGTTTTGTCGATACCCATCACTTCTCTGGTATCCTTCGCTAAAACTGAAACTGTACTTTTTGTATTGCTGTGTGATTGATGCCGTTTGATGGAAGAGACCATAGGAACCTCCAGTAGCTGAAATATCAATTTCATTGCGGCTTATTGCAGGAGGATTGATTAAGATAGCACCACCTGTATTTGCACCAAAAATACTGGCTTCCGGCCCCTTATAAATTTCCATCATACCTACTGCAGAAACATCTAAAGCGTTTAGGTAGGTATTTCCACCAGCATCAGTTAAGGGGAAATCATCGATGTAAATTTTAATATTTCGTATGCCAAAAGGAGACCGGAGTAAACTGCCACGGAGCGATAAACGATAGCTACCTGGCGAACGTTCTTCCATCCGTACCCCGGGTACAGTATTTAGCATGCTCACTAATGAACTGCTGGATTGGTTTTTTATTAAGCTACTATCTACCACGTTTACAGCCGATACTGATCTTAGTAAGGTTTGGCGGTTATAGTAACCTTTTACGGTAACTTCTTCCAGTTTTTTGATCGAATCTGGTTTAAGCGTCTGAGCTAAGCCGGTAAAAGAAAGTAGGATTAACAGTAAAGTAAAATTCGATTTCAAATGGGAAAAGATTAGTCGTTTAGCCACAAACCGGCAGATAAATTTACTACATATTCTGCTAGTCTGTGGCTGATGATAAATTATTTTGCAGCTACTTTCCAGACTACGCCGCTAACATCGTCTGCAATTAGTAAAGCACCATCGGGCGTTAGGGTAACTCCAACCGGACGACCATAAACTTCTGCCTTATCCTGGTCGGCAATAAAACCAGTTAAAAAATCTTCAGGTTTTCCAGTTGGTTTGCCATCTTTAAAAGGTACAAAGGCTACTTTATAGCCAGAAATTGCCGACCGGTTCCATGAGCCATGTTGACCAATAAATGCACCTCCCTGATATTTTTGCGGAAACTTGTTACCTTTATAGAAAGCCAATCCTAACGAGGCCGTATGTGCACCAACCGCAACATCCGGAGCAATTGCTTTTTTAACCATTTCAGGGTTTTGGCCTTTCAAGCGAGGATCTTCATTCTGGCCATAATAAGAGTACGGCCAACCATAAAAAGCACCTTGTTTAACACTTGTAATGTAATCTGGAACCAGATCGTCGCCTAATCCATCCCGTTCGTTAACAGCTGTCCAAAGCATATTTGTGGATGGTGCCCAATCTATCCCAACAGGGTTTCGCAAACCACTGGCATAAATCTTTTCACCGGTTCCATCTGGATTAATTTCTAAAATATTGGCTCTTCTTACCTCATTTTCCATTCCGTTTTCACCTACATTACTGCCCGATCCAACAGTGATATAAATTTTGCTTTTATCGGCATTGGTAATGAGGTTTCTTGTCCAGTGGTTATTATAACCTCCTGCCGGAAGGCTCAGGATCTTTTTACCAGTTGCAGTTATTTTGGTGTCGCCTTTTTTATAAGGGTATTGCCACAAGCCATCGGTATTGGCTACATAAAATGAATTGCCAATAATCAGCATGCCGAAGGGCTGGTTCAAACCATTTAAAAAGGTGGTAACCGTTTCAGGTTTACCATCTTTATTCTCATCGCGGTATAGTAGAATCGTATTTGCACTTTTTCCTGGCACTTCTGATTTTGCCTTGCCTGTTACCGTATTGGCAACTGTTTCTACGGTACTTCTTTCTGAGTTGGAAAGTGCTACCAAAACATCGCCATTCGGCGCTATGTAGGTGTTGCGTGGACTTTTAATGTTCGCTGCAAATTTGGTTACTACAAAGCCTTCCGGTGCAACAGGTGTTTTTCCATCTGTCCAGCCAATTACCTTGCTGAATTTATTTTTAGCAGCATTGGTATCCGGAGCTGGTAAATTTACTGCCCCGTTTTTGGTTGTTATGGTGGTATCTTCTCCCTGTTTTTGTGAATTGGAATTAGATTGACATCCAAAAAGGACGGCAGTAGAAAGCATTGATGCGTAAAAAATCTTTTTTTTCATGTTACCCGGTTTTTTGATTAACAATTTATCTCAAAAAATATAACATCGAAAACGGAGAGAAGTTTTTAGCGCTGGTATAATTGCCGCAAGACTGAATAATAAAAGGAAAGCACCCGAGAGCACCTTCCTGGAGAGCGCATATTATTTTTCCCTGTTTAATGCTATAATTATAGCAGGGAAGTATTTTTATATTCCTTTAAATTAAGTTCTTGATTGATCTGGAGAAATCAGGTCATCAAACGATGATATAATTTGAGCTTGTGGGAGTGGAGTAAAGGAATTTGGTCATAAATTTTCCGGCGTTAATTTAAAAGCGATTAATTATCACTAAATTATAGTATTATACCTAATTTTTTAGTTAAATTTTGTTAAATTGTTTTGAACGCTATCTGATTTTTCTGGTATTTATTTTACCAGGTTTTCCTGTAATTTTTTCTCGATGTCTTTAGCATTTAGTAACAGTGCAGAGAATTGTGGATCGGATTTCACCAATAAGAATTTCCCATTAGGAAGCACAATGGCTGAAGTACCGCAGGTGGTTGCCTCGTTAAATAATAGCTTTTTTAAAAATCCCGGATCAGTTTCTATTTCCAATCCTTTTGATTTAACCGGGCTGAAACTTTTTCCTTCCTCCCGGTATTGATAAATGGCAACTTTTGGTCTGGCCTCTGCTTTTTCTTGAATATTTTTTTGAAAGGTCCATCTTACATTGTTCAGGAATTCTGCGTTCTGATAGCTAAGATCTTTCCAGCAGTCGTCTTTATTGAAATCGTATTTAATAATGATGGTGTCTTTTAAAGCAAGCCTTTCGTTTTGTTTTAAGAAATTATGCAGCGAATCGATCTGTGCCTCGGTTAACGTACCTGCTTGATAACGTTTGTTTTCGTCTACATACAATTTGGGAGAACAGGAATACAGAAAAAGGGAAAGAAAGAGAGAAGTAAATAACTGGATTTTGATTTTAGGGATAAATTTCATTTGTGTGAGCATTAATATTGTCTAATAAATTTAGAACTAAAAATTTATTAGACAATATTTTTCAGTAGAAATCGTCATTTAGGACTGAAGCGCAGCGAAATGGAGAAATCTAACTCTGTAGATTTATCGACTAAATTGCACTGCACTCAGGATTTGCAGTTTACATTAAAGCGGTCGTCATCTCGACTGGAGCAACGCGGAGTGGAGAGATCTACCTCGATAGATCTCTCGACTACGTTGCACTCCGCTCGAGATGACGACGTCTATGGGAAGTAATCTTTACAATTTTTCGGTTATTCATGTTTTTTATGTAATAAATTTAAACTCGAAATGACGACTGCGGGATTAACTCAACCTTTCAAAATCTTCGCTTTTTCCGCATCAAATTCTTCCTGCGATAAAATTCCGGCATCCAATAGCTCTTTTAAATCTAATAAAGCCTGTTTTTTTGCAGCCATATCATTTTTTGGAGCTTCAGTAATATTTTCTGTTGATACTGTGCTTGTAGCCTGAACATTTGAGTTAGCCGCAGGACCGTATTTCAGCAAAAGTTCGGTAATTTCATTAAAGCCTTTAATATTCGAATAATCAATTGCCTTTTGCTCTTTCACATTCACGATGGATGGATCTGCAGATTGTTCGAGTAAAAATTTAACCACATCTTTTTTACCGTTTGCTGCGGCATAATGTAACGCTGTGTTTCCGCTTTCATCCTGAATATTTACATTTGCGCCTTTTTCCAATAATAACTTAAGCATGCTTAAGTGACCGCTTTTGGCTGCAACATGCAACATGCTTTCACCGCCATAATTATAATTATTGTCGAAAGAGAAACTGGCAGAAATGGAAATGTTATTGGCGGTTTCTACCCACTCAAGATACGAATACATTGAATCATCATTGCCTGAAAGTGGTTTGGCATAATTTACATCCACACCATTGGCTAAAAATAACTCGACAATTTCTTTCTGGTTATTGGCGCAGGCATACCAGATTGGCGATAATCCATTTTTTGAAGAAACAAATACATCTGCTCCCTTTTCTACCAGGATTTTGGTGAGCATCCGGTTGGCATCATAACAGGCAAGCAATAGTGCAGATTCGCCATCGTGGTTAACATGGTTGATGTTTGCACCTTTATCGAGGATCAATTCAACCATTGGTGTGTTTTTAGATTTAACTGCAAAAATTACCGGCGAATCCCCATGTTTATTTGTTGTATTAATGTTAGCGCCAGATTCCAGTAGTTTCTGAACCACTTCTTTATTTCTCCAGGCAGATGCGATAAGCAGGGGAGTTTCTGCTTCGTTATTTTCACTGTCAACATCCAGGCCTTTATCGAGCAGCTTTTCCAAAACTTCAATCTGTCCGTTTTGGGCAGTTAAATGCAGCAGACTATTGCCTTTAAGGTCTTTTATATCTACCCTTGCACCTTTATCTAACAAATATAGCGCCGTTTGTTTCTGTTTTTGAAGGCAGGCAAAATAAAAGGGTGTTTCGCCATCATGATCCTCATAATCTAAATCTGCACCGCGGTCGATTAAAATTTTTACCAGGTCTAAATATCCATGATGTGCAGCATAATGCAGTGCTGTTCGGCCTTTTTCGTCCGTATAACCTACTTCTACTTCATTATTGGCCAATAAAAGTTCAGCTATTTTCCGTTTGCCGCTTTCGCAGGCAATTATAAATGACATCGACATATTTTAAGATTGTTTCATGAGCAGTTCAACAGTTTTTATTTTCAGGTTATCATCCGAGGCCAGCATTAACGCCGTTTGGTCCTTATCGTTGCTTAAAGTAATATCTGCTCCGTTTTCGATCAGGAGTTTCACTTTACGATAGGTTTCTTTTGCCTTTTCAGCTTCGTAATTTACGTTATAGGCGCAAACTTTATGTAACAGTGTATTTCCATGATCATCCGTTCTGTTGATATCTACCTGTCCACTTTCCAATACTGCTTCTAAAATATTGGCCTGTTTTTCAGCAATTACATCTAATGGAGTTTTATCTGCACTGTACCAGGTACTGTTTTGATATAAATCAGCTCCATCGTCAATCAGTTTTTTAAGGAAGTTAATGCTAGTTTCACTATTCGACATCATGCGTACATATTCGAATAGCAAAGTTTCTCCTTTTTTACTTACCTGATCAAACGCCGGTGAGTCAAAGTTGCGGAGCGTGGCGTAAATGTTTTCACTTTGCGCATGTGCTACTGCATAAAAGAAAGCTGAATTTCCCTCTTGGTCGGTCTGGTTTGGATCTGCACCATTTTCGAGCAGGTGTGCGATTAAATTTTTCTTGTTAAATTTTATAGCGGTAATTAAAGGTGTTTCCTGCACAATATTGCCTTCGTTAATATCAACGCCTTCATTAACAAGAATATCGATATATCCTTTGAGTAAATCGCTGGTCTGCTCGTCATTCAGGTTGTATCTGCGGAAATTGCTTTTTACTACCTGATGGATGTAGTTTTCTTCGGCATTGTTTTTAAAATTAGTCGTGCATCCTGCGTCGATGCAGGCTTTGATTACGCCTAAACCAACGCCATTTTCGAAGAGGTAACCCAATAAGGTTTTCGCATTTACTTCATCGTTCAGGTTATCGAAGTGGCCAATAAATTCGTTGAAGAAAGCAATGTCTTCATCTTCGTTGCCCAAATTGCGTACGATACTCTGAAAAATATTTTTATCAAAATTGTCGAATTCATAAATATCGGTTTCGATGGTTTTATCCTTTACCATCATGTTTAGGATTTCATACTGTTTTTCTTTGATGAGGTTGTCGAAAATTGATGATTTTTGATGATCCTGTAGGTTTTTGGAGAGTTTTTCGCCGTTTTGCATCAAGCTTTTTGCTTCGTCAAATTTTCGGGCATTTAACTGTTGATCTAAGGTAGTTTCGGTCATTTCAATTAAAATTTTTAAAATAGATAGATATATTTGTTTCACGCTACAAAAGTTTAGCCAAATAGTTTGCTTAAATAAAAATTATTTGGAATGTTGCAGAGAATCAGAATGATAAAGAATGTCTTGTTAGTCGCTTATTTTTGGAAAGCAATTGAAGTGTTCTATAGGTTAATTTCTTCCTGCTCTACCTGCTGCCATGAAAAATGGCATTCGTTCGATCAGGTTTAGTTTGGTCATTTTCTGCTACTATGCCGGTTTTCCGTACTACAGGCCTAAATTTATAGCCCTGATCGGAGCGGGCATCCCCTGATATTCATCCTACTGTGTGGATACATCTTTTTAAGGATAGTTTAGGCATTTTGCTAACCAACTTTAATAAAGCACGGATTTTAACCAAGGACGCTGTCAATCCCAAGAGCCAGGGAAATCAAAAAAACAGTTGCAATTCAGGTAAATTGGCAGTAACAAACCTGAAACGCAGTGGTTTTGTGTTCATAACGATGATTTAATTTTAAAAAAAAATTGAACACAAAACGAAGTGCCACTGTTTTTTTGATGTGCATGGGATTGTGCAAAAGGCTCATTGCTGGATTGGCAAAGCGCTTTGGGTACTTTGGCGCTCCAAAGTACCATGCCACCGCGGCATAGAGCGGCAGAAAAATTCTAATTAATTGTGTCCACACAGTATATTATTTTATCAGGATAAAGCTGCGAGAGGACTACCTTTAAAAATAGCGAACGACATTGCGCTTCAAGAATAACTGGCAAGCTTAATATAATATTGATAGTTTGTTTATTTTCAGGAAAGCAATTTTAGTATTGCATAGGTTAGTTTCTTCCTGCTCTACCTTCTGCCATGAAAAATGGCATTCGTTCGATCAGGTTTAGTTTGGTCATTTTCTGCTACTATGCCCGTTTTCCGTGCCACAGGCCTAAATTTATAGCCCTGATCGGAGCGAGCATCCCGATTTTTTCCATCGGGATAAAGCGGAGAGCAGGACTAACTTTAAATATGAAGAATGACATTGCGCTCCAAAACAAAATTTAGTCATTAATGTTTTACTTGTCATCTGCAAAATAACGGCACGTCCAAACCAGAAATAACATTGCGATGTTCCTTAATTCATTCGATTATTTTATCTTTAGGCGATTTTAAAAAGATCGGTTTACAAAGCCATAAACCGATCGAATCATTAAATAAATAAGCAAAATCAATATAACATGTCAAATACATCAAAAATTATCTACACCAAAACCGATGAGGCGCCAATGTTGGCTACTTATTCACTTTTACCTATCGTACAAGCTTTTACCGCATCAGCAGGTATTGATGTAGAAACCAGAGATATTTCTTTAGCAGGAAGAATTTTGGCCAACTTTCCGGAGTATTTAAAAGACGATCAAAAAATTGGTGATGCACTGGGAGAACTTGGTGCTTTGGCTACTACCCCAGAGGCAAACATCATCAAATTACCAAATATTTCTGCTTCTATCCCACAATTGGTAGGCGCAATTACTGAGCTTCAGGCGCAGGGCTTTGCTATTCCAAATTACCCTGATAATGCGCAGAGCGACGAAGAAAAAGCAATTAAAGCTAAATATGCAAAAGTTTTAGGTTCGGCTGTAAATCCGGTTTTACGTGAAGGTAACTCTGACCGTAGGGCGCCCAAAGCAGTTAAAAACTACGCTAAACAAAACCCGCATTCAATGGGAAAATGGTCTGCAGATTCGAAAACCAAAGTGGTAAGCATGACTGAAGGCGATTTTTATGGTTCGGAGAAATCTACAACTGTTGCTGAAGCAAGTCAGTTTAAAATAGAATTTGTAGCTGCAGATGGTACGGTAACCGAATTAAAGGGTTTATCGCCATTAAAAGCAGGAGAAGTGATTGATAGTTCTGCATTGAGCTTATCGGCATTGAAAACTTTTGTAGCCAAAGAAATTGCTGAAGCTAAAGCTGAAGGCGTTTTATTATCAGCGCACTTAAAAGCAACGATGATGAAGGTTTCTGATCCGATCATGTTCGGTGCTATTGTAGAAGTTTATTTCGCAGATGTTTTTACCAAATATGCTGATCTTTTCAAAGAACTTAACATTGATACAAGAAATGGTTTAGGTGATGTGTATGCAAAAATTGCAGGCAATGCAAAACAGGCAGAAGTTGAAGCCGCTTTAGCGCAGGCTATTGAAAATGGACCAGCTTTAGCCATGGTAAACTCTGATAAAGGAATTACCAACTTACACGTACCATCTGATGTGATTGTTGATGCTTCTATGCCGGCAATGATCCGCACTTCGGGCCAGATGTGGAACAAAGAAGGTAAACCTGAAGATACGATCGCTTTAATTCCAGACCGTTCTTACGCGGGTGTATATACTGCAACCATTGATGACTGCAAAGCGCATGGTGCTTTTGATGTAACCACCATCGGTTCGGTGCCGAATGTTGGCTTAATGGCTCAAAAAGCTGAAGAATATGGTTCGCACGATAAAACTTTCCAGGCTGCTGGTGCAGGAACTATCCGTGTTACTGATGCAGATGGTAAAGTATTTTTCGATCAGAAAGTAGAAAAAGGCGATATCTTCCGCATGTGCCAGACTAAAGATGACCCGATTCAGGACTGGGTAAAATTAGCGGTAAATAGGGCACGTTTATCAGAAACCCCTGCGGTTTTCTGGTTAGATGAGCAAAGAGCGCATGATAGAGAAATCATTACTAAAGTAAATACTTACCTAAAATACCACGATACTGCAGGTTTAGATATCCGCATCTTAGCGCCAATCGAAGCGACTAAGTTTACATTAGCGCGTATCCGTAAAGGTTTAGATACCATTTCGGTTACCGGTAATGTATTACGTGATTATTTAACCGATTTATTTCCGATTTTAGAGTTAGGAACTTCAGCGAAAATGCTTTCTATCGTTCCATTAATGAATGGTGGCGGTTTATTCGAAACCGGTGCCGGTGGTTCTGCTCCAAAACACATTGAGCAGTTTATAGAAGAAGGTTATTTGCGTTGGGATTCGCTTGGTGAGTTTTTAGCACTTCAGGCTTCTTTAGAGCATTTATCTCAAACCCAAAACAATGCAAAAGCACAGGTGTTGGCTGATGCTTTGGATGAGGCAAATGCTAAATTTTTGGCAACTGATAAATCGCCGGGCAGAAAATTGGGTACTATCGATAACCGTGGTTCTCACTTCTATTTAGCCTTATATTGGGCTGAGGCGTTAGCTGCTCAGAGCAAAGATGCAGATCTGAAAGCCAGATTTGCACCATTGGCTAAAACTTTGTTAGAAAATGAAGCCAAAATCAACGAAGAGTTGATCAGTTCACAAGGCAAGCCTCAAAACATTGGTGGTTACTACAACCCTAATGATGAGTTGGCAAGCAAAGCCATGCGCCCAAGTGAAACATTAAATACCTCTTTGGCTAGTTTATAAGCTAAATTGAGTTGTCAACTTTAATATGCTTCTAGTATGGAAGTTGACAACTCTTAAAATATTTTAGGCGTTCCGATATAAAAATTGGGGCGCTTTTTTTATGAGTTGTCAACTTTAATGTGCTCCTGGTACGGAAGTTGACAACTCTTTATTACCATTTCTGTCTTACGAGACTATCTATTGGATAATGGGTTCTATTACTTCAGGCGCTCTTGAGCCTCAATTTGTTCATGTCAAAACTTTTGAGTGGTAAGCATTAATTTGTTCGTTAACCCAAAATTCCTGTGTGGTATAATCATCAGGCCAATCTTTTCTCGCTTTTGCTTTAAGTTTTCGGATAATTTCTTCTTTAGCAGCATCAATTACATCATTTTTGGGTACTTTTCACTGTTTTAATCCCTCGGTCTGTGTCCCCACAGATCGAAAGAAAACCCAATTAAGTTACTACAATTTACATCTTGTATTAGCTTACGGCTAGATGATTACCGGCTGAGGGATAGCAACGGAAAGCCCACAGCCCGGTTTTCATCGGGCGAGGACTTGGTTGTATAGCCCGACCCTTGCGCAGCTTGGGGCACGCCCAGATAATAACAAAATTCTTTTGCTAAAGAAAAACCTTATCTGCACCGCTTTGTTATAACAATATAAATTATAGGAGACCAATACCATGGCAATTAACGAAAATAAAGGATCGCAGGATAAAATACATAGCACAACAGAAAATAGCGAAATCAACAAAGAAAATTTATCTTATGATAAAAATAAAGAGAGTTACGAACTCGATGTAAAGGGAACGGACAGCGAATACGATCATCCGATGGGATATGAAACGGTGGCTGCCGGTGCAAAAGATGACGATTCTACTTACGATGAGGCTAACCCTTATATTGGTGATGAATATGCCAGAGATGAAGATATAGCAAACGATGAGCTGGAAGAATTGGGAATGCATGTAGATAACGGAGAAAGTGTTAAACTAAGTCCGGAAGATGAAATTCTTGCCCGTACACCAGAGGATAACCGCGATGATTTAGACGAAGAAGGTTACCCAATTAATGATGAGAAAGAAAAATAGTCAGGAGATAACGTTGGTAAGATACTGATTTGACGAAACAACCATAAATAGAAAAGCAGGGTTATACTAAAAGTGTGATCCTGCTTTTTGCTTTGGTTAAAAAACTATTCATTTTTACGGATTAATATCTAAATTAAACCTCCGGCGTAATTCGTCCAGCTTTGGATTTTTGTTTACGAGATAATCGTACTTTTCGCGATTTCCGTAGAGCCTGTTTTCTATCTTGCGTTCCATTAACTTATAAGTAACCTCAACACCAAAGTTTCTAAGCTCGTTCCGTAAAAAATTTAAAAGTTCAACAGACTCTTGTTGTACAAGATGCTCCTGCGTTTTACTCTCTACCGAAATCTCGATTAGCTGAGGACTTAAAAGTGTAGGGGCAAAATTGTTTAAGATGGTAAAAAGATTAATCCGGTCAGTGGCTTTCATCTTTTGAGTAAATGCATTCCAGACTTCCAGTAAACGATCGTAACTGAAGGCTTCTCTGGCATCGCCCGTAACTTTTTTGGGTCCGTCATCATCATCTCCCTGGGCTACACGTTCCAAATCATTTAACGAAGGGATGAGTGTACTGATTGCGTTTGCCTTTGGAATATTAATACTGATGGAAGTGGCAGATGGTGGCGGACCAACCCGCTGACTTTCCTTTGGCTTTTCTGCTACTGGTATGCTAGCCGAAACAGGAGTATTAACAACAGGTGCAACAGCCTGAGCGGTATTTTCAACCTCAACTTTAGGCTTTGGGCTTTCAGCTGGCTCAGCTACGACATTAGTTTTTTTTTTATCCTGATCTGCGTCAGTTGCTGTGTTATTAGGGCTTAAAGGCTGTTGTGCTAAATTGACGACTGACCGGATATGGCACATTTTAATCAGTGCCAACTCTACCTGCAAACGCTGGTTTTTAGAATTCTTGTAATTCAGATCGCAGGTATTGGCCAAATTTAATGCCGTTAATAAAAACGATAATTCTGTTTGCCTGCACTGATCGAGGTACTTTTGTTTGATATTTTCACTCACCTCCAACAATTTAATGGTAGCGGCATCTTTACCTACTAATAGGTTTCGGAAGTGACTGGCCAAACCATTGATAAAGTTGTTGCCATCAAAACCATTGTTCAGAATTTCATCGAACAGGAGCAGGGTTTGGCTAACTTCTGCTGCGGTTAGGTAAGAAGTAAGTTTGAAAAAGTAATCGTAATCTAGAATGTTAAGGTTGTCGATTACTGCTTTATAAGTGATGTTCTTATTGGCATAACTGGCAATCTGATCGAACATTGAAAGTGCATCACGCAAACCACCATCTGCTTTTTGAGCAATAATGTGTAAACCATCACTTTCGAAAGCAATATTTTCGCGTTGGGCAATGGTTGACAGGTGACTGGCAATATCTTCTACCTGGATACGGTTGAAATCAAAAATCTGGCAACGCGATAAAATAGTCGGCAGGATTTTATGTTTTTCGGTGGTGGCCAGGATAAAAATAGCATAAGAAGGCGGTTCTTCCAATGTTTTCAGAAAGGCATTAAATGCACTCTGAGATAACATGTGAACCTCATCAATGATATAGATCTTATATTTTCCAGCTTGGGGCGGTATACGAACCTGCTCAATTAAGCTACGGATATCATCAACTGAGTTGTTTGATGCCGCATCTAATTCGTGAACATTAAAGGAATGCCCGTTCTGGAAAGAAAGACAATTGTCGCATTGACCACAAGCTTCCATTTCGGCTGTAGGGTTGGTACAGTTAATGGTTTTTGCAAGGATACGTGCACAGGTAGTTTTACCCACCCCACGCGGCCCGCAAAATAAAAATGCCTGGGCAAGCTGATTGTTTTTGATGGCGTTTTTTAACGTACCGGTAATATGCTGCTGGCCAACAACGGTTTCGAAGGTGGCTGGGCGGTATTTACGGGCAGAAACGATAAAATTTTCCATCGGCACGAAAATAGGAAAAATTTAGGTGTTGTAAGATTGAAAAGTTGGAATGTGGAAAAGTTGAAATACTGAAATGATTTGTAAAAGATTATGTAACATTTAATGATAAAATTAATCTAATTGTAAAACTTTATAAATGAGGATATTAATTTTTATTGGCGCAATAATGTTGTCTTTTTCAGGCACTTCGATGGCACAGGTTGATACTATAAATGCACAAAACCATAAATTGGTGATGAGCAATCTGAAGGAGGGAAAAAACAGTTACCTGGTTTATATGACTGATTCTCTTGAGACGAAACGGACTATCGGAGATATATGGGAGAGAACAACTGCTTTTAAAAAAAGAGATAAAAATGAAGTTGTAGAATTTGGTTGGAAATGGCTCCACAACGATTCACTTTTCGCCGCAGTAACAAACATCTGTGACCGGAAAACAATGTCTCCAATTTATCATTATGCCAGTTATAAACGCAGAGGCGTTTTTGCATACGATTATAAAGATGGCTTGATGCAGCCATCTGATACCGTAAAAAATAATGATGCAATCAAAAAAGGTCCGGTTAAATTAGATATTCCGATCATTTCGTGGGAGCAGGATTTAGAAACTTACCGATTATTGCCAATTAAAAAAGTTGGCCAGCAGTTTGATATTTCCTTTTTCGATCCTAACGAAAAATCAGCAACCTATCATCGTTATGAAGTGGTTGGCAAAGATAATTTGAAATTGAATGCAGATATAACAGCTAATTGCTGGCTGCTTAAAATTAATTACAGCAAAGACAGTTATGCTATTTTCTGGTTAACCGGGAAATCAAAAGAGGTAATTAAAATGAAAGAATATTATAAAGGTAACTACCGTATAAAAGTGAAGCAATATTGATTATATTAATGATAAAGGTTGTAAAACTGTTTATATCTTTCTTCAAACTTGTCAAAACTGCCAAAAGTTAGTTCAATCGATTTTTCGGTATCGTAGCCTTGAGTGTTTAGTTTTATTATTTTTTTAAGCAGGTCTGTTCTTTTCGATTTTATAAAAAAGTAGATCATACTATAGGCTGTGTTGTAATTGTCGTCTATACCATGCCCGTAAAACGAACCGCTATATATTTTAAAGAAATTTTTTAACCTTTCGCTGTCTTTCGAATCTATTCCTGCTTTTATGCTCTTAATTCTGCCGCTTTGCGGGTAAGCGTATAAATTCCCCTCGCTGTCAAAATCCAGCGTTTCGAAAAACTCTGCTAATCCTTCATTTAACCATTTGGGAGAATTTTTAAAATTAAACTGAAAAATACTATGACTGGCCTCATGGAGTGCTACCGAAATGAAATCGCTGCTCTTGTATACAAAGGCTTCATTAATTGCGGCAATATAAAATCCGGCACTATTTATTGGTGCGCTGTATGTTTTTTGCGCTAACCGGTAATCTTTATTTTTTCCATATAGGTTTATTTTTACCGGGGCGGTAATGTTTTCTCTTGTCTCAAAAATTTCGTTGCAGAACATGCGTTCGTAAGCAATTAGTTTTTCTATTTTCTTTTGCTCGTTGTCGTTTATCTTGCAATTAACTAAATTAAGGTCAACGTATTGGGCGTAAAGGGGCATACTGATCATATTTGCTATTACAAGCAGCAGAAATTTATTCATGTTACTGTCTTAATTTCTTTGTTACAAGTGTTCTTCTAAAAGTTTTTTAATTTGTCTGTTATCCATAAATCCCAAAGCCGGGTTTACCACTTTGCCTTCTTTATTAATCAGCACTTGATGCGGAATGCCTGTAATTTTAAATTTATCAGCTAAATAGCGCCATTCATCACTTTTTAGCCTATAGTGTTGTCCTTTTATAGTGGGCACTAAATTCTGGTAGGCAACCAAAGGCGAGCTTTCATCAGTAATGTAAACAAATACAACATTGCTATCTTTCATTTCTTCTTTCAAAGGTCTGATTTCCGCAATTCCGTTAAGGCAGGGACCACACCATGTTGCCCAAAAATCAACTAAAATAACCTTGCCTGCATGTTTGCTGATAATGTTATCTAAAATTTTATCCGCTTCTACTTTTGGTGTTTGGTTTACAAAATATCCCCCGTTTTTTTTATTAGCGATGATCTGTTTTTCTGTATCGTTGTTTCTGAGTTTAATATAATCTTTTACAAACTGATTCTTAATATCTGATAGGGCATAAGGCAAATTGTTCTGGCTGATTGGAGAGAGTTCGCTAACAATTGGTCTTAAAATATCTTGTGCGTTCATAATATCAACCAAAATCCCTTTGTTAATATTAAATGCCGAATCGATTAATTTGATATAATAATTTGAGAAATTTTTTGTGTTAAAGATTTTGATAAAATCACCATGTTCCTGCAACCATGCATCTTGTATGTGTTTATCAGCACTATCTATTTTTAATGAAAGTCCATCTGATGATATCAATTTTTCGAAAGATTTGTCTAAATCAGTAAGTGCGATATCACTCGCTTTAAGCGCATGTAACATATCAGCATAATTATGGGTATAGCTATATCTGTCAGGTCTTACTCCCGGTAAAAATTTAAATCTGTTAATAAAGGCATTGTAATTTCCACTAATTACAGAAAGTTCATCATTGATGATTTTTTGGTCGAAAAAATTATAGTAATCATCAGGGTATTTTTCAGCCTTCTTTTTAGTCGCCCTATTTGCATATTCATAATTCCAGTTATACTCGATAATATGGTTGGCATAACCACATACAATATCTATCCTTTTAACTTGATAGGCTTTCTCTGAAAGGGTTCCAGGCTGGTGGGTGGAATCTAACCTGGAAAGTTCTGTTTTTTGAAGATTCAGTAAATAAGTTTTATAGTCGTTTGGCTTCATGTCAACTATTCTTTTTTGGATGTCTTCATAGTCGAATAAATCAAATTTATTTAAAAGAGAAAGATCCTCATTTAATTGAGCCAGCTCACCTGTATATCTGGTATTTTCATCGCCAATAATGACAAAAAGTTCTTTGCCAGGCTCCAGGTAGATATCATTTTCATTGACTATATCTGACCTCAGGAAAACTCTTTCGGGTTGATAAATCCCTACTTTGGCCGAAAAATAACCGTTTTTTTGTATTGCTATGATCTGGTTTTCCTGTCCCCCCGATATAATATTGTCTATGTACAACATCAGGGTTTTAGTTGCCAATTTAGGACTGTAGTTTTTAATATAACCACTAAAAGTAGCACTATCGTTTTTGAAGATGGGAAGTTTATAGGTTTCCTTTTGAATAATTCTTTTACAATCTGCCTGGTTTTTGCTTAACTGAACTGTTTTATTATCAATGGTAAGGTTGATCGTGTTGTTCTTTAATCCGCTAATTGAAAGCTGTTTGGTTTCTTTGCCATTAGCAATGGTTATTGATGTAAGGATGCTATTCGGCTTTTTAAGGGTGTTTTTATAAGTCCAAACTTTGTTATCATAAACTACCGATTGATTATAAAAGGCGATTTCGAGATTATTATTGTTTTTATTATACCAGCTCGTATAAATAAAGTTTGGAAGTAAATTTTTGCTTTCCTGCAAGGCAATGTCATAGATTTTCCAGCTATTATCACCCTCTTCTACATAATCAATACTGGTGGCTTTTGCATTAATTTTTGGAAAAATAAGCTGATACGATACACTACCACTTGGTGGCATATAGTATTGATTATCTAATGGAATGCCAACTGTTTTCCTGATGTAGTATTTGGCGGTACCGGTATTGTCTTGAAGATAAGTGTTTTTAGGTATCCTGATCCATTGCCCGGCAGTATAGGTAGTGGTAAACCATAATACAGTAGCGGTATCTGATGTTACTATTTTTGTGATTTTCAGCGTTGATGAGGCGCTGTTAAAACCAACAAATGGATTGGTTATTGTTTTTTGAGCGTGCAGGCCTACTGTAACTATCGATAGAAAAAAGGCTAGTACAATTTTTTGATGGAGAGAACTGGTTTTCATTGTTTTAGATTGAAAAACAAGTATAACTAAAAAACGGGTTATTGTCCGTTAAATTCTGTTAAATAAGAGTTGTAAACTATTTGATCACTGATTTTAGTTCATGCCTATATTCTGAAGCACTTTTGCCGGTAAATTCTTTAAATAATTTATTGAAATGGCTAAAGTTGTTAAAGCCACTTTCATAAGAAATATTGGCAATGCTGATGGGTTTTTCGGCAAGAAGCTTTGACGCATGCACTACACGATATTCGTTTACAAAATGTGTAAAGGTTTTTTTGGTAATTTTTTTAAAATAACGGCAAAAGGAAGGAACCGTCATACTCGACATTTCCGCCACGTGCTGTAAACTAATCTGTTCCTGGAAATGGTCTTTTACGTAGTTAAAAATCATATTAATGCGGTCGTTATCCTGCACCTGCATTTCCATCGAAAATCCGTCGGCATTTAAGATTTTATAATCTTTCGCATGTTCAAGTTCCTTTAATACGCTGAGTAGCGTTAAAAGTCTTTCAAAAGGCGACTGATCGTCCATCATTTCTATGCTATCGCCAACGGCCCGCATGGTTTCGCTACCAAAGGCAATTCCCGCCTTTGCTTTGTCGAATAATTCGTGGATGCCTTTGATTTCCTGCAGACCTAAAAAGATGTCGCCCAAAAAATCGGGTTTCATCTGGATAACAGTTTCGTTTTTGTTTCCGGTATTGGTATCGGTAAAACCACAATGGGGAAGATTGCTGCCAATGAGGATCAGATCACCTTCGGTATAATAGGACACATGACTGCCGATCTGCCTTTTGCCGGCCCCTCCGTTAACAAACACCATTTCAATTTCAGGATGGTAATGCCAAAGATGCGCCATATTGTTGGCGTTTTCTACATATTTTGAATAATAAAATGAACTTCCAAAAGAAGGCTCAACAACTTCAAAACTTGGTTTCATGTTTTGCTAATTATGTGTTCTAAAATAGATAAAAAATATGCTTTATTATAGGTTTTGTTAAAATATCGAATAATTAAGGGTAATATAGCATAGGTATTGGCAAATATGCAATCACCTATCTTTCAGATGCCTCCGTACCTTAGTGGTGTCATATAATGATTAACTCTAAAAAATATTGGTTATGAAAAAGTTCTTAAAAATCGGTTTAATAGCAGCGTTATTTTTTACTGCTACGGGTGTACACGCTAACGATGATGATTTTACTTTAAAAGTAAAAGGTGAAAAAGAAAAATTTATTCGTTTCTCTGTAGATAAAGCAGAAAATGTTAATTTATCACTCATTGATGCATATGATGAAGTTTTATTTGAAGAAAACATCCATGCTTCAGCTGCCTCCAGCAAAGTTTATGATCTGAATGAGCTTCCTGATGGAAAATATACGCTTAAAGTAGAGTCGGATGTAAAAGTTGCAAAATATAGTGTGGTAATTAAAAACGGTGAGGCACTTGTTTCTGAACCTAAAGTTTCTAACCTGTTTAAACCTGTTTATACTAAAAAAGATCAGGTAATTACGCTTAACCTTGAAAACCTGGAGAATAGTCCGGTGGAAGTTAAAGTGTATAACGAATACAATGATGTGGTTTATAATGAGGTATTCAAAGATAAATCGCAATTGGTAAAGAAATTCAATATCGGTAAAACAGATTCTAAAGAATTAACCTTCGTTGTGAAGTTCAATGAAGAGAGTTTTGTTAAAACGATTGAAACATATTAAACATTTTACAGCTAATTGATGTTTGAGGTTGCCCTTGGGTAACCTTTTTTTGTTTAAGGGCTATTGAAAAAACATTGTCTGGCTATTTGTGGATGAGGTTTTTGAATCTTTAATTTAATATTTTGCATTATCTTAGCCGCTTAAATTAACGCAATATGAAATACTTATTTGCCGGTTGTATATTGCTGTTTTCTACTGTGGCGGCAAAAGCCCAGACCAATTTTGTTAAGGGATATGTAATTACAAGTACAAAAGATACCCTTAAAGGATTTGTTGATTACAGAGAAAAAGAGCACAATCCTTCTTCATTCAAGTTTAAATCCAATACCGGCGATAAGGTTCAAACCTTTACAGCCGATAACGCTTCAGAAATCAACATCGAAGGGAAAGATATTTACCAACGCTTCATTGTAGATGTAAGTCAGAGCAAAACCGAGGCTGCTTATTTATCTGTTGGCATTGATTTAACTGTGCGTAGAGATACCGTATTTCTTCAGGTTTTACAAAAAGGTACCAATGTTACGTTGTACAGGTATAGTAATGACATTAAAAACAGGTTTTATATAAAAGAAAGGGATGTTGCAGAGCCGATAGAGCTTATCCGTAATTTATACCTTGATCCTAATAATACAACAGTAATAAAAAGCAGCAATTCTTATTCAAATCAATTGATGCAGCTGTTTACAAAATACCATGCTAATATTTCTGTACCCAGTCGTAAGTTTACTTATTTAGACTATTCGGAAAGAGATATAGAAAAAATCGTTGCAGATATAAATGGAGATGTGGTAAAAAAATCGAATGTTGCAAAAAGCAGGTTTTTTGCTGGTTTAGGCCTAAACCTCAATAAAGCTAAATATACTGGGGCAAGTAGTTTTACTGATGGAACATCAAAAATGGGCTATTCTCCGATATTGACGGGAGGACTGGACGTCTTTTCTAATCCTCAGATTGGCCGGCTGATTTATAGACTCGAACTTTCCGTTTTGATGAATAGCGGCGATTTTTCATCTTCAGAAAATAATATACGAACCCATAGTTTTAAACAGTATTCTGCAGTATTTGCACCTCAGGTTTTATATAACTTTTATAATACTGATCGTTTAAAGTTTTATGTGAGCGCTGGTGCTGGTTTAATGGTTTCTAAGTATTCGAGAAATATTTCTACTACCTACTATCCGTTCAACGATGCACTTTTAGTAGAAGAGAATAAAGTAGAACTGCAGCCTTTTAATTTTAGTCCACAGGCTTCGGCAGGTATAGTCTTAAATAAAAAAATACAGATATCTGCTGGGTATTCATTTGAAACAGCCATAAGCAATTATGTGTATTACAATGTGAGCATGCAGCGTACCAGTATTGTGATCAATTATTTTTTTAATAAAAAATAAGCATTCAGGTAGTTTGGGAGAGGGTGAAATTGGTACAGCTATTACCGGAGGTTAATTGGTTGAGTTTTAAATAGCTGGTTTCTAATTAAAAGTTTGATTTTAAGAAATATATTGTTACTTTTGCATCCCCGTAATATACCTCGGGATTAAAAAATTAAAAACATAATTTATAACAATGAATCAGTACGAAACTGTTATCGTTCTAACCCCGTTGTTATCTGAAGAGGCTGCGAAAGAGGCATTAGCTAAATTCAAAGCAGTTCTGACTGATAACGGAGCCGAAATTATCCAGGAAGATAATTGGGGTTTGAGAAAATTAGCGTATCCAATTGAGAAAAAATCAAATGGATTCTTCAACTTAACTGAATACAAAGCTTCAGGAGATTTGATCGCAAAATTAGAGCTTCAATTAAAACGCGATGAGCGTGTGTTACGTTTCTTAACTATCCGTTTAGACAAACACGCTGTTGCTTACAATGAGAAAAAGCGTAGTGGTGCTTTTAACAAAAAAACTAAGGAGGTTGCAGCGTAATGGCAAGAGAACAAATACAATACGTAACAGCCCCTAAAGTAGAGGATAACCGTAAAAAATATTGCCGTTTCAAGAAAAACGGAATTAAATACATCGATTACAAGGATGCAAATTTCTTGTTGAAATTTATTAACGATCAAGGTAAATTATTACCACGCCGTTTAACCGGTACTTCGTTAAAATTCCAACGTAAAGTGGCTCAGGCTGTTAAACGCGCCCGTCATATCGGTTTGTTACCTTTCGTTGCTGATCAATTAAAATAGGAGGCTAGAGATATGGAAATTATTTTAAAACAAGATATTAAAGGCCTTGGTGAGAAAGATGATGTAGTTACAGTAAAGCCAGGTTATGGCCGTAACTATTTAATCCCTCAAGGATTTGGCGCTTTGGCTACTTCTTCTGCTAAAAAAGTTTTAGCTGAAAATTTAAAGCAAGCTGCTTTTAAACAAGATAAAATTAAGAAAGATGCTGAAGGTGTTGCTGAACGTTTAACTGATGTTAAACTTTCAATCGGTGCTAAAGCAGGCGAAAGCGGAAAAATCTTTGGAGCGGTTAACACCATCCAGATTGCTGAAGCATTAAAAGCTCAAGGCTTTGATGTAGACCGTCGTCGTATTACTTTCGAAACTGAACCTAAATTTGTTGGCGAATATGTTGCTAACTTAAACTTACACAAAGAAGTTAAAGTTCAGGTTCCTTTTGAAGTAATCGCTGAATAAGCATTCTTTAAAGAATCAATAAAAAGTTCCGATGAAAATCGGGACTTTTTTTATGGAAAATGAATGAGGTAAAATGGATGATGGAGAGGATTGAGTGAGCAATTTTCTGTATTGATTTTCCATTGATTTAAATTTTCCTCAATAGATCGTTTAAATGCCATTTTTGATTCTTTTGTAACAAAGTCAACCCAAATTTCTGTATTTTTTGTAACAAAGTCAGGGCATTTATATTGCTAAATAATGTTTAGAAATATAAAATAGCTTATGATACGTTAAATTTGCAAGTCTACGGGAAACAATTAACGCTTCCCGCAGTAAAAAATAAAGAATAATTTATTCATGTCGTAGAATTAACTACATCTTCCATCATCCATTTCACATCTTCCATCCTTACTATCCTTTTGGCGTTGTTGGTCTGATTTCCACTTTGCTTGGTAGTGTTCTTGCTGGCATGGCTAATAAATCAACAATCAATTTGCCCATATCCTCTGGCTGGATTTTCCAGGCATCATCTTCAGCATTCGGCTGATGATCGTTGAAATGACTGGCTACCGATCCAGGCATAATGGTACTTACCTTTACACCGTATTTTCTTAAATCAAGCATAATCGATTGAGTAAAACCGGTCAAGCCAAATTTACTGGCATTATAAGCCGATCCTCCGGCGAAAAAATTCGTTCCTGCCAAACTGGAAATGGTAAAAATATGGCCCTTTGTTTTTTTGATCTCCTCTACCGAAGCTTTAATGCTGTAAAAAACACCAGTTAAATTCGTATCAATGGTTTCTTTCCATAAATTAATGTCCAATTCATCAACTGGTGCAAAATGACCAACACCTGCATTGGCAATGAGTACATCCAATTGTCCCCATTTTTCGAGTATCAGATTTACAGCATCCTGCTGAGATTTAAAATCCACAACATCTGCTTCAATGGCCAATACATCACCATGTGCTACCAGCTGAGATGCGGCCTGATTTGCACTGTCTATTGTCCTGCTGGTAATGGCTACTTTATAGCCTTCTTTTAAAAGTGATTCGGCAATGCCGAAACCAATTCCTTTGCTTCCGCCTGTAATTAATGCAACTTTCATCTTCTTGTAACGTATGATATCGTAAAATGTTTAATTAGATTTTTTCTTATTGTGGTGAGGAAGCTCCATGATCTGGATATCTTTAAAATCTACCGGCTGTCCCTCACTTTGTAAGGCAATAAAACCCTGAGTAAGGGCTTTTCCATCAATTTTAATCTTCGGATCGTAACGGTTAGCTACCCCGCCACCTATCTGTGGTTTGCTATATTGTAAAACGGTATCGCCGTTTATAATATGCGTTACAAGCGAATCGCCGAGAACAATCAATTCGGCAGATACCCATTGGTCGCCATCGTAAGTTTTTGATTTAGAGTCCAGGCAATGTCCATCATATAATTTACCTTGATAAAAAATATCTGTACCAGGTGAACACATATTTCCTGTTGGGCGTGGACGGCCATCACTCAAGCCACCTAAAAACTGCATCTCAATGGAAATTGGCCAGTCTTGTTCCTTAGGCATTGTTTTCGGGTCCTGAGAATGGAACATCACACCGCTATTCCGCAGGGTGTAACTTGGTGCTCCTTTTTGCAGCTCGCCAACAAAGCGATACTTTAGTTTTAAGTGATAATAAGAAAATGGTGTTTTATAATAAAGATGGCCGAACTGATCATTGAAATCGCCATATTGGTCATATCGAACCTGTATAATTCCATCTTCAACCCTGAAGGTATTTCCGAAATTTACATTGTAATCGTGGTGATGGATTTTAACATTCCAGTCTTTAATATCTTTCCCGTTAAAAAGTGTTATCCACTTTTCTGATTGGTTATTGATGTTCTTGCTTGTACTACAGCCCCACAGTGTTACAGCAATAAAAAGATAGCCTAGTTTTTTCATTTGGTTAATTCTGTTTGCGCTATTTTTAAAATGTGAATCACAAAATACGTAAACAAACTGATTTTAATGCAGGTTAAAGGTTTACCACAGGAATTTTGCATTTTGGTTTTTGTGATGACTAAAAACTTTTTCGCATCATTCCAGTCCTCTGCATTTCCCAACTTCAGTCTCTTTAATTACCTTTGGGCCATGGCCAAAACCCGGACAACCAAAGCTAAAAGCAAGGCAAAACATCCTCTTTTAAAAAAGATCACCAATATTTTTACAAAAGTATTTTTATATTTTTTGTTGGTTTCGGTGTTTTGGGTAATTGCGTTGCGTTTTATCAATCCACCTATTACCCTTTTAATGGTACTACGGAACATTGAGCGTAAAGCAGATGGGAAACCTTTTAAAACGGAAAAAAAATGGGTTAAGTTTGATGATATCTCTGATAATATGAAAAGGGCCGCCGTATCTGCTGAAGATCAGCTCTTTTTAACACATATCGGTTTTGATATGAAAGCTATTGAAAAAGCTTTTGCCAGTAATGCTAAAGGAAAAAAGGTAAAGGGCGGAAGTACCATTTCGCAACAAACTGCTAAAAATGTTTTCCTATGGCCTGGCCGATCGTGGATAAGAAAAGGTTTTGAAGCTTATTTTACTTTACTTATAGAACTGTTTTGGAGCAAAGAAAGAATATTAGAAGTTTACCTGAACGTAATCGAAATGGGCGACGGAATTTATGGTGCCGAGGCTGCTGCCCAGGCGTATTATGGTAAATCCTGTACAAAATTGACCAAGAAACAAGCCGCTTTAATTGCTTCGTGTTTTCCAAACCCCAGAAGGTGGACACCCAAAAACGCAACCCCATACATCAGGCACCGCCAATACCTGATCTTAAGAAATATGAACAGGTTAGGGCCGTTGGATTTTTAGTCGATAGTCCAAAGTCCTGAGTCCAAAGTCAATTTATCGACTAAGGACTTTGGACTCCAGACTTAGGACTACACTAATCATGATCCTTATTCCACCTGATCTTTATTCCGCCTTTTTCGTCATCAATAGCTTTTAAGTGCAATACGATTCCACGCATACGGGCTTCTCTTTTTTCCGATCTGGTTAGGTTTTCATCTCCTTTCGGGTTTCTCAGTGGAATATCCATCTCTACATTTGTACCACTTCCTAAAGCGTAAATGCCTTTTACGTTAAAGTTTAAAGCACTGGAGTTTACCTGCATTGGACTGATTTCTACTTTGTCGCCGCGCACGTTCAGTGTTCCATCAAGATTTTTGATTTCTACGTTTGACAGGTTCCTGTTGGCAAAAGCAAATTTTCCAACCTTAACCATCGGATCGAAATTAACCAGTGCGGCATTGTTCAGATTGAACACCACTTTACCGTTTATTGATCTTGGAAGGATTTTTCCTGTGTGCGATATTTTTCCGGAAATGTTAGCCAACGCTGATAAATAACCTTTTAAATTTTTATTGGTAATGGTATTCTGTCCGAAATTATCAAACGAATAAAAGAAATCTTTCACACTTACATGGCTGATCTTTGAGCTGATCTTAAAACTATTTGAAGCCGTTTCCTGCATAATATTTCCGTTTAGCGATAACTGACCGCCGGCATGCGCCACGCTTATTTTGTTGAAAAATATCCCCCCGCCCCGCAAAGAAATGTCGGCATCAAGGTTTTTAGCCAGGAAATTATCATAAATGGCTTTATCAACCGTTAAACGGATATTCATTTTAGAAAGTTCCAGCACATTGCTCAACTCTTTGGAAACCACTTGTTTGTTTCCATTCGATTTTTTCTTTGCTGTTCTCGGTCCTAAGAAAGGTAAAAACTCTTTTAGGTAGAGTTGAGGACTCGACATTTTTAAGTTCACCAATATTTTTTCGGGAGCAGTATAATACAAGTTGGCAAAATTGGCGATGCTACAGCTTACATTAAGTTCGCTTTTGCCCAATTGGAAATGCCCATTTTGGATCGATAAATCGTTCTGGTTAAAATTGATGTTTAAGGCACTTTTTACCAGATGGAGCTTTCTGGGGATGTAAAGAATGTCTGCATCTGCAATCTGTATTTTACCTGAAACAACTGGTTTGGTGAAACTGAAGTTATCAATATCAGCCTTGCAGTATAACCTTAAATTGGCCGTACCGTTTTTAAAATCAAAATCATTCGTACCTAGTGAATTGTTTAAATTGGATAGGGGGAACTGCGAGGTTACTAATCCGGTGGCAATTGGGCGAGCTAAATTATTTACCGTGAATGTATCGATCTTAAGCGGCGCATTAAAATATTTCGCAGTAAGTTTGTGGAACTTGATAGATGAGTTTTCATCGCCAATAATACCGCCAACGGTATCCTGGTTGGTAAAGGAACCATCAAAATTACAAGCCGTTAATTTACCTGCCGGAATGGAAACTATATTGTCTCTCACCGTTATGCCTACTTTAATCAATGGATCGCCATATTTGCCTGATCCGTCATCAACAATATTTCCCCTGATATTGATTGGTTTTTCTATCCCGAACTTTAAGAGTTTGGAGGAGATATTGGGCGATAGGAGTAAAGCAACATCTCTGAATAAAATATCATCTACAGCTATGCTAATAGCAAAAGCAGATTTATCTAATTCTATTTTAGCACCGATTTTAAAAGGATGCCCACCAATTTTTAAGATTTCGGGATTTAGTATCACTGCGTCAAGATCCCGGCTGTAACGGGCGTTTAAGGTTCCTTCCAGGGTTTTATCTTTCAAAAAGCTACCTTTTCGAGTATTGAAGGCAAAACTGTTTACCTTAGTCATCAACTTGATTTTACCTGTCCAGCCGCTATCAGGATACTCCATTCTGCCCTGGATCTGATCAATATCAAAATTGAATAACTTAAACCTTTTCTTATTGTCTAATATTAAACTTACCTTATTAAAATCAATCTTTTTAACTTCTAATGCGGAGGACTTTGGCGATGATTTTTTATCAGTTTTAGGTTTACTTTTAAAAATACTGGTGTTGCTATAGCCTGTAGAATCGGTGTAGATGTAAATAGATGCATTGTTAATGGCAATCTGTTTAATGTTGATATTGCCTACAATAAGCGAAAGTACATTTAGCGATACATCTATATCCTGCGCTTTTAAAAGATCGTGTTTATGTTGGTTCCACAGGCTATCTCTTAGTAGAACGCCATTTAAGGATACCGAAACGCCTGGAAAGCTTTTTAGAAGCGTAGGTTCCATACTTGTGGCCGTAATCTGTCCGTTTAAATTTTTATTGAGTTGCGAGAGGATAGAAGCCAGCACTTCTTTCTTGTTGCGACTAATGTAAAACGCACCCGCCAGCCAGGTTAATATAATTAGTACAACTAAAACGGATAAGATTTTTAAAGAGATTTTAAGCCAGCGCTTCATACACATTATTTGATTTAACCAATATAATGTTTTTTGTTCGCTAATTGTTTGGCTTACAGTAAAAAATAGCTGCAATAGCAACAGACATTCTGAATCAGTTAGCCTAAAAGAGATTCCAGATCAGGATGGTACTGTGAGGTTAAGAAATGTGTAATCGTAAAATCAGCCAAACGGTGTTTGTAAAAGGGATCCTCCATCAGGATTTTTTTCAATTCAGCTTCATCTTTAGCCAGGGCCAAAATGATTCCACCGGTTCGGGGCACCTTTCTTCCCGAAGCTACAAAAATGTTTTTTTTATAGTATTTCTTTAAATATTGAACATGCGCTTCCATATGCGCATCTAACTCGGTTAGCGGAACAATATATTTAAGATCTACGATGAACACAGGCTTAAAGTAAATGTGCAAAAACGGTAGAATGCCAGCTGTTTTGAAAAGGAACTTCCCATTTAGATTCAAGCTCAGCCAGGTTTTGAACCATATTGTTAAATACAATCGTTTCTGGCGTTACCTGCTTTATATTTACCAGAGTTTCAAAATCTTCTTTGCTGTTTACCACAACTTCTTCATTTACTTTATAGGCAATGTTGAAACGGTTAAAAAGGTCTACATGGTACTCCTGCTCAATTTCTTTAATTAAACGAACAGAGCTATCAATAGAGCAACCGGTAACACCAGCCTGACTTTCATCTACTGTTAGGATAATAAAAAAGCCATAGCGTATTTCTGCTTTTGCAAGCAATTCATTTCCATGTGCTTTCCACTGGTTAGTAAAAGCTGCCAATTTGTTTAAGATCTCAGTTTCTTCAGTAGAAGTAAATTTGCGATCGCTTTGGTATATCCAAACTCTTGATTGTGGAGAAAAACTCATATACAAATTTATGATTTTAATTAAATTGGTATGATTAAAACGCTAACCTGATGAAAAAGTTTACACTGTGCTTGAAAATATCCCTTCTTTCGGCTTTTTGTATGTTTTTATGTGCTTTTTCAGACCCCGAATCCATGGAGCAGTATGCCATTTATCTTCATAAAACGCTTACCGATCATTATGACAGCAGCCAGGAAAGTGATCAGGTAAAACGTTATGAGTTAAATGTTACTAACAATGGTTTTTGCCGTTACAAGCTGTATTTTAATAACGGTAAAACGGAGTATTTCGCATTTAAGTTATCGAAATTTAAAGATATGGACTATTATGGTACCACTACTTCGGGTAAATTATATATTTATACCAAGGGTGATGACGTAATTGTGCAGACCTATAAAGACAGGGGAGGTGATGTAGACTCAATGGCTACCCAGCTGGTGATTCCGTTAAAAAATATGGAGGCTGAAGATTTAAATCTGATCCGTGACAATTTGAATAAAATTAATGCAGGGGTTTCAATTTCGCAGAAGCTTTAGGTGAGAAATTAACCTATGCAATACTACAATTGCTTTTCTGAACAAAAAACCATCACATCTTAATGTTAATCATGATGCAGGTTGCAACAGTAGTATATGATATGAAATAAAATATAGGCGATTTTTTTGGAGCGCAATGTTATTCGCTTTTTTTATGTTAGTCCTGCTCTTCGCTTTATCCCGATGAAATATCGGGGATGCCGCTCCGATCAGGGCTATAAACTCGGGTTTGTGCACGGAAACCGACATAGTAGAAGAAAATGGCTAAACTAAACCTGATCGAACGAATGCCAACTAGGGATTGACAATATGATAAAGAGGCCGTCTAATGAGTTGTAATTCGCTTCGAATTTGTCACGTTGAGCCCTGTAGAACGCCTTGTGAGATATATAAAAAAGATCCTTCTACAGGTTACCCATAGACAGAATCCATTAGCACGGTCGTCATCTCGACCGGAGCAAAGCGAAGTGGAGAGATCTTTGTACTACGTTTTTGAAATCAAATTTAAAAGATTTCTCCACTGCGGTCGAAATGACGATACTTCGAGACCATTCCCTTCTTTATCATTCTGTCCATTCATATTGATTTTTATACAATAAATTACTCCTCAGGATGACAAATTTATATTTTTGATACAGCTTCTTTATTTGTTTAGTTGAAAGTTAAAGGCCGTTTGCCCTTACCGTAATCTCAGCAATATCCAATACCTTAACTTCCTGTTCTTTATCTTTTAGTTTAATGCCGTCGCTTAACATCGTCATACAGAACGGGCAGCCCGCTGCAATAAATTGTGGATTGGTTTCAAGCGCTTCGTCAATACGTTCAACATTGATATCTTTATTCCCTTTTTCAGGTTCTTTAAACATCTGAGCGCCACCTGCACCGCAGCATAATCCGTTGCTTTTGCAACGTTTCATTTCTACCAACTGAGCATCTAAAACTTCTAATGCTTTTCTTGGCGCTTCATAAATTCCGTTTCCACGGCCTAAATAACAAGGATCGTGATAAGTGATTTTTTTGCCTTTAAAACTTTCTCCGCCTTCAGCTTTTAACTTACCCTCGTTAATTAAATCCTGGATCAATTGCGTATGGTGGATGACTTCGTAAGTGCCGCCTAAACCCGGATATTCATTTTTAATGGTATTGAAGCAATGTGGACAGCCGGTCACGATTTTTTTAATGTTGTAAGCATTCAAAACTTCGATATTGGCCATGGCCTGCATCTGGAAAAGGAACTCGTTCCCTGCTCTTTTAGCAGGATCTCCTGTGCAGCTTTCTTCGGTTCCCAATACCGCATATTTTATACCTACATGATGTAAAATCTTGCAGATGTCGCGCGTAATTTTCTGCGCTCTTTCATCGTAACTTCCGGCACAGCCCACCCAAAATAATATTTCTGGTTCTTCACCTGCTGCCACTAACTCGGCCATTGTAGGGACTTTAAATTCCATTTGTCTAGTATCTATTTTCTAGTATCGAGTACCAAGTATCGAGACCTGATGTAATTATTATTTTAATTCAATGCCAACTGAAAACTGTTAATGCTAACTTTCTTGTGCCCAGTTAAAACGATCGGCTGGAGAGTATTTCCATGGTGCCTGGTTATTCTCAATATTGCCCAACATTGCATTAATGCTTCCTGGTGCCTGCGATTCTTCCATCACCGCAAAACGGCGGAGTTCCATAATAATCTGCAATGGATCAATGTTTACCGGACAAGCCTCTACACATGCGTTACAGCTGGTACAGGCCCAGATCTCTTCTCTGCTGATGTAATCGTCCAGTAATGATTTTCCATCCTGATGTTCTGCACCATGTTTATCAATATTCTGGCCCACTTCGGTAATGCGGTCACGGGTGTCCATCATAATTTTCCGTGGCGATAAAAGTTTACCTGTAATATTTGCCGGGCATACAGAAGTACATCTTCCGCATTCGGTACAGGTATAGGCATTCATCAGGTTTACCCAGCTTAAGTCGGTTGCATCTTTTGCGCCAAATTTACCAGGTTCGGTTTCTGCCGGAACAAAAGAAGGATCGAGCATTGCTTTTACCTCATTGGTAACCGAGGCCATATTGGTAAATTCACCTTTAGGCTCCAGATTAGAAAAATAGGTGTTCGGAAAGGCGAAAAGAATATGGAAATGTTTCGAATAAGGCAGGTAATTTAAAAAAGCCAGAATACCTATAATATGAAACCACCAGCAGCTGCGTTCAACGATTACCAAGGCATGTTCTGTTGAAGGAAGGATATTCATTAAATATTGACTCACCGGAAAAGCACCTGCATTTACATAGTGTTTTGCACCTAAAAGCTGGAGTTTAGCATCGGCTGCGTTCATGAGCAGGAAAGCGCTCATTAATAAAATCTCGGTGATGAGGATATAGTTCGCATCAGATTTCGGCCAGCTTTTCATTTCTACGCCACTAAAGCGTTTAAGTTTGAGGATGTTCCTGCGTACCAGAAAAATAGCGCACGAAACCCAAACGGTAAAAGCCAGAATTTCAAAAGAGCCGATCAGGAAATTATATAAACCACCCAAGCCATTAAAAATGCGGTGTGTGCCGAACAAACCATCGATCATGATTTCCAACACTTCAATATTGATAATGACGAAGCCTATGTAAACAAAAAAGTGGAGGAAGGCAGGGATAGGGCGAACAACCATTTTAGATTGACCAAAAGCCACCCGAAGCATCGTCATTAATCTTTTTTGCGGTTGATCTTGTCGATTTACCGGTTTGCCTAAACGGATATTGCGAATTATTTTACGCAGGTTAACTGTAAACAGCGCAATTGCTGCAAGTGTAAGTACTAGAAAAAGGATCTGTGCCACCATGCAAAATTAGATTGTTATGCTAAATTAGGATATTAATCTCAAAAAAATACTATGCATGCATAAAAAAAATAATAAAATTGTTTGTTTGTACTCATTCTAAGCAAGTATTAAGGCCTTTATTAAAAATAGTGAAAAATTAATTAATTGATAATCAGTGTAGCAATGAAATAATCGAAAAAAAATTTTGCTTTTGAAAAAAGAACACTACATTTGCAATCCCAAACGGATGGTGCCATAGCTCAGTCGGTAGAGCAAAGGACTGAAAATCCTTGTGTCCCTGGTTCGAATCCAGGTGGCACCACTTCCAAAAGCCTTTCAGAAATGAGAGGCTTTTTTGGTTTTATGGCATTCTTATTGAAATTGCCCTTGTTTATTTATTTGCAACAGATTAGCATAGTATTTTATTTGTTGACCACCTAAGCCACCTGAGATTATCTAAGTTTACGCCGTACTTTTAAATTGGCTTGAAGTTTTCTTTTGAGTTTCTTAATCATAGCATCTTATATTCCATATAAATGGTAAGTATTTTAGCATTTTTGTGTCATGCAGAAATCTACAGATGATATTATAACCCCGAGGCTAATCCTTCGTTTAATGAATAAGGAAATGATATCCTATTTCCTGGAAAATGATTTAGAAGGGGCAGCACTTTTAATGAAAGCTAATATTCCTGTAGAAATGTTCGATCATCCAGGTAGTTTGCGATACGGTTTAAAGCAATTTGAAGATTCAGATTACTTGCCATGGTCGGCAAGGGCAATTATATTAGCGGACGAAGATCGAATGATAGGATTGGTGAGGTTCCATAGTAAGCCAAATCCTGAATATTTAAAAGAATATGCTACAAACGCGGTTGAATTAGGCTATCGCATTATTAAAGACTACCGGAAAAAGGGTTATGCAACAGAAGCTGCTACGGCTGTAATGAACTGGGCAAACATAAATTTTGGAGTTGAAAATTTTATAGCCAGTGTTTCGCCGGAAAATAAAGATTCGCTTAAACTTATTTCTAGCTTAGGATTTAAAAAGATTAGTGAGGTAATGGATGATATAGATGGCCTGGAGTATGTTTTTCTAAGGAATATTATTGACCATTTATAGGGATATGTTTTTTTGATTACCTTAAGTCGCCTAAGCGCGCGATATAAAATAAAAATATTTTTTTTAGTGCATCTTCTTGCTTATCAAAAAGATGAGGATTTAAGGTCCTGTTTTGATGAAAAAAACTGAAATCCTTTTTTGGAATTGAGAAAAAGAACACTACATTTGCAATCCCAAACGGATGGTGCCATAGCTCAGTCGGTAGAGCAAAGGACTGAAAATCCTTGTGTCCCTGGTTCGAATCCAGGTGGCACCACTTCCAAAAGCCTTTCAGAAATGAAAGGCTTTTTTGGTTTAATGCCATTTAGTAAAAAATTCCACGCAGCACAATTTTATTTTTGGCTTTTGTTTCAAATTGACTTTTACAGTTGCTCATCGGGATTTTCGGCTATCTCTTTAACCTTATCCAGTGCTTTAGGCCATGTTTTTTCGAAATAATCTCTCCATTCATCGCTAATGCCCATATCAATAACGAGTTCTGTCTTGCCATCTCTTTCACTGAGGGTATAATTCTCAAGTGTTTCGCCCCAATTCCCGCTGTAGTCTTCCTTGCCGTCTTTTATCTCACCAAGGTGTTTGATAGACATATACTGGTTTGGGATACTGTCTTGAATCACAGCTACCATCCCATCTCCATTTTCGCCCAGAAACAGGGCCTTGCTTCCTTTTTTCCAGTCGGTTTCTACACGCGATCCTTCCATAAAAACAGCTGTCCACTTAGGGTAGGTTTCTACGCCAAACAGTGCATTCCAAACTTTTTTTGCTGTGGCGTTAATTGTGGTTTTAAGTTCGATCTTTTCCATAGTTCCTGGTTTTAAATCAGATAATTAGTATAACAAATTTGCACAGGATTTGATTGACTTAAGCGGTGCAAAGGCGACAATTTTTGTGGGGGCATAAGGACTAATAGTGAAACACCGTTAGCAGATCTGTTAAAAATTGCTAAATATCTCAATGAAAAGTAATTTAATCGGTAGATTTACGTAATTCACCAATATATATGCATGAGTGTACAATTTTGAGTTAAATTTTAGTTTGTTGGTAGGTAAAGTTTATCTCGGAACAACTTAACGATTGCCTTATTCGTATATAGATAACATTACTATAAATTCCAATGAGAAATAAGAAATTCTTTTACCTGGTAACGCTAGGTTTTTTAAGCTTTGGGGCTATTACCGGCTGTAAAAAGAGCAGTACTGCACCTGATGAGCCTGTAACTCCACCGGTTGTGACGACGCCTAGCGGAACGCGGGATGAATTGACTAAAGATTCTATTTATTTATACGGTAAAGAACTTTATTATTGGAATACTTCGCTACCCACTTATGAGGTGTTTAATCCACGTGGATTTAGTTCGAATGAAGCAGAACTATATGCCATGACACAATATTCTTTAGATCCGGCAACAGGAAAACCATATGAATATGGAAGCACTCCCGGCGAACCTAAATATTCGTTTTTCGACTATACTGCCGCTACTACAGGTAAAACAGGAGCGCTTAAGGCAGATGTAAATGGCTCAGCCAATGATTACGGTTTTTCTGTTCAATATAATAATACTACAGATTTAAGGGTGAAATATGTTTATCCTAACTCTCCTGCAGCCTTGCAGGGTTTAACACGCGGCTGCAGGATAACGAGTGTAAACGGAAGAACAGATCTGACCTACCCTGGTGCAGTTAGTTTTTTAAATAATGCCATTTTTGGTGCTAATGCAACGGTGACTCTTGCTTTTAATGATCTAGGCGGTAACCCGAAAACAGCTGTTGTATCCAGTAGCTTTTATAGCGTTAATCCGATCTTATTTACCAATGTTTATACAGTTGGTACAAAGAAAGTCGGTTACATTGTTTTTAATAGTTTTACTAATAATGCTTCTGCGGCGATAAATACAGCCTTTGCTAATTTTGCTACACAAGGGGTGAGTGAATTAATTATTGATTTACGTTATAACGGTGGTGGCTATGTTTCAACAGCTACCCAAATCATCAATTTAGCGGCGCCAGCAGGCGAAACAGGTAATACGATGTTCACTTCTTATTACAATAACTATTTACAGTCTATCACTACTGCTCAACGTAAAGCCTCCGTTCTGGCACATCAGCCGCTGTTGGATGATGACGGTAAATTACAGACTTTTACCACTGGTGTAAACGGAAAATATGCTACATATGCAGATTTAAATTATTCGCCTACAGCTGCAGATAATATAGAGAAATTTGCAAAGTCCGGTTCATTATCTTTAAACCGCATATATTTTATTGTAACTGGATCAACAGCCTCTGCAAGCGAGTTAACCATTAACAGTTTAAAACCAGTAATGGACGTAAAAATGATTGGTACAACAACATACGGTAAACCTGTGGGTTTCTTTCCAATCAGAATAGACAAGGTGGATATGTACATTCCAGAATTTGAAACTAAAAATAAACTTGGTGTTGGCGGTTACTATTCTGGCCTAACGGTAGACAAAGAATCGGCAGAAGATTTAACCAAGGCCTGGGGTGATGAAACAGAAACATTGTTGGCCAATGCTCTTTCATACGCCAAAAATGGAACTTTTATAACGACAGCTGCAAAAACAGCTAGTTTAAGTACAACGACAACAGTAATGCCATCAAAATTATCGGTGACACAACTAAGAGCATTAGATGAAAAGTTAGATCCAAAAGGCTTTAAAGGTATGGTGATGACGCCAGATAAGAAATTTTAATAAAAGCTAATAATGAAAATGCCCGCTTAACATATTTAGTTAAGCGGGCATTTTTATTTGTGACGGTATTTACAATAATATTTTACTGCTGATATCTTTGTTAATAGTTATGTATCCTGGATATTTAACAGGTGTATTGCCCAGCATAAAGGTTGGTTTTATTTTTATGGTTAATAAACCTAGTTTTTCATCTTTTGACGATGATCCTTTTTGAGCAGCCTTGATAATATCGTTAAATACATTACCATTAGATATTAGTCCGTAAATGTTGCTCACCAATTGTACCGGAACGGTAACCGTTTGGCCTTGTGCAATGCTTACATTTTGATTAACGATGCCTTCTGCCAAATCAGTATTGTTGACCAATATCTTATATTCGAACTGGTTTATAGCCGCTAAATTGCCCGACGGATTGGTTATTTCTAAATTTAGATTGGCTCTAAGCGGAATGTCTTTTCTGAGCAAACCCAATGCAACCCCTGGTAAACTGGTTAAGCTAAAGCTTTGCTGGTCCATTAACTTTTTAACATCTGTGCCTGCAATCGATACCTGTTGTACACCTGTAATTTTATAGGTGCAATCTTCAAGTGCTTTTATCTGCTGTGCCTGCCTGTTTATTCCACATCCAAAAATGCTTATGGTAAACAGGAAAAGCAATAGTTTTTCTTTCATGTTATTCATAACGCCAAAATAGTAAAACTATTTCAGCTGTAATATGCGTTTAACCAAAATTAACTAAGCACTTGGTGTAGCGGTTTCGATATCATCGCGTTTATCGTCGCTACCAGTTTTCTCTTCTTCGGCAGGTTTCCCCGTAGTATCTGCTTCTTCATCCTGATCATTCAATTTTTTCTCATCCTTAACTTCCTCGGTTTTTAATGCCTCACTTGGTTTTTCGGTTTCCTTTTCTGTTGAAGGCGTTACGGTTTCTATTTCCAGCTGTACATCATCTGTTGGTTTTGGGCGATTTGTGCCTGATGTTGTTCCTGTTTTATTTTCTTCGTTTTCCATGGTGTAAATCTGTTTTAATACTTTATAAATGAAATTAGAAGGCATTTTGTTTGCTTTTATTAGAAAGCCACTACTCATTTTTTAACTTTGCATAAAATAAGAGTAATATGGCCATCACCATCAGGAAGATAACTGCGCAAGATAATACTGCTACCGCTTCAATGATCAGGACGATTTTAAGAGAATTTAAAATAGACAAGCCCGGTACTGTTTATACCGATCCTACAACTGATGAGTTATCTATAGTTTTCGAACATCCGCAATCTGCTTATTGGTTGGCCGAAGAGGATGGGGTTATTATTGGCGGTTGTGGCATTTATCCAACAGAAGGCTTGCCAGATGGTTGTGTTGAGCTGGTTAAATTGTACACCTCTTCATCTTCGCGCGGGAAAGGTATTGGCAAAATGCTCATGGAAAAAAGTATAGCATCAGCCCAACACTTTGGTTATAATGAGGTTTATTTAGAATCTTTCCCTGAGCTTACCACAGCAATTGGTATGTATGAAAGGGCAGGGTTTAAAAAACTCGCTGCCCCATTAGGTAACTCGGGGCATTTTGCCTGTAATGTTTGGATGCTGCTGGTTTTATAGAAGGGGTTAATCCATAAATCGTATATTATTTCTATTGAAAAGATTAAAATGGTAAATGGAAACACCGTTTATATCAACGATCAGGCCATCCCCATCGGCGAAACCTATAAAGAAGAATTTTTTAAAGTGGTTAGGGAAGGGAAGAAAGGTAGTTAATTAAGGTATATATAATAGTGTTGAATTGTTAGATTGTTCAATTGTTGGGATTCATCTTTCAATTAACTAATCTCAATGGTTTGTAATTTGCAGTTAACAATTAGCAATGCAACAATTAAATAATCCAGTTAGCACACAATCTTATGCATAAATTCTCCCCAATATTTCTTCTGTTTTCTTTAAGTTTGCTGCGTAAAAGATTAAAATCAAAAATCACCATGCAAGAAACCAATTCGCTAAACCAGGTTGCAGAATTTCACACTACCTTTAAACATCCTATTTTAGAAAGTCCGGTTATTCCTTCAAAACAGAGAGCTAATTTGCGTATTTCGCTTTTAGCGGAAGAGTTGAAAGAATTACAGGAAGCTGTAGAAAATGATGATCTGGTAGAAGTTGCTGATGCCCTTTGCGATCTGCAGTATGTTTTGGCTGGTGCCATCCATGAGTTTGGTTTGGGAGGAAAATTTAAGACTTTATTTGATGAAGTCCACCGTTCTAATATGAGCAAAGCTTGCAAAACTGTTGAAGAAGCTGAGCAAACGATCCAGTTTTACTTAGATAAAGACCAGACCGAATCTTATTACAAAGAAATCGATGGATTATTTTTGGTGTTCAGGAAATCTGACGATAAAACTTTAAAATCGATCAATTATTCTCCGGCTGATTTAAAATCGCATTTGGTTTAACCCATAAATAAGCTCGAATTGAAAAGACTAAAACAGATTGGAAACGAGCTGAAATTGACACAGGCAAATCCTGATGTAGCTTTAATGCGTGAGTTTATTTTTTACTCGCCCAAAATGCCTTTACGCCTGCATCAGGAACAACTTATTGCTGTATCAAAACAGTTTAGTCTCCAGGTTTTTGATACCTATTTTACCAATGCCAACGTAACCATTAACTGTTTTAGCTGGGGAAATGGAAAACGTAAAGTTTTACTCACGCATGGATGGGCTTCAAAAGCTTTAGACTTTTATGAGTTGATTATTGAACTCCTGAAAATAGATGACCTGGAAATTATCGCTTTTGATGCACCAGGCAACGGAAGTTCAATCTCTGAATTTTCCAACCTGATGTTATATGCCGATTCGGTAAAATCTATTTCCTTAAATTATGCGCAGCCTGATGTGCTGATCGGACATTCGCTTGGTGGCATGGCCAACGTAATTGCTTTACAGGAATTAGGAATAACTCCGGATCTGTTGATCAGCATTGCGCCATTAATCCGGTTAAAAGAAAACTTCGAACAGAGCCTTGATTCGGTAAGCATCGGAGCAAAAGATCAGGATATATTTTTTGCGAATTTTGCTCAAGAATTCCCTGTTCCTGCCAGCCACTTTAACTTGACCGAACTTTATCAGCTAAGTCCGGAGATTGATCATTTTCTGGCATTCGATCCTGCTGATCACATATCTCCATATGCTTATCTTAAAGAATTCCTGGATAAATATCCTGCCATCAACTCAAAATCTTTTGAAGATGTGGGGCATTATAAAATCCTAAAATCCGCTGATGTTATTGAAGATATTGTGCAGAAAATATCGTCATTGCTGTAAGAGATCGTCATTTCGACCGCAGTGGAGAAATCTATATCTAAAAATTATCACTAGGAAATCTTAAGTGTTCTCAGGTTGCTTAGGTGGTCAAACAAAAAATGAAGCTATATTTTTTCCATGAGAAGCGTTGTCAACTTTAATAGCAAATACGCTAGAAAGTTGACAACGCTAATACTATTCACTTGATATTTGCTAGGTGTCAGATGATAACATCTTACATCACTCAAAAATCTGAAAATGCACTAAAGCTCGCTTTTTTCTACATTATAACTTCCGACCTCCGTCTCCGGACTGACCTAATTCCATCATCCATTTTACGTCTTCCATCTCTCATCCATAACAGTGCATAACAGTTAAAATTACTGTATATTCTATTTTAGAGCAACCAAATATATTAATAGAGCATGCAAGCAATTTTAGGCGTAATATTTCATTTCTTCGGTGGCTTTGCCTCTGGAAGCTTTTATATTCCATACAAAAAAGTTAAAGGCTGGGCTTGGGAAAGCTACTGGATTGTTGGAGGAATCTTCTCCTGGTTAATCGTTCCGCCACTTGCCGCTTATTTAACTATCCCAAATTTTACGGCAATAATCACCAGTACCAACGGTAGCATTTTATGGTTAACCTATTTTTTTGGTGTGCTTTGGGGTATCGGCGGCTTAACTTATGGTTTAGGCGTCCGTTATCTGGGCGTATCATTAGGGAGTAGTATCATTCTAGGGCTTTGTATGGTCTTGGGTTCAATCCTGCCATCTATTTATTTCGATTTTTTTCCGCAGGCAGGTAAAGATACTTTTACCATGTTTCTGCATACCGATTGGGGCCGTATGGTATTACTGGGGCTTTTGGTCTGTGTGGTTGGAATTATCATCTGCGGTAAAGCAGGTATGATGAAAGAAAAGGAAATGAAATCTGGCATTACCGATCCGCACGGGATGGAGGTAAAAACCGAATATAAATTCGGACTTGGTTTATTTGTAGGAATTGTTTCGGGTGTTTTAAGCGCCTGTTTCAATTTTGGTATCGAAGCCGGAAAACCAATGGCTGATGCAGCAAATGCCATCTGGAAAGCAGCAAATCCTGCTGAAACCGGTAATTTTTTATTCCAGAATAACGTTACTTATGTAATTGTGCTTTGGGGAGGTTTAACTACCAATTTTATCTGGTGTATGGTACTGAATGCCCGAAACAAAACATTTGGCGATTATACCAATGCAAAAACGCCGCTGTTAAAAAACTATATTTTTTCTGCCCTGGCAGGTACTACCTGGTTCTTGCAGTTTTTTTTCTACGGTATGGGTGAAAGCAAAATGGGTAATGGTGCCAGTTCATGGATTCTGCACATGGCCTTTATCATCCTCATCGCCAATATATGGGGGCTGGTATTAAAAGAGTGGAAAGGTGTATCAAGAAAAACATTGATTACTGTTTTGGCGGGTATTTTAACCATCATCATTTCGGTACTTATTGTGGGTTATGGTAATTCAATTAAAGGTTAATAAATAAAAATTTAAATAGAATATAAGAATGTCAATCGATACGAAAAGTTATAAGCACGTAAGCTATCTATGGGATGAAGAGGAAGCCGCAAAACTGGCTGGAGATGAAGTTGCCCTATTAATTTATCGCTCTAATTTATTGGGTGCAGACTTACGCTTAACCAATTATGGAGGTGGAAATACCTCGTGTAAAGTATTGGAAAAAGATCCGCTTACCGGTTTAGAAACCGAAGTGATGTGGGTAAAAGGTTCAGGCGGCGATTTAGGTACTTTAAAGAAAAGTGGCCTCGCAGCATTATATGTTGATCGTTTACGTAGCTTGAAAAATATTTATCGTGGGGTAGAACATGAGGATGAAATGGTTGAACTGTTTAACCACTGCATTTTCGATTTAAGTTCTAAAGCACCATCAATCGATACGCCTTTGCATGGTTTCCTGCCATTTGTGCATATCGATCACCTTCACCCCGATGCGGCCATTGCAATTGCGGCAGCTAAAGACGGTAAAAAAATTACCGAAGAATTATTTGGAGGAACCATTGGGTGGGTAGAATGGAAAAAACCGGGTTTTGAACTGGGTTTACAATTAAAACAATGTTTAGATGAAAATCCGGGTATCCGTGGTATTATGCTGGGCTCGCATGGTTTATTTACCTGGGGCGATACGGCTTATGAAAGTTACCTGAATACTTTAGAAGTAATCGAAATCTGTTCCGAATACCTGAACCAGAATTATGGTAAAAAAGGCCCTGTTTTTGGAGGACAAAAGATTGAAAGTGCAGCAGGAGATCAGCGTAAACAACAGGCGGCTGCTTTAGCGCCCGTTTTACGTGGTTTATGTTCTTCTAAACAGCACATGATCGGTCATTTTACCGACGACAGCCGGGTGTTGGAATTTATCAATTCTAATGATCTTGATCGTTTGGCCCCAATGGGAACCAGTTGTCCTGATCACTTTTTGAGAACTAAAATCAGTCCGCTGGTTTTAATACTAGAAAGTAATGCAGATTTATCAGATGTTAAGGCGCTAAAAGAGACATTAGAACCTGCTTTCGAGGCCTATAGGGCAATGTACACCGCTTATTATGAAGCTTGTAAACATCCAAACAGTCCGGCTATCCGGGATACCAATCCAGTGGTTATTTTATACCCTGGAATCGGCATGTTTACCTTCTCTAAAGATAAACAGACCGCAAGGGTTGCAGCAGAATTCTATATTAATGCCATTAACGTAATGAAAGGTGCTGAGGCCGTTTCAGAATATACTTCGTTACCACACCAGGAAGCTTTTAATATCGAATACTGGTTGTTGGAAGAAGCGAAATTACAGCGTATGCCAAAACCAAAACCTTTAACAGGAAAAATTGCCCTGATTACAGGTAGTGCGGGTGGCATCGGTAAAGCAATTGCGAAGAAATTTGTTGCAGAAGGTGGTGTGGTAATCTTAAACGATATGAATGCCGGGCGTTTGGAAGAAGCAGGTAAAGAGTTTGCAAACCTTTATGGCAAGGATTCTTATAGCACTGCAATTCTGGATGTAACCAGCGAAAACGATATTAAACAAGCTTTCGATGCTGCTGCCCTGGCTTTTGGTGGGGTAGATATTATTGTTAACAATGCAGGTTTATCAATTTCTAAAACCATTGCTGATCACACCGAAAAAGATTGGGATTTATTATATAATGTTTTGGTAAAAGGTCAGTTCTTTATTACCCAGGCTGCAACAAATACGATGCAAAAGCAGAATATTGGTGGCGATATCATTAATATTGTAAGTAAGAACGCCCTGGTAAGTGGACCGAATAATGCCGGTTATGGCAGTGCAAAAGCTGCTCAATTACATTTGAGCAGGTTAAATGCTGCAGAATTGGGTGCCGATAATATCCGTGTAAATGTGGTTAACCCTGATGCTGTAATCAGCGATAGCAATATCTGGGCAGGTGGTTGGGCAGAAGGCCGTGCAAAAGCTTATGGAATTACCGTTGCAGAGTTGCCAGCTTATTACGCCAAACGCACCTTATTGAACCAGATCATATTACCGGATGATATTGCCAATGCCTGTTTCGCCTTTGTAGGTGGCTTGTTGCAAAAATCAACAGGAAATGTTTTGAATGTTGATGGTGGAGTAGCCATGGCATTTGTAAGATAGCTTATCCTCGGTCTGTGTGCTCACAGAAGGAAACGTATAATTGGATTAGTGGTCCGTGGGGACACAGACCATGGAGTAGAACGAATTAAAAATATTAACCACAGATACAAAATCCGTGTTTATCTGTGTAAATCTGTGGCTAAAAAAGTAGTCTGTGGAAACACGGACTAAAGCGGACAAATTGAGTTTTAGTAGGTTGTTTAATCGGTCTGTGCCTTGCGCAGATCGAAAATGACTTTAATTTTTTTATAATCGTCCTCGTTTGAAACGGGGATGAGCGAGAATGGCGATTATCTCGCCGCAATGATTAACCTAATAAACCAAATATTCTTATGAATATCGAGCAGAAGCAGATAGAAAAACATAACGACTCCCTTTTAACCTCGCATCAACGTAAACTTTCATTTCTAAAAGAAGATTGGTCTCACGTTGATCTGGAAAACGTAATCCAGAAACTGGTTGATTTTCAGATAGCCATTCCAAGCTGGGCTTTAGGTACAGGTGGAACACGCTTTGGCCGTTTTGCCATTACTGGTGGTGAACCGCGTAATATTGAAGAAAAAATTGAAGATGTTGGTTTGCTTCATGCGCTAAATGGTGCAAGTGGTGCAATTTCGCTTCACATTCCCTGGGATATCCCTCAAAATGCAGAAGCGTTAAAAACTTTGGCATCTAGCTATGGTTTAAAATTCGACGCCATGAATTCAAATACCTTTCAAGATCAGAAAGGTGCTGCATATAGTTATAAATTCGGTTCATTGCAGAATGTAAATAAAGATATCCGCAAGCAAGCCATTGAGCATAATATAGAAGTAATTAAACATGGTATCGCGTTAGGATCTGATGCATTAACCGTTTGGCTAGCCGATGGTTCTTGTTTCCCTGGTCAGCTGAATTTTCGTAAAGCCTTTGAGAATACCTTTGAAAGTCTTCAGGAGATCTATTCAGCACTGCCGGAAGATTGGAAAATGTTTGTGGAGTACAAAGCTTTCGAACCTAATTTTTACTCGACTACGGTTGGAGATTGGGGACAATCACTATTATACGCCAGTAAATTGGGTAAAAAAGCCTATACCTTGGTCGATTTAGGTCATCATTTGCCAAATGCAAACATTGAGCAGATTGTGGCTTTATTGTTAATGGAAGGGAAATTGGGTGGTTTCCACTTCAACGATTCTAAATATGGTGATGATGATTTAACTGCCGGAAGCATTAAACCTTACCAATTATTCCTGATTTTTAATGAGTTGGTAGAAGGGATGGATGCAAAAGGTATGAACCATGTAAAAGATTTGGGTTGGATGATCGATGCTTCACACAATGTGAAAGATCCGTTAGAGGATTTATTGCAATCTGTTGAAGCCATTATGATTGCTTATGCACAGGCTTTATTGGTTGATCGAAAAGCATTAAACGAAGCTCAGAACAATAACGACGTGGCAAAAGCACAGGAAATTTTGCAAAATACTTTCCGGAGCGATTTAAGGGCTTTAGTAGCTGAGGCGAGATTGAGAGCTGGAGCGGCCTTATCACCAATCGCATTATACCGCGGTTTAGAGGTTAGAAACAAGTTAGTTAATCACCGCGGAAATACTGTTGCCACAGGTTTGTAAATAGAGAAATAGAAAATGCCTAAACCTGTTATTGCCATATTTGATGTCGGGAAAACAAATAAAAAACTGTTCTTGATCGACGAAAATTACAGTATTGTTTACGAACGGTCTGCACGTTTTGTAGAAACAGTTGATGAAGATGGCGAACCATGCGAAAATCTGGAAAGCCTGCGTTTATCCGTTTACGATTCCCTAAATCAGGTTTTGCAGTTAAAAGAGTTCGATGTTAAGGCCATAAACTTTTCTACTTATGGTGCCAGTTTTGTTTATCTCGATGAAAATGGCAATCCACTAACACCGCTTTATAACTATTTAAAGGAATATCCCGAGGAGCTTAAAAAGGCTTTTTATTCAAAATATGGAGGCGAGGAGAAGATTTCCTTAGAAACAGCTTCACCAATTTTAGGTAGCTTAAATTCGGGGATGCAATTGTACCGCCTAAAGCACGAAAAACCCGAAATATTTAAAAAGGTGAAATGGGCTTTACACCTGCCTCAATACTTGAGTTATTTGATTACAGGTAAGGCCGTGGCCGATATCACCAGTATTGGTTGCCATACCCAGCTTTGGGATTTTAAAAAAAGTGAGTACCACAGCTGGGTTACCACCGAGAAAATCGACCAGAAATTTGGTGCATTTACGCCTGCAGATTCCAGCCTGAAAACCGATTTCGAAGGTAGCAGTGTAAATGTTGGAGTAGGTTTACACGATAGTTCTGCAGCATTGATTCCTTACCTGGCCAATTTTAATACGCCATTTGTACTCATCTCAACCGGAACATGGTGCATTAGTTTAAATCCTTTTAACCAGGAGCCATTAACAGCTGAAGAACTTAAACAAGATTGCCTGTGTTACATGCACTTTAAAGGTAAGGCGGTTAAGGCTTCTCGGATTTTTGCAGGCTACGAGCATGAAGTACAACTTAAGCGGATTGCAGAACATTTCGATCGTGCGGCTTATCTGTTTAAACATTTGAAGTTTAACCCTGCAATGATTTTAAAACTGGCCAATAAAATACCCGAAAACCAACAGGAACAACAGGGTTTTTCAGCAGGCTCAGCTTTTCCTGATCGCGATTTGAACCTCTTTCAAACGGCAGAAGAAGCCTATCATCAACTGATTTTTGATCTGATCAAACAGCAGATTTATTCGTTAAAATTGATTTTAAACGCAGGTGTGAAAAGAATTTTTGTAGATGGTGGTTTCGGAAAAAATGCAATTTATATGCATCTGTTAGCGATTTCTATTCCAGATATAGAGGTTTATGCTTCTTCAGTTTCGCAAGCTACGGCAATAGGTACAGCTTTGGCAATAAATGATGCCTGGAACGAAAACCCAGCACCAACGGATATGATCCAGCTAAAATACTATTCTGCAATACAACGAACCATAGATTTTTAGGGATTTCCGTATATTAGAATTTCCTACATCAATATAGTCAATTTGAAACCAGAAGATTTAATCCCCTATCTTAACGTCGACGAGTATTCTTCGACGCCAAAATACAAGCAGCTAACAAATGCCATTTTGGCGGCTATTGAAAGCGGTAAACTTCTGAAAAATAGTTTGTTGCCTTCTATAAATGAGCTGAGTTTCAGCCTGGAGATGTCGAGAGATACTGCCGAAAAAGGTTACCGTAATCTCCGGAAATTAGGGGTGGTTGATTCTGTGCCTGGCAAGGGCTATTTTATTATCAATACCGATTTTTCGCGGAAACTGAAAGTTTGTTTGCTTTTTAATAAACTCAGTACACATAAAAAGATCATTTACGATTCCTTCACTAAAACCTTGGGAGAACGTGCTGCGATTGATTTTTATATCTACAATAACGATTTTGCACTCTTTAAAAAAATGATTGTGGCCAAGCGCGACGATTATTCGCACTTTGTAATTATTCCACATTTTTTAGAAGGGGGAGAAAATGCACATGAAATTATCAATACCATCCCAAAAGAAAAACTGGTTATTCTTGATAAATTGCTGCCAGGGGTAACCGGCGATTATGCTGCGGCTTATGAAAACTTTGCGCAGGATATTTATGCAGCTTTAGAGCAGGCTTTAGAACGCCTTTCACATTACCGCACCCTGAAAATCATTTTCCCAAAGAACAGTTATTTCCCTCATGAAATACTAACCGGTTTTTACAGGTTCTGCCAGCAATATGCTTTTGATCATAAGGTAATCCACAACATTAAAGATGAGGAAATTAATCCAGGTGAAGTGTACATTAACCTCATGGAAGATGACCTGGTGATACTGATTGAACGCTTAATTGCCCAAAAACTTAAAATCGGGAAGGATGTTGGCGTAATTTCATATAACGAAACACCTTTAAAAAGAATTATTTTGGATGGGATTACTACCATCTCTACTGATTTTAGCGAACTAGGTGCACAGGCTGCTGAATTTATCCTTAACGGAAAAACTGAAAAGATAGCAGTGCCTTTTTATTTGAACTTGCGTAAATCGTTGTAGTAAAGAGCCGGATTCGTCATTTCGAGCGTAGCCGACTTCTAGTGGTAATGATTATAAAATGATCTACTACAGTATATCTTTTAGTCGCGAGGTGTGTAATCATGTTAGTTTGGAATTTGTTATCTAATTAGCTAACTTTGTTTAGCTTAAAATTGGTTAATGAACAAAGAATTTATCAGAGACATTTTCTACTTTGAAGAATACTATTTGGATTTTTACGAACAGCTCAAACCCAACGTAAAGAAAAAATTCAATTGGACGTTACAATTAATCGCTACACTTGAAAAAGTTCCTGAAAAATACTTTAAACACCTTACAGGTTCTTCAGGGCTTTTTGAAATTAGGGTTGAAGTTGGTTCAGATATTTTTCGGGTATTTAGTTTTTTCGATAAGGGACAACTGATCATCCTTGTAAATGGTTTCCAAAAGAAAACGCAAAAAACACCTAAAAACGAAATTGAGCTGGCTGAAAAACTTAAAAAGAAATATTTCGATGGAAAAGACAAAAAATAAACTGACATCATTTGCTGATCATTTGGATAGCGAGTATGGCAAACGTGGAACTGAAGAAAGAGAGGTTTACGAACAAGAGTTTGAAAGTTTTAAGCTAGGAGCCATGCTTCAAGAACTCCGGAAAGAAAAGGGGATGACGCAAGAGCAACTTGCTGAAAAATGCGGTACTACAAAAACCTACATTTCTAGAATTGAGAATAATGCAAGCGACATTAGACTTTCAACTTTAATGAGGATTATTAAAGTTGGGTTAGGTGGACACTTAAACCTAAACGTGAGTTTATAAAACAAATACCCTATTATAGTTTAAATGAGTGATCAGGTAACCGCGCATCCAGTATCAGAACAAAATCCTTACGATTATATCTTAAAGGATTTTAACCTGAAAAATCTGAGCCAGATTGTTATCCTCAAACATTTAAGCGGACTCATTCATACTGATGTTAAAGGCTTTTATCAGTTATTTCCAGAACAGATTGAAATCGATTTTGCAGCTTTTAGCGATGAAGCTTCCGGATTATCTTTTCCAATTGTTCAGGTTCAGCAGCACTCAAACTCCGTAAAACTTTCTTGCCGTTGCACTACACCCAAGCATAAATTGTGTGAGCATCAGGCGAGAGTTTTATACAATATCCTGCGACGGCAAGATTTGCTCATTTTTTTCGACAGTAACCTGCGGAAACAAAAGCTTGCCAAAATTGCGATCGATTATGGATTGGAAAAAGAAGAGAATCTTGATCTTCTTTTTAATCTCCGCTACGAAAACGGCCAGGTAGCTATCCACCCAAAAATGGACGCCCTCCAGCCATTTAATAAAGAAGTCCAGCAAAATTTACAGGAACTTTTACTTCCGGCAGCTAAAGTCAAAATAAAAGTACAGGCTAAAAACGACCCAGGTAAAATGATCCTGGTTTTTGGGCAACATCGCTATTACAACAATTTAACGGTCGAATTATTTGAAGCCGAAACCACTAAAAGTGGCAAGGTTAAAAATCCTATCAAGGGAATCAATCCGGCTGATTTGCTTTTTAAAACAAATGATAACGATCAGGTAAAATTTTATAGTGGTATTACCACTTTTCAGCAGAATTACAATAATGATCAAAGCGAGGTAGAAATTCAAGCCTTAAAAGCAATCGTTAAAAATCCTCAACAGATCCCTTTTTACCTGCAGGATAGTAAACAGTCTGGAGCCATTCAAGCCTCCACCATTACCGCGGTTAATGCACATTTGCTGGAGGTAGATCTGCGTCTTTCTGTAAACCAGCGCGATGATTATTATGAAATTACGGGGCGGCTGATCATCGAAGGGAAATCATACGAACTGGATAACCTGGTATTGGTACATCAGTATTTTGTTAAACTTAACAATCAGCTTTATTTAATTGGCCGGCTGGATTTTCTACGCGTAATTGGTTTTTTCAAAAAGCAGAGCAACAGGTTAATCCTGCATAAAACCAAATATCCGGAGTTTCAAAAAGTTATTCTGGTGCCTTTAGAAGGAAGTATTCATGTGGATTATTCTTATTTAAAACCAGCTACCAAAATACAGATCGAAGAAAAAGGTTTCGATCTCGAAAATGAACAGTTGATCTATCTTTCAGAATCAGAAGATTATATTCTCCTTACACCCGTGATGCGTTATGGGAGCCTGGAAATACCTGTGCTGTCTAAAAAGAAAATCCAGGCGCAAGATAAACTGGGCAATCTCTTTACATTGCATCGTGATGAAGATGCCGAACTGCAGTTTATTGGGAACGTTTTGAGACAGCACCCTTATTTCTATGATCAGGAAACCAACGATTCTTTTTATTTGCACCGCAAAAGGTTTCTGGAAGAAGCCTGGTTCCTTGATGCTTTTGACGTATGGCGAAATAAAGGAATTCATATTTTAGGCTTCAACCAGCTCAAAAACAACAAATTGAGTGAATTTCAGGCCAAAATCAATATTGAGGTATTGAGTGGAACAGATTGGTTTGAAACCAAAGTGAAAGTAAAGTTTGGCAAACAACAGGTTGCATTGAAACATTTGCATAAATCGATCAGGAACAAAAGTAAGTTTGTAACGCTTGATGATGGAACTCAGGGCATACTTCCACATGAATGGATCGAAAAATTTGCTGCTTATTTTAGTGCTGGTGAAGTAACCGAAGACGCCATTCTTACACCAAAAATTAAATTTGCTTCTATCAACGAACTTTACGAAGATGCTTTATTGGATGGTGATGTAAAAAACGAATTGAAACTGTACAAGCAGAAATTTGAAGGAACCAACTCAATTCAGGAGGTAGAGGTACCAAAAGGTTTAACCGCAACTTTACGTCATTACCAGAAAGACGGTTTAAACTGGCTCAACTTTTTGGATGATTTTAACTTTGGTTCTTGTTTGGCCGATGATATGGGATTGGGCAAAACCATTCAGGTTTTGGCTTTTATTTTATCACAGCGCGAAAAAGTAAAACACAATACAAACCTGGTGGTGGTGCCGGCTTCGTTAATATTTAACTGGAAGGCCGAAGTAGAGAAATTTGCACCATCTATAAAAGTAAAAACCATTTATGCTGGCCAACGGACCAAAACGACTGATACTTTCGATGATTTTGAAATCATTTTAACCTCTTACGGAACGCTGATTTCTGATATCCGTTTCTTAAAAGATTATCGCTTTAATTATATCTTTTTAGATGAATCGCAACTGATTAAAAATCCGGAATCGCAACGTTATAAAGCAGTTCGAATGTTGCAGTCGCGAAATAAAGTAACCATGACGGGAACGCCGATAGAGAACAATACCTTTGATTTATATGGACAATTGTCGTTCGCTTGTCCGGGTTTGTTTGGCAGTAAACAGCAGTTTGCCGATTTATATTCAACGCCAATCGATCAGTTTAAGGATAGCAGAAGGGCAGAGGAACTTCAGAAAAAAATAAGACCATTTATTCTGCGCAGAACCAAAGAGCAGGTGGCGAAAGAACTTCCCGATAAAACAGAAATAGTACTGTATTGTGAAATGGGAGCCGAACAGCGGGAAGTATACGAAGCGAATAAAAAGGAAATTCAGGATTTTATTCTGGGTAAACAGGAAGATGAACTGCCTAAAAGTTCGATGCACGTGCTGAAAAGTATTACCTCCTTAAGGCAAATCTGCAATTCGGCTGCCTTACTCGCTGATGGAAAATCGTATTTGCAGGCTTCCTCAAAAATTGAGGTGTTGATGGAGCAGATCGGGAGTAAGGCCGGCAAGCATAAAATTCTTGTTTTTTCTCAATTTGTTACCATGCTCGATCTGATTAAAAAGCAATTGGAAAGCAAGGGGATCAGGTATGAATACCTCACTGGACAAACGCGGAAAAGAGCTGAAGCAGTTGCCTCGTTTCAGGAGAATGCCGACATTCCTGTTTTTCTGATCAGTTTAAAAGCTGGTGGAACCGGATTAAACCTCACCGAAGCCGATTATGTTTACCTGGTCGACCCGTGGTGGAACCCTGCAGTAGAAAACCAAGCTATAGATAGAGCATATAGGATTGGCCAGCATAAAAATGTAATGGCCGTGCGTTTAATCTGCCCTGACACGATTGAAGAAAAAATCATGAAACTTCAGGCGACCAAAAAAGATCTGGTTAAGGATTTGATCCAGACTGAAGGTAGTTTGTTTAAGAATTTAACCAAGAAAGAGTTGCTGGGGTTGTTGAGTTAATATAAGTTCGCTAAATCCATTCGGATTGTCATCCTGAAGGATAATTAATTGCATAAATCAATATGAATGGATAGATGGATAAAGAAAGTGAATGGTCTCGAAGTACCGTCATTTCGACCGCAGTGGAGAAATCTTTTAAATTTGATTTCAATAACTTAGTGCAAAGATCTCTCCACTTCGCGTTGCTCCGGTCGAGATGACGACCATTCTATTGGAGTCAGTCAGTGGTAGCCTGTCGAAGGACTGAAGATTTATTATCATTTGAAAAAGGTTGATGGCCCACTAACCACCGAGTCCAAGTTGTTGGGCTTATTGAATTAATTGTAGGTTCTTCATTGCGAGGCACGAAGCAATCTTAATGCGATCGCTATCTATAACCCATAGTAGTGAGATTGCTTCGTCGTTCCTCCTCGCAATGACGAAGCAATAAATTAAATCCCTACCTCAAACGCATAACCCAAAAATTCAGGTACATTTACACTTTCTACAATTTTCCAATCTTTTTTTTCTGCAATAAAATTGGGTTCAGCAAGGCCTGTAGATTTAGCTGCATGAGTGTAAAATTCCATTTTAGCAGGGTGGTTTGGTGAGCAGGCATTATACGTTCTGCCAAATGCCTGTTTTTCCAAAAGTTTAACCGCAATCCCTACAGCATCTGTTTGATGAATCAGGTTTACTGGGGCTAAACCGTTCGGTACATTACTTTTTCCGGCAAAAAATCTACCTGGGTTGCGGTCAGGACCAATTAATCCCGCAAAACGGATCACTGTGCAGTTTTCTGGAAACAGTTCCTTAAATCGTATTTCGGCAGCTAGCACGACTTTTCCCGAATCTGTATCGGGATGTGTTTCGCTGGTTTCATTTACTGTTTTGTTTTCATCCGCATAAACACTCGTTGAACTGATCAACACCACGTGTTTTGATTTATCTTTTGCGGCTGCTAAAATTGAGTTAATCTTTTGAGGATAATCAAGAAGTTCAGTCGAATTACGTCTTGGTGGAATGCAGATAAACAATACATCTGCATCAAAAAAATCAGGATCTGCTGAAACCTGATCAGCCGTAAAATTGATCAGAAACGGCTGAATACCTTCCGCTGAAAGTTTTGATAACTTTTCAGGAGTTGTGGTAGAGCCTTTAACCTCATAAGACAATTGAATCAGTTTTCGGGCAAATGCCAGACCAAACCAGCCACAACCCAAAATCGATATGGTTTTAATGCTGTTTTTATGTGTCGTATTATATTGAATCATTTGCCCTAAAGATAAATAGTTGGCTTTATAATTTGCCCTGATTCGTGTCAATTCTGCTTTTGATAAATGGTTTGCATATAAACAATATCAAAAAATATTAGCCTTTATACAGATTAATCAATTATGGCTATCCCTTGTCCAGATTATAACAGGCCCTGCAACGTGGCTCATAACTTTCCTTTTCGCCCAACAAAACCGTAGCTTCATCAGCAACAGTTCGGTAACTATACAAGGCGGGGTTACCACAACAAACACAAACCGCATTTACCTTGGTAACATGCTCGGCAATGGCCATTAGGGCTGGCATCGGTCCAAAAGGTTTACCTGTAAAATCCATATCCAGGCCGGCAACAATAACGCGGATGCCCCTAAGAGCTAGTTTATTGCAAACGTCAGGTAGTTCATTGTCAAAAAACTGAGCCTCATCTATACCCACCACCTGTGTATTGGTGCCTAGTAATAAAATGGCCGAAGCGCTATCAACAGGGGTAGAGTTTATTGAATTTAAATCATGCGAAACCACGGCAGTTTCATGGTAGCGCGTATCGGTGCGGGGTTTAAAAATTTCGACATTTAGTTTAGCAATCTGGGCTCTTTTTAACCTGCGGATTAGTTCTTCCGTTTTACCGGAAAACATAGAGCCACATACTACTTCTATACTTCCTGAAAATTCGCCCCTTCTCCTAAAATTTTGTTCGCTAAATAACATGCCTGTTTTTTTATTCCCCTATATCCGTTCTATAATTTTTAAAACGAACAAATATGAGAATTTTGTAGTCAAAAAGGTCAAAAATAATGACTAATAACTTTTTTAACTTAATCATCTTTACAAACTTCCTTTATATTTGGTTGTTATCGTTTTCTGAAAAAAATTAAAATAATAAAAAAGGCAATAACAGGGGTTGTGAATATCGCCAGTAAGAGTGAACCCCAAAAACCTAAAGAAGTATTTTTTCCAAAATTGGCTACCGACCAGAAAATCAATATACCGAGTAAGAGTACTAAAATTTCGGGTATACCAAGCATTATTGCAGAAATTGTTGAGAGCATGGTTGTTTTTGTTTGATAATAAATTTAGTAAAAATACATAATTTCGTGAATATGATTTAGTGGCAATGTCGGTTCTTTTATTAACAGATTTTGAATAAAGACTAAATAAAGATTTAGAAATTAAATTAAAGGAAGTTATTTACATGACGCTAATCTAATGAATACCAAAAACCATAAAATCATTGGTGTATTTTTAATTATTACCATGCTCTGTATAGTTGGATATTACTATTATCACTATAACAAGATTTCTGAAATTGATAATAAGAGTTTAAGTTCTCATAAGAAAATAAATAACCAATCTCGTTCAGAATACGTTTATATAAGACCTAATGTGCAATTTAATGAAGAAAGACAAAAATCAGTTGATATTTGTGAGTCTTTGAATTTTGTCGTAGAAATTATATTTTTTCTGAGTCTAACAAACCTTATTATAATGAAGTTTAATAAAAAGAAGGTAATCAAATCTAAGCCACAATAATCTTCAGCCTGCCTCCATAAAAGTGTGTCAGAATTAAAATCATCACCATTTTATCATTCCTAGAAGATTATTTTTTGTTAGAACTTATTTATTAAGTTGTGTTCTAAATAATAGTATTTTAGCAAAAATAAGGAATTTAAAAGTGACAAAATCACCCAAAAAAGTGTAAAATCACGAAAATTTAAAATATAAATGTTGTTCTAGGTAGGTTTAAATTAAGTTTTTGGAATTCCGATAATTAAAATTAAGTATGAGAATTATGTGTTATTTTTGAACACATAGTTACCAACATAAATCGACTAAAATTTCGTTTTAATTTTATGATGAACCAACAGGATATTTTTAGAAAGATCGGCAGCATTTTAACAGAATTAAATGAGCAATATCAGTTTTTAGCTCAAAATCCTCAACAATTAAATGATTTGGAACTTGAGCTTTTTCTCGCTAATGCCAATTTCCTTTCTGATCATGTTAATATCGTCAAAAAGTTAAATGCCACAACAGAACATAAGCCAGCTGAAGCCGGAAACCATACATTGTTGGCCGAACAGAATACCATTATACTGCCAGAAGCTGAAAAAAATTATGCAGCAGATGATGAGTGTTTCGATCCGCAGGAACTGGAAGAAGTAGTAACAGCCGAGGAAGAGGAAGAACGTGTGGATGTAAAGCCTGAACAGGAGCTACTGGACGATGAAAGGATTGAAGAAGAAAAAGCGGATTCGATTTTGGATAAAGATTTCTTTAAACCCGACCAGGACGACCATACTTTTGAGTTTGTACTGGGTACACATGATGAAAATGATCAGTTCGATTATGAAGCAAAATCTGTCGAAGAAATTTTCGATCGTCCTTTAAGCAAAGAAGAAGCAGAGATTTTAGCGCGTAAAAAAATTATTCACGAGAAGGAAGATGCTTTAGCTATCCAGGAAGAGCCTCTGCCAACTGAAGAAGATGAAATTGGTCCTGAACCTTTTTTAATTCCACACGAAGAAGAAGCGCCTGAAATAATTGCGGGTGAGGCACCTGTTGTAGCGGCTAAAATAGAAGAACATAGGCCGGTAGCTGCTAATCAGCCTATTGAGGCACTGAAGGATGTGAAACTGGATGAACCAATTATTTCGCCGCCTGTTGAGCGTGAGCGGCCTTTATTTACGCCTGAAGCAGTTCCTGTAAAACCAGCTCCACAACCCGAAGCAGCTAAGCCTGCCCCAAGTTTAAACGACTTATTGGCCAAAACAAACAGCCATAATAATGAGCCTGTTAAAGCTCCTATCGCCGATTTAAAACAGGCGATTAATTTAAATGAGAAGTTACTTTTTATCAAAGATCTTTTTAATGGATATAATCTGGCCTATTCGGAAGTAATTGATATCATTAATAAGATGAACAGCTTCGAAGCAGCAGATAGTTACCTGCAGCATAATTATGCAGCGAAAAATAACTGGGCTAACAAACAAGCAACCGTTGATCAGTTTTATGAGTTGCTTAATAGAAGGTTTAGTAAGTAGGGCGGAGGGCGATAAGTGTTTGGCGTTTTGGCGAATGGTGTTACCTTATGCTGTCGTCATACTGAACTTGTTTCAGTATCCATTATGCATCGTCCTCGTTTGTAACGAGGATGCATGAGATTGGCATTTGTAATGCCTTAAAAAGTCTATTCAGAATCACTCGTTAGGTTCTGAAATAAATTCAGGATGGCGTTACGCAAGGGCATCGTCTTTGTTTCTAATGCTGATAAGAACAAAAACAATTTTGTTTTTTGATTAGGAAATGAACGTTCAGTATTTCACAGCTGCTGTAGCCCCGCCATCATTTCAATCTTTTTGCGAAAGCTGCTGCCCAATGTGAATGCGGCTGCTCCAAAAAGTATTTTCATTTTTGTCGGGTTTATTAACCCAGAATAGTAGCACAGAATTGCCCACCTAAACCCGATAAAAGCGAACACGCAGTAAAGCGTTTAGCGGGAGCAGGCAATAATTTGAATACAGGTTTTGCTTTTCAAAAAACAATCAATATCTCCTAATTGATAATTTTGATGTAAAGATCTTGAATATCCTCACGAAGACATTCTACATTCGAAATGTCGACTTCGGACTAAAGACTTCGGACTCCCGACTCTTAAATAAATCCCATCCGGTTAGAATCGAGCTTTAAAAAGATAAACACCAGGATCGTAAAGCTCCATAATGACGAACCACCATAGCTAATAAATGGTAGCGGAATTCCGATTACCGGAATAATACCAATGGTCATCCCGATATTGATGAATACGTGGAAAAAGAGGATGCAGGCCACACTGTAGCCGTAAACCCTCGAGAAGGTAGATCGCTGCCTTTCTGCCAGATTGATCAATCTCAATAATAAAAACATATACAAGCCTATTACAACTGAACAGCCCATAAAACCCCATTCTTCGCCAATAGTAGAAAATATAAAGTCGGTACTTTGAGCGGGTACGTAACCATATTTAGTTTGCGTACCCTGCAAAAACCCGCGACCAGTTGCCTGGCCTGAACCAATTGCAATCTGCGATTGGATTACATTATAACCCGCACCTTTGTTATCGGCTTTGAGGCCCAGCATCAATTCTATACGGCTACGCTGATGCGGTGCCAAAATTTTCTCGTAAGCAATTTTAACCACAAAAAGATAAGCAATTGCAATAATGGTTACCAGTACGGTAGAAATAATGATTTTCTGTTTCCGTCTGTTATTGTAGATGAAAAGTCCGCCAATAGTAGTGAGGATAAGAATCAAGATGTAAGTTGGTACCAGGAAATCGGCAACAAACAGTACAATCATCCCAAGGAAAATCAACAGAAAATAACCAGATAAGCCCTCCCGGTATAAAGGGAACATAAAAGCCAGGAAAACCAGTGCAGAACCCGTATCGGGTTGCAGCATGATCAATAAAAGGGGCGCCAGTACAATCAATCCGGCAATTATAATTGATTTAATATCCCTGAATTTTGGATTGAAAGTGCTCACATACCTGGCTAAAAGTAAGGCTGTACCAAACTTGGCAAACTCTGAAGGCTGTAGCCTGAAGGAACCAATAGGGATCCAGGCCTGGTTTCCGCCCACATTTCTCCCTACAAAAAGTACCACAACCAGTAGAAAAAGGGTAGCGCCGTAAATAAAGGGTGCAAATACGTTAAATAACCTTCCATCGAACAATAAAATTGATAAACCCAATATCAGCCCGGTAATTGCATAAATTAGCTGTTTGCCATAACTGCTTGCAAAATCGAAAGTGGTTGCCCCTTCGTGATGTGGAATAGAGGCATAAACATTGATAAACCCAACTGCGCATAAAGCAATATAGATTAAAACAGTAATCCAATCTACATTAAAAAAGAAACGGCTTCCCTGTTGTTGTATCATTTTTTTACAGGTTTATGATTTACAATAGGTTGATTTACTTTCGGCCTGGTAGCAACAGTTTGTTTTAATATTGCTGGTTTTATTTTTAAACTGTCTTTAACCCTTTTCAGCGAATCTGCCTTTTTTAATTTTAAACTATCTAATTTAGTCGGTTTTACTTTTTTGGTCTTATCGATTAATGCAGGCAAAAGATTGGTTTCGGAGAATGCTTTTACGGTATAACCGTTTGAACGTGGCTTAATGCTGTCAGTTAGGTATTTTTCAACCATAAAACTCGAGATTGGCGCAGCATAAGATCCACCAAAACCACCATTTTCTACAATCACCGCAATGGCAATTTTCGGATTATCCATTGGTGCAAAACCGATAAAAACCGAGTGGTTTTTGCCATGTGGGTTTTGTACGGTTCCGGTTTTACCACACATCACAATATTGGGGATCTGAGATTCTTTTGCGGTTCCCCATGAACTGTTTACCGCATCCCGCATCCCGTCAATTACAATAGGGAAGTATTTCTCATCTATACCCACATAGTTTTTAACTACATATTCTTTTTTCACTACATTTTTATCGCCGATACCTTTAATTAAGTGGGGCTTTAAATAATAGCCGCGGTTGGCAATTGCTGCCATTACGTTTGCCATTTGCAATGGGGTAGAGGTAATTTCACCCTGACCAATGGCCTGCGAAATTACGGTGGTATAACCCCAGCGTTTACCATAAATTTTATCATAATGATCAGCCTGATAAAATATCCCCTTTTTTTCGAAAGGCATATCTATACCCAGTTTCTGTCCAAAACCCCATTTCGCAATCTGCTCGTGCCAATTGGCATAAGTCTGGCGCTGGTTTTTCATGCCGTTTTTAGTGATGATGTTTTGAAAAACATGGCAGAAATAGGTGTTGCAGGAACGGGCAATACCGCGTTGCATATTAATGGTTCCGTCTACGTGCTCGCACTTTACTTTGTGATTTCCGGCCATGTAATAACCCGGACAGAAAAAGGTCGTATTTGGATCAATTGCGCCATCCTGAAGTGCTACCAAAGCATCCACAGGTTTAAACGATGATCCAGGTGAATATTGTCCTGCAATAGGTCTTACAATCTGCGGACGGTAAGGGTTTGCAATCAAACTCATGTAGTTTTTACCCCAGTCTTTACCTACCAATTGGTTAGGATCGTATCCTGGGCTACTTACAAAAGCCAGAATTTCTCCGGTTGAAGGTTCGATGGCAACAATTGCCCCTACCTTATTTTTCATCAGTTCTTCGCCAAGACGCTGAATCCTGATATCTAAAGAAGAAATTAAACGATCTCCCGATACGGCATTTATATCATATTTTCCATTGGCATAACTACCCTGGGCAATGTTTTTGGCATCGTATAATGTATTGATCACTCCCTTTTCGCCCCTTAAAAAATCTTCATAAGAACGCTCTAAACCACTTTTTCCGATAAAATCGCCCGGTTTATAATATCCTTCAGATTTTTCAATGTCATCAGGACTTACTTCTTTTACATAACCAAACAGCTGCCCTGCAATACTATCGGGGTAATGCCTGATCGTTCTATCCTGGGTTCTGAAACCCGGAAAACGGTACATGATTTCCTGTAGTCGTGCGTAACTCTGTACAGAAATCTGTCTTTCGAAAAATGTAGCCTGATAAGAAGATTGTGCACTGGCTTTTTTTAGTTTTTTACGCACATCCTCAACAGTAATTTCTAAGGCGTTGGCCAATGCAAGCGTATCAAACGGTTTGACTTCATTTGGGGTTACCATTAAATCGTAAACAGGTTCGTTCTGCACAATTACCTTCATGTTCCGGTCGAGGATAGCACCGCGGGCCGGATATTTGTAAATTTTACGCAATACGTTACTCTCGGCGGAGCTGAAGGCCTTATCGCTAATAATCTGGATATAAAATAACTTCCCCAGTAAAATCAGGGCGATTACAATAAATAATCCTTGAACGATATATTTTCGGTTAAATAACTGATCCATTTAGCGCGGTGTTCTTCTATAGAATATAAACTCTACCAATAAAATAAGAAGCAGTGTAAAGATACAACTTAAGCCGCATCTCATTAGGGTATAACCAATTTCGGTTAACCTGAATGTTTCTAAAAAGAACAGCACCAAATGGTGTGAAATAACGCAGAGAAAAGCATAAAGTGAAAACCATTGGAAACCCATATAACTTAACGACGGTTCCGGATCGTCAATGGCGTCGCGGTTTAAACTTATAGATATAAAAGAAATCCTTACAAAAGCCAGAACAACACAAGCTGTGGCATGTACGCCCATGGTATCATAAAAAGCATCGAGTGTTAGTCCTGTTATAAAGGCCAGTAAATACAATAATATATTTGGGATACCGAATGGAAGCAAGAGCAGAAACAGCACGTAGATAAATGGTGTGGAAAGGTCGTAAAACCCCATATTCTTGAGCAAAAATATCTGCACAAAAAGTAGTAAAAACCACCTGATCACATTTACAATTACGATTCTACTATTCATTCGGTTTAGCGATGCTTTCTAAGGCTTTTTGCTCATCAGCCCTTTTATCTTTAACCACATATACATATTGTAATGTGCTAAAGTCAGTAAATAAATTTAATTCTGCAGATAAGAAATTATCATTCGTGGCCACATTTGCCTTGCTAATCTTTCCAACTAAAATCCCCGCAGGGAAGGAGCCATAACCAGAAGTAATCACACTATCGCCAACATACATTTTAATGTGGTTGGGTACCTCTTTCACAAATGCCTTTTTAATATCGAAATTTCCGTCGCCCCAAACTAACGAGCCAAGCGCACTGTTCTTTTTCAAGGTCACACTAATCTTGGTGTCTTTATGTAATAATGACTGGATAGTGGCTAAATGTGCAGAAACATCACGGATAAAACCCACTACACCGCGTTGAGGCGCAATAACTGCCATACCACTTTTAATACCGTCAACTGTACCTTTATTAATGGTCATGATGTTATTGCGCAAAGTGATCGAATTTTTAATCACCTTGGCTGCCAGATAAGTGTATTGTTGATTGGTAACTGTATCCACCACTTTAACATCTTTCGCTGTATCTACAGTAGTTAAGCTTAATAGCTTACTTTTAAGCTTTGCATTTTCGGCTGCAAGACTATCGTTAACCATACCCAGATTTAAATATCGTTTAAAAATATTTAACCTTTCGTAAGCGGTTCCAACTACCTCATTGCTTGAGTTTAAGGTTACGCTCCGCTGATAGGAATTGTTCTTCACCGTTAGGTAGATGCCAACGATAAAAAAAATGATAAATAAGAAAAATGCGTTGTATCTGCTGATGAAAATCCAAAGGTTACGCATATTTTTAGGTAAAATGGAAGATGGGAAATGTATAATGGAGTCAATACATCATCCATCATACATCTTCCATTTTCCGTGTTTTATTGCATTAAGAATTTATATCCGCCAATATTTTTAAGGGCGATGCCAGTACCACGAACTACTGCACGAAGCGGATCTTCTGCAACGTGAACAGGTAATTTAGTTTTAGCTGCTACACGTTTGTCTAATCCTCTTAATAATGCACCACCACCTGTTAAATAAATACCTGTTTGGTAAATATCGGCAGAAAGTTCCGGAGGAGTAATCTCTAAGGCTTTTAAAATCGCTTCTTCAATTTTAGAGATCGACTTATCTAAACAATGTGCAATTTCGGTATAGGAAACGGTGATCTGTTTTGGTACACCCGTCATTAAATCACGACCCTGAACCGCAAAATCGGCAGGAGCATCCTGTAACTCAGGTAAAGCTGCACCAACTTCAATTTTAATTTTTTCAGCAGTACGGTCGCCAATCATAATGTTGTGTTGACGGCGAATGTAGTTTACAATGTCAGAGTCGAAATTATCTCCCGCAACGCGGATAGATTGGTCGCAAACAATACCTGACAAAGCGATAACCGCAATTTCAGTGGTACCACCACCTATATCGATAATCATGTTACCCATTGGCTCTTCTACATCAATCCCGATCCCTACAGCAGCAGCCATCGGCTCATGGATCAGGTATACTTCTTTTGCTCCGGCAATCTCTGCAGAGTCGCGTACCGCACGTTTTTCTACTTCAGTAATACCAGATGGGATGCAGATTACCATACGTAAAGAAGGAAACATCCAGCCTTTACCACCGTTAAGCATACGGATCATTCCTTTAATCATCGCCTCAGCAGCATTGAAATCGGCAATTACTCCATCCTTTAGTGGACGAACGGTTTTAATATTATCGTGGGTTTTACCCTCCATTTGCATTGCCTGACGACCTATAGCAATGACTTTGTTTGTAGTACGATCGAAAGCAACGATAGATGGTTCATCTACAACTACTTTGTCGTTATGTATAATCAGGGTATTCGCAGTGCCTAAATCGATGGCAACTTCTTGCGTAAACCAGTTAAATAATCCCATGTATAAGGTATGTTTTCTTTATTTTATCAAATCTATACTATTCCTAATGTAAAAATAGCTTTTTTATTGTTTTAAGTTTTATTTTCTTCAGTTATTAAATTGTTTTTAAGACAATTAAAATATTTGGAAAATAAAAAGCTAAAAGACTAAAGTTTTAAGTCATTAGGCTTTATCAGGATCTTCGTTTTAAGCTTTAGTCTTTCGGCTTTAAGCTCAAACTAGTGTTTAAAGTGTCTTATCCCAGTGGTTACCATGGCAATACCTTTTTCGTTTGCTTTTGCAACAGAATCGGCATCTTTAATAGATCCGCCTGGTTGCAAAACAGCAGTAATTCCGGCTTCGGCAGCAATTTCAACACAATCAGGGAAAGGGAAGAAAGCATCAGAAGCCATTGCAGCACCTTTAACGCTGAAACCGAATGAAGCTGCTTTTTCAATTGCTTGTCTTAAGGCATCAACACGTGAGGTTTGGCCAACACCACTGGCAATCAACACATCATCTTTAACCAAAACAATGGTATTTGATTTGGTGTGTTTTACAATTTTGTTAGCAAAGAACAGATCTTTTAATTCTTGTGCTGTTGGTGCTTTATCCGTAACGGTTGTCATTTGCTCCGGACCTTCGATAATTAAATCTTTATCCTGCTCAATTACACCGTTTAATAATGTTTTAAATTGTTTTTTGCTCAATTCAACCTCATTGCGTTGTAAAATAACGCGGTTTTTCTTTTTGCTGAACAGCTCAACGGCTTCTGCCTGGTAAGAAGGAGCAATCAATACCTCAAAAAATAAGTTATTAATTTCTTGTGCTGTCTCAAGGTCAACTTCCACATTGGTAATCAGTACACCACCGAAAGCTGAAACGGGATCGCAGGCTAAAGCATCAACCCAGGCTTGTTTAACGGTAGGGCGCGAAGCAATACCACAAGCATTGGTGTGTTTTAATATCGCAAAAGTTGGATCTTCGAATTCATCGATCAAAGCAACAGCCGCATCCACATCAACCAGGTTGTTATAAGAAAGCTCTTTACCGTTAAGTTTGGTGAACATGGCGTCTAAATCACCATAAAATACCCCTCCTTGATGAGGGTTTTCGCCATAACGTAAAGTTTTAGCTTCAGTTACACTTTGCTTAAAAACATCAAGTGGCTCTTCAGTATTGAAATAATTGAAAATTGCAGTATCGTAATGAGAAGAAGTATGGAATGCTTTTTTAGCAAATGCTTTACGCTGTGCTAAAGTAGTTTCGCCATTTTGTTCTGCCAATTGCGCTTCTAAAGTAGGATAGTCGTTTTTTGATGCGATAATCACCACATCGTTGAAGTTTTTGGCAGCAGCACGAATTAAGGAAATACCACCAATGTCTATTTTCTCAATAATTTCTTCTGGTGTTCCGCCTGCTTTTACAGTTTCTTCAAATGGATATAAGTCAACAATAACCAGGTCAATCTCCGGGATTTCATATTCAGCAATTTGCTCCTGGTCGCCAGCTAATGCTCTACGGTTTAAAATTCCGCCAAATACTTTTGGGTGTAAGGTTTTAACACGTCCGCCTAAAATAGATGGATAACCAGTTAAATCTTCAACCGCCGTAACAGGAAGGTTTAAATCTTTGATGAATTGTTCTGTTCCACCGGTAGAAAATAATTGTACACCTTGTGCGGCTAACAATTTTACCAATGGCTCCAAACCATCTTTATAATATACTGAGATTAAAGCGTTTTTGATTTTAATGGATTGACTCATTCGACTGAAAATTTTGAGCCGCAAAGGTAGTAAAACAGGATTGTTTTTTAATGAGATTTACCGATCAATATTAAATTTTATTCCACTATATATAATAATGTATAGTCGCCAGTCAGGTTGGCTATGCTAAAATTTATTTTAATAGCCTTATTAACCTGTGTCGAATCATTTATTTACTGATCTTTTTAACAATGGTTTCCACCACACGAGGATAATGCTGGTGCTCAAGCTGCTGTCCTTTAAATTTTACCATTTCCAGGTTATCGTTTTTGTCTATTTTGTAGCGGGCCTGGTAAATGTATTCACCTTCATCATAGCTTTCATTCACGTAATGAATGGTGATTCCGCCTTCGGTTTCGCCCGCAGACATAACCGCATGGTGCACATGGTCTCCATACATGCCCTTTCCGCCAAATTTTGGAAGGATGGCAGGGTGGATATTGACAATTCTGCCCGGGTAGGCGTGGATCAGGTTTTTAGGAATCAGCCAAAGGAAGCCGGCCAGTACAATAAAATCGATTTCAAGGTTTTTAAGCAGGTCTACTACCTCATCCGTGTGGTAGAACTCATTCCTGTCGAAAATATGAGTGGGGATTTCGAAATTATCAGCTCTCTGTAATACATAGGCATCAGCATTGTTGGTCAATACCAAAGATATTTCTATTTCATTACTCCGCTTAAAATGCTCCATCAGCTTTTGGGCATTAGAGCCGGAACCTGATGCAAAGATGGCTATTCTTTTTTTCACTCAAAATCGTTTTGCCCAAAAATAGTATTTTTAAGCCTTTTTTCTCCATTGAAAAGAATTTTTATTCATTTATGTTAAAGTATTATTAATGAATAATTTTAATGTATTTTTGCCGTTCGGAAATAGGGTTCAATTTTAATGAAAAAAAAGTTGAAAGTGTTTTGTAATTTAAAAACATTAATCCTATATTTGCAACCCGAATTATAGGAAACGAATAAGAAAAATAAAAGGCTAAATAGAAATGGCAAATCATAAATCTTCATTAAAAAGAATTAGAGCAAACGCAACAAAACGTTTACGTAACAGATATCAGGCAAAAACTACACGTACCTTTATTAAAAGATTACGTGCTGCAGAAGATAAAAAATCTGCATCTGATTTATTGCCTAAAGTAATCTCTATGTTAGATCGTTTAGCTAAAAAGAATATTATCCACAAAAACAAAGCGGCTAATAACAAATCAAAATTAACGAAATTCGTTAATGGTTTAAAATAAGCCAATTTTTTTACGATATTAAGGCATCCTAATCAAAAGTTAGGATGCTTTTTTTTTGTCTAAAAAAATGAAGAATTACGAACAGAAAGTAGGGATAAAGTTATGGGCTGAAGAAGATCGGCCACGCGAAAAACTTTTATTGCATGGCCGAAGACATTTAACAGATGCCGAACTTATTGCTATTTTAATAGGCTCGGGAAGTAAAAATGAAACCGCTGTAGATTTAAGTAAAAGAATTTTATCTTTTTACGATAACAATTTAACAAAACTTGGAAAAGCTTCTATTCTGGATCTTTCCAGGTTTAAAGGTATTGGAGAAGCCAAAGCATTAACTATTATTGCAGCTTTAGAGTTGGGTTTGCGCCGAAAGGAAACCACAGAGGAGGTGATTACACATGTAACTACTTCTAATGATGTTTATAAATATTTACATCAAACCTTTGCTAATCTCAATCATGAAGAGTTCTGGATATTACTGCTAAACAGGTCTAACCGGGTAATCGGTAAATTTTTGATCAGTAAAGGCGGGCAGGCAGGTACAGTAGCTGATCCGAAAATTATTTTTAAAACAGCTTTAGAAAACAATGCGGCAAATGTTGTTTTAGCACATAACCATCCTTCAGGAAATTTAAAGCCCAGCGAAAGCGACGATAAGTTGACCAGGGATATGGTTGCTTCAGGGAATTTGCTTAGTCTGTACGTGGTTGATCACCTGATTTTTGCCAATAACCGTTACTATAGTTATCGGGATGAAGATTTAATTTAAAAGATATCTGGTTCTTAAAGTACAATTAACGTTAAATTAGTATAATAGCGGCTTAAAATTAAATGTTACTGGTTAGCCAGCATTAATTAAATTGTGTAATTATATTTATGAATACTTTAAAAATCATCCCTGTTTTTCTTTTATTAACCATTATGGCTTTTGCTCAGGAAAAAGCTGTTCCAATTAATATCATTACCTATAACATCCGCTTAAATGTAGCATCAGATGGTGTTAACGCCTGGCCAAACCGAAAAGACAATGTAAAAGCTTTAGTGAAATTTCATGATGCTGATATTCTTTGCGTACAGGAAGCCTTGCCCGAACAATTTGATGCGCTACTCGAAAACTCTAATTTTGATGTGGTAGGAGTTGGTCGTGAGGATGGGAAAAGAAAAGGAGAATTTTCTGCTGTTTATTTTGATAAAGACCGCTTCACTAAAAAAGATGGTGGAACGTTTTGGTTGTCAGAAACACCTGATGTCCCTTCAAAAGGATGGGATGCTGCACTTAACCGTGTATGCAGCTGGGTTAAATTGTACGATAAGTTAAATAATAAAGAATTTATCGTTTTTAATACCCATTACGATCATATTGGGGTGAAAGCGAGAATTGAGTCGGCTAAATTGTTGAAACAGAAAATACAGCAGATTGCACCAACATTGCCTGTTATTTTTACCGGCGATTTAAATGTAACACCTGAAACAGAAGCCATTGCAACCATTAAATCTTTTCTGACCGATGCTAAAGAGATTTCTGTAGAGCCGCCGTATGGTCCTGCAGGTACTTTTAATGGTTTTCATTTCGATAGCGACCTGAAAGACCGGATCGACTATATTTTTGTAAACAAAGGTTTTAAAGTGCAAAAGTTTGCGGTTTTAACCGATAGTAAGGATAAAAGGTATTATTCTGATCATCTGCCAGTTTTCTGTAGACTTTTTTTTAAATAAATGCTACTGAAAACCCTTTCAATTTTTCCCATTCAATTCGAGCTTTTTGGTAACCAATACCATTATCACTATATTTTTGAAACACTCGCATTTATAATCGGTGTTAGGCTTTATTACTATTATAAAAAAGACATCGTAGATCAGATCTCTGACGAAAACAGGCTGTGGATTATGTTGGGAGCCATGTTGGGCGCGTTGATAGGCTCGCGGGTGGTAGCTGTACTGGAAACTCCAGAGGTAATCAATCACCTAACGTTTTCAATTTTATATCAAAGTAAAACCATTGTTGGCGGACTGCTTGGAGGATTGTTTGGCGTAGAATTAATAAAAAAGATAATTGGTGTAAAGGTTGCCTCCGGGGATATTTACGTGATCCCCATTTTAGTGGCGCTGATTATCGGACGCATCGGCTGCTTTTCTATGGGAATTGATGAACCAACTTATGGAGTTCCCACTCATTTTTTTATGGGTATGGATCTGGGCGACGGAATCCTTAGGCACCCGATAATGCTCTACGAGATGATTTATCTCCTGCTGTTAATTTTTCTTTTTAACAGATTAAAACTGGTGGAAATGATTAACGGCGATCGATTTAAACTATTTATGGTATTGTATTTTCTATTTCGCTTTTTAATCGAATTTATTAAGCCTTATCAATCATTATTTTTAAATTTAAGCAGTATTCATTGGTCTGCATTGTTTATTTTTATTTATTATTATAGATTCATCATCAGAATTTCTAAACTGATAGCTGCTAAAAAGTAAACAGTATGGCAAATACCAGAGATTATATATACTACGATTATACCAAGAGCCTTTGTCCGGAATGTTTACAGCTTTGCGATGCGAAAATTGTTTTTCAGGATGCTAAAGTGTTTATGTTGAAAAACTGCAGAACGCACGGTGATAGTAAAGTGATGATTGCCGATGATGTTGAATACTATAAACAGATCAGGAATTACAATAAACAATCGGAAATGCCGCTTAAGTTCAATACCAAAGTGCATTACGGCTGCCCTTACGATTGCGGTTTGTGTACAGATCATGAACAGCATTCGTGTTTAACGGTAATAGAGGTAACTGATCGTTGCAACCTGGCCTGTCCAACTTGTTATGCCATGTCGTCGCCAAGTTATGGCAGGCACCGTACGCTGGAAGAAATAGAACGAATGATGGATGTTGTAGTAGCCAACGAGGGCGAACCCGATGTAGTACAGCTCTCTGGCGGAGAGCCAACCGTACATCCCGATTTTTTTAAGATTTTAGATCTTGCCAAAACCAAACCCATTAAACACCTGATGGTGAATACCAACGGGATCAGGATTGCCAAGGATATTAATTTTGTGGAAAAACTGGCAAGTTATATGCCCGATTTTGAAATTTACCTGCAATTTGATAGCTTCAGCGCTGAAGTATTAACAAAACTAAGGGGCGAAGATCTTACCGAAGTGCGAAGAAAGGCTATCGATCATTTAAATCAGTTTAATGTATCTACTACTTTGGTGGTAACCTTGCAAAATGGGTTGAATGATCATGAAATTGGCGATATTTTAGATTATGCATTAAAACAGAAATGTGTTCGTGGCGTTACTTTCCAGCCTACTCAGGTTGCCGGAAGAAATGATGATTATAATGATCAGCAGGGAAGAATCACCTTAACTGAGGTACGCAGAAAAATTTATGAGCAATACCCAACCTTTACCCCACAAGATTTAATCCCTGTGCCATGTAATCCCGATGCCCTGTGTATGGCTTATGCTTTAAAAATCGGTGATGAGGTGATCCCGATGACGCATTTGATCAATCCAGAAGATTTGCTCAACAATTCGAAAAATACGATCGTTTTTGAACACGATGAAAAATTGAAAGAGCATATGCTCAACCTGTTTAGTACAGGTGTTTCAGTAGATTGTGCCGAAGATGCCTTTGGCGAATTGATGTGCTGCCTGCCAAGGGTAAAATCAGATAGTTTAAGTTATGATAATTTATTTCGGATCATTATCATGAATTTTATGGACCCGCTGGACTTTGATGTACGTGCAGTTAAAAAATCATGTGTACATATTGTGAGCGATAAATACAAAATAGTACCCTTCGAAACCATGAATATTTTTTACCGTGACAATAAAATAGATTTAATAAGGGAAAAATTAAATATGATTTAATATGGGTGGTTTATTCGGCTTATTTGTAATTTATTGTCTTACCGCAATCGTACTTTTTGTAGTTGGCCTTATTCAGATTATTATTAAATCATCCAGGAACGAGCCCGTAAAACCTGGGCTAAAATTGCTTATTATTTCAGTAATTATGGTGGTAATCGGTTTTGGTGCTTGTGCAGTATTACTCGCCAACAGTTAATTTCAAAATAAATCATGGAACTTTTTATTGTATACTGGGTAATTGTCGGATTGTTATTTACAATTGGTATCATTCAAATCATTGTAAAAGCAGCTAAAAATCAACCTGTTAAGCCAGGACTTAAATTGGTTATTGCGTCAGTGATTATGCTGGTAATCGGAGCAGGGGCATGCGCGGTAATTCTATCTAATTTAAATATTGGCCATTAGTCATTTTTATTGTGTCAAGATTGCGGGTTTGGCTTTCTCCTTTAACCTTTAAATAATATCTTTGCGTTTTATAGAAATAGAGTATCAGTTCAGATTTGTCTTGATACCTGATACTCAAACTTGATACTCCAAAATGAAAATATCATATAACTGGTTAAAACAATTCGTACAGATTGATAAAACACCTCAGGAACTTTCGTTAATCCTTACCAATGTTGGTTTAGAAGTAGAAAGTGTAGAAAAAGTGCAGCCCGTTGTGGGCGGCTTGGAGGGGTTGGTTATCGGCGAAGTATTAACCTGTGTTCAGCATCCCAATGCCGATCGTTTGCGCATTACTACTGTTAATGTTGGTGGTAAAGAAAAGCTTCAGATTGTTTGTGGTGCTCCAAATGTAGGCGCTGGTCAAAAAGTAGTAGTCGCTACAGTGGGTACAACGGTATATCCTTTAGAGGGAGAGCCTTTTAAGATAAAAGAATCAAAAATCAGGGGAGAACTTTCTCAGGGAATGATCTGTGCCGAAGATGAAATTGGCTTAGGTAAATCGCACGATGGAATTATGATCCTTGCAGAAGATACCGAAGTGGGTATCCGTGCAAAAGATCATTTCAAAATGGATGATGATTTTGTTTTCGAAATCGGATTAACGCCAAACCGTGCCGATGCGGCTTCGCATTTAGGCGTGGCGAGAGATTTGGCTGCTTATTTCAGAAGTGAATATGAAATGCCTGATCTTTCTGCTTTTAAAACGGATAATGAAAATCTTGTGATTCCGGTAGAGGTAGAGGATTTGGCAGCTTGCCCACGTTATAGCAGTATAACTATTTCGGGTGTTACCGTACAAGAATCACCAGATTGGTTAAAAGATAAATTAAAGGTAATTGGTTTACGCCCCATCAATAATGTGGTTGATATCACCAATTATATCCTGCATGGCCTAGGTCAGCCTTTACATGCTTTCGATGCCGATAAAATTACCGGTGGAAAAGTAATTGTGAAAAAAGTTGCCGAAGGTACTCCTTTTGTAACCCTTGATGATGTTGAACGTAAATTGAGTGCCGATGATTTAATGATCTGCAATGCTGAAGCACCAATGTGTATTGCAGGCGTTTTCGGCGGAAAGTCTTCAGGAGTTGATACCAACACCAAAAATATTTTCTTAGAAAGTGCTTACTTTAATTCGGTTTCTGTTCGTAAAACATCGAAAAGACATGGCTTAAAAACCGATGCCTCTTTCCGTTACGAGCGTGGTACCGATCCGGAGATTACGGTAACGGCTTTAAAATACGCAGCTTTATTGATTAAAGAACTGGCTGGAGGCGAAATTTCTTCATCAGTTTCTGATATTTATCCAAGCCACATCAAACCGTTCGAATTTGAAGTAAGCTATACCAATATCAATAAATTAATCGGTGCAAATATCCCTTCAGCCGAAATCAAACACATTATTACAGCTTTAGGTATTTCGGCAACCAATACTTCTGATGATACCCTGGCTTTAAGAGTGCCATCGTTTAAAGTTGATGTGACGCGTGAGTGCGATATTACTGAAGAAGTACTGCGTATTTATGGTTATGACAATATCGAAATTCCGGCAAAAGTAAATGCATCGCTTTCTTACAGCATTAAGCCTGAGAAAGAAAATACGCATAATGTAATTGCTGATATGCTTGCCGCTAATGGTTATGCAGAAATTATGTGTAACTCGTTAACTAAATCGGCTTATTCGAAAAATTTAGACGAAGCAGTATTCATTTTAAATCCTTTAAGCAGCGACTTAAATGTAATGCGCCAGCATTTATTGATGCCGGCTTTAGAAAGTGTAGCTTACAACCAGAACCGTAAAAATGCAGATGTGAAGTTTTACGAATTCGGTAAAACCTACCATTTAATCAATGAGCAATACGTAGAGCGATCAAGGTTATTATTGTTGATTTCGGGGGCTAAACAAAGCGAACAATGGAACCACAATGCTAAACCGGCAACTTTCTATAATTTAAAATCGGCAGTTGATGCCATTATATCGCGTTTAGGCATTGCAAGCTATCAGTCTGATGTTTTAAATGATGAAAATTTTGCTTACGGAATTAAATATTTCCGTGGAGATAAAACCCTGGTAAGTTTCGGTGCGGCTTCAAAAGCGGACCGCAAAGTGGCCGATGTAAATGCTGAGGTATTTTATGCTGATTTCGATTGGGCAACCTTATTAGATATTGTAAGGAAAAATAAAATCGTACACAAAGATGTTTCTAAATACCCGCAGGTTCGTCGCGATCTTTCATTGTTGATTGATCAAAATGTAACCTTCGATACCTTAAAGGGTATTGCGTTTAAAACTGATAAAAAGCTGATCAAAGAGGTTGGTGTATTCGATGTATACGTTGGTGATAAATTGCCGGAGGGAAAAAAATCGTATGCCTTGAATTTTATTTTGCAGGATGAGGAACAAACCCTAACCGATAAGCAGATTGAAAACACGATGCAGAAATTAATCTCGAATTTAACGGCACAAGCTGGTGCAGAAATTAGGAAATAAAATATAAATTCGTATTTTTAGAAATAAATTCATGACTTCTGTTGCAGATCAGTTAGATAAAGTATTACAAAAAACAGCTCGGGTAATTGAGTTATGTAATGCGCTACAGGAAGAAAATGATTTATTAAAGCTTGAAAATCAATCGTTAAAAGTAGCACTCGATACAGCGAAAGGCAAAAATTTGGAACTTGACGAAAAATTAAGGGTTACAAAATTGGCTAAAAGTATAGAGGGAACAAGTGAAAAATCGCTTGACATTAAACAAAAAATTAACGATTTTGTGCGTGAGATTGATAAGAGTATTGCATTATTAAAAAAATAATGATGCAAAGAAATCAGAAACTAAGCTAAACAAATGGGAGAAATCTCGATTAAAATAACCATTTCCGACCGTATTTATCCACTAAAGGTGAATATGGAAGAGGAAGAAATTGTGAGACGGGCAGCAAAAATGATCAATGAGCGCATAAAAGATTATCAGGATAATTATGCGGTTAGAGATAAGCAGGATCTTCTTTCTATGGCCGTGTTGCACTATGCAACAGCTGTATTAAGAACAGAAAACAAAGTACAAAACCAGGATACTGCTGTTGCCGATAAAGTTGAAGAATTGGATGTTTTACTCAATAATTTCTTTTCAAAATAAAGGTTCGTTCTTTCGGCATTCGTCACTCTGAACTTGTTTCAGGGGCTGTTTAATAAGATCCTGAAACAAATCTGATAGTTATCGGATCAGGATGATGGGGCCAATATTTAGCATAAAGACATAGCCGCGGCTAGTTTTTGAGTTTCAAATTTTATAAAACTTAACACTTCAATATCTATAGGGTTAAGAGGGCGTATTTCATCTGCTATGGCACCTGAAAATGGCTTAAACCCTAATTATGCTTAGTTGAGGTTTAAAATGTATGAGACTTTAAAAATTAGTTGCGGTTTTTTTTTACTTAAAAAACAAAATGGAAATAGTTGAAATATTAGGATACGTATTTGCCGTAATAGCGGGTATAGCTATCGGAGTAGTGGTAGGAAGATTCCTCCTGCGTAACTTGCTTAAACAGCAGGAAGTTGCCGCACAGAACAAAGTGAAAAAGATTTTAAAAGATGCAGAAAACAATGCAGAGATCTTAAAAAAGAATAAACTTTTAGAAGCAAAAGAAAAGTTTTTGCAAATGAAAGCAGAGCATGAGCAAGAAGTGAATGCCAAAAACAATAACATTAACCAACGCGAAAACACCATGAAGCAGAAAGAGCAATCGGTGAACCAGCGCATGGAAAACTTCAATAAAAAAGAACAGGAACTCGATAAGCACAAAAGCAACCTCGAAAAACAAACTGAACTTGCTATTAAAAAGCAAGAAGAGGTAGAAGTGCTTAAAAATCAACACCTAACACAATTGGAAACTATTGCAGGTTTATCGGCCGAAGAGGCTAAAAACCAGTTAGTAGAAAACCTAAAAGAAGTTGCCCGTACACAGGCTATGATCCAGATTAAGGATATTGTTGACGAAGCCAAATTAACAGCGAGCAAAGAAGCTAAAAAAGTGGTGATTCAAACCATTCAGCGTACTGCCACCGAAGCTGCAATTGAAAATTCTGTTTCTATTTTTCATATCGAAAGTGACGAGATTAAAGGTCGCGTTATTGGTAGAGAGGGTAGGAATATCCGTGCTTTAGAAGCTGCAACCGGTATCGAAATTATTGTGGATGATACACCGGAGGCCATTATTTTATCCGGTTTCGATCCCGTAAGAAGAGAGATAGCACGCCTGGCTTTACACCGTTTGGTAACAGATGGTCGTATCCACCCGGCGCGTATTGAGGAAATTGTAGCGAAAACCAAAAAACAGATCGAAGATGAGATTGTAGAGATTGGTGAGCGTACGGTAATCGATTTAGGTATCCATGGTTTACATCCGGAGCTGATCCGTATGGTTGGTCGTATGCGTTACCGTTCATCTTATGGACAAAACTTATTGCATCACTCGCGTGAGGTGGCTAATTTCTGTGCTACCATGGCTGCAGAACTTGGCTTAAATGCTAAAATGGCTAAACGTGCAGGTTTATTACACGATATAGGTAAAGTGCCTGATGATAATCCTGAATTACCACACGCAATTTTAGGGATGCAACTGGCCGAAAAATATAAAGAACACCCTGAAATCTGCAATGCCATTGGTGCCCACCACGATGAAATTGAGATGACTTCAATGATTTCTCCAATCATTCAGGCTTGTGATGCCATTTCTGGTGCCCGTCCAGGTGCACGCCGTGAGGTTGTAGAAAGTTACATCAAGCGTTTAAAAGACCTTGAAGAACTGGCTTTATCTTACCCAGGTGTAGAAAAAACTTTTGCTATCCAGGCTGGTAGAGAGTTACGTGTAATTGTAGAAAGTGAACGCATTACGGATGCACAGGCAGAACTTTTAGCCGCCGATATTTCAACACGTATCCAAACAGAAATGACTTATCCTGGGCAGATTAAGGTTACTGTAATCAGGGAAACCCGTTCTGTAGCATTTGCGAAATAAAGAAAGCAATTCGCCGAATCGTCATCCTGAACTTGTTTCAGGATCTTAGTAGTAGGGGATGCTGAAATGAATTTACCTTTAACCTCGGTTCGTTTCCTCACGAAACGATAAGAGCAAAAAGGTTTGTCATGACACAAACCTTGGCGAATGAATTAAACAATATATTAAGCGATGGAATATCCATCGCTTTTTTTATTTTTACATAATGAGCAAGCAAACCATTCAAATCGAACCAAAGAGACCTGTAGATGTGCTTTTTGACAAGTATGCCGAAAGCCATCAAAATCCAACCAACAAACTGGTACACTGGATCTGTGTTCCATTAATCGTATTCAGTTTATTGGGTTTAATCTGGCAGATTCCTTTTCCGCATATTGGCTTTTTGGGTAGCTATAACGGTTTCTTTAACTGGGCTTCGTTCCTTTTGGCCTTTAGCTTGTATTATTATTTCACTTTATCACCTGTATTGTTTTTCATGATGATCTGGGTGGTTGGCCTAATGAGTTATATCATCGTAAAAATTGAGCAGGCAGTAGGTTTAGGTAGTGGCACTGCTTATGCTATTTATGCGGCAATATTTGTTGCGGCCTGGGTTGGTCAGTTTATTGGTCATAAAATTGAAGGTAAAAAACCATCATTCCTGGATGATGTTAAGTTCCTGTTAATAGGTCCGATCTGGTTATTGCACTTCATTTGCAAGAAAACCGGGATTAAATATTAGGATTGAAATGTTGTTAACTTAGAATTAACCTTAAGGTAAACAAACCTTAATTAACATCTAACCTGCAGTTAACACTGTGGTAATAATTTTGCCCTTATCAAATAAAGGCAAATTGGAATTACTAAACTCTTTTAAAAGAGCGGCACTTACTGTGTTCGCTTTGACGATGAGCATACTTTCGTATGCGCAAACTGGAAAAATTTCTGGAACAGTTACGGATAAAAAAACCGGTGAAACCTTAATTGGAGTAACGGTTAAAATTAAAGGTACAACTAAAGGTACTTCTACAGGTGCTGATGGCAAATATACTATCGCTGCATTACAAGATGGTAAATTTATAGTAGAAGCATCATATGTAGGTTATGCTACAAAGGAAGTATCAGCTGTTGAAGTAAATGGTGGAGGTACAACTACCTTAAACCTGGCTCTTGATGAATCGAATTCTCAAAAACTAGCTGATGTACAAGTAAAAGGTCAAGCCAGTAGAGAAACTGAAACGGCACTTCTATCGCTTCAAAAAAATGCTATTGAAATTAAACAGGGCATCGGAATCCAGGAACTCTCGAGAAAAGGCGTAAGCGATGTTGAAGAAGGATTGACAAAAATTACCGGCATTACTAAGGTAGATGGAAGAGGTTTATTTGTAAGGGGTTTAGAAGATAGGTACAATAATCTTTTAATAAATGGTTTAGCTGTACCTTCTAACAATCCCTTCAAAAAAATTGTTCCTTTAGATCTTTTTCCAACGGATATTGTAAGTGTTTTAGAAACCTACAAAACTTTTAACGCAGGCTTATATGGCGATTTTGCTGGCGGAACTTTTAATATTGTAACCGCTAAAGGTGAAAAAGCAGTAACCAAAATTAATATAGGTACAAGTTTTCTTTCCAACAGTAGCTTTAAGAAATTCTTAAGACCTGAGGGTGAGACTTCAATCGGTGATTACTTCGGTTTTACAGGAAGTGACCGTAAACTACCTAAGGTTTTTGGAAAAGCACCTTCAGCATATACGATGTCGGCAAGCGAAGCCAATTCACAGTTCGGATCGGGATTTGACGTTGAGGAGGGAAATGCACCGTTAAATACAAACATAGGCATATTACACACGCAGAAAATCAGGTTTGAAAATAACCGATATTTCCAGTATTTGGTCTCTGTAAATACAGATAATAACTTTCAGGTTAGGGAGGGAGTAGATCGTTTTTTCAATACGGCACAAGGTATTTATGATAATAATTTATACACCACCAAGTATAGATTTTCTACCAATTCATCTTTATTGGGTGCTATTAATTATGGTTCAAATAGGTTAAACCTGAATTTAAATGCATTTTATTTAAAGGGAACTGAAGCCATGATACAGGATCAATTGGGTTATACAAATAGCCAGGCTACTGCCACTAACTCGTTTATCCGCTTAAATCAATTGCAAAAAACCGATTTCTTTACTGGTCAGTTATTTGCAAACTATAAAATAACTGCAGATGATACACATAGCGTAAGGGCTGGGGTTTCTTATTCAAAAACAGATTACCAATTACCTGACAGGAAGTCGTTTAAAGGAGCAATGCTCGATGAGAATACCACTTCAATCAGTTACACGGGTAATAGTATTACTAGACAGTACATGGATTTTAACGGTGATTTCTTTGGCTCTGGCTTATTAGAATATAATTGGAAATTTGGAGAAGACGACAATGGAGTAAAGGCACATAAATTATCAGTTGGTTATAATGGATCTTTTAATAAAATCGAATCTAATTTTAGATTCCTGGTTTCACAAAATCTATTATCTAATAACGCCACTTTAAACACAAATAAACCTGATGCTACACTTTCAGAGCAAATTGCTAATGGTGGTTTTACTTATAACGAAGGTTCGGGTGCAACCTATATTGCTAAAATGCAGGAAAGTGTAAATGCCGGTTACGCTGATTTATCTCTTAAAATTAATGAAAAACTAAATTTAAATGGTGGTTTAAGGATTGAACAGTCACAAAGGATTACGAGGTTCAGGAATCCGGGAGATTTTGATGCCCCTTTTCAAAAGGTAACAAAAAATAATACGGATCTTTTGCCAGCTGTAAACTTTAAATATTCGGTCTCCGAGAAAACAAACCTAAGACTGTCGCTTTCAAAAACGTTAACCAAGCCGGTTATTATGGAAGCTTTCCCTTTAGAGTTTGTGAATCCCGATGCTACAATTGAAAACGGTAACCCAAATGTTGTGAACAGTCAAAACTACAATGCTGATCTAAAATACGAATTTTTCCCTTCAAGTACCGAAATGTTTGCCATAACAGGTTTTGCTAAATATTTAAAAAACCCAATCGAGCGTCTATTTTTACAATCAGCAGGTAGCGGTGGATTGGCTATTACCTATGATAACTCTAAAAAAGCAATATTATATGGTGCTGAATTGGAATTTTTATTACAACTTTCAAGGCTCAGCGAATCGCTGTCTAATTTCTCTGTAGGTTTCAATACCTCGTTGATGTACACCCAAACAACCATAGATAAGGCGAAAAATAGTGCAGAAACTGCTGCGATCGGCAACGATAATACCCGCAGGCTTCAAGGGGCTTCGCCATGGTTAATCAATGCTGATATTAAACACGAAACTGATTTTAGCAAAAAATGGAAAAGTACCATGACATTGGCTTACAATATTTATGGTGAACGTATTTACGCTGTAGGTACAAATGGATTAGATAACTATTACGAAAAACCATTTGGTAAACTCGATTTTATTTGGAACAACAAAATCTCAAATAAATGGGATGTGAAGTTTGGTGTAGAGAATATTTTAAACCCAGCTTACAAGATAGATTTAGGGGAGAAAAGTACAGTAAAGATATATGAGAATGACTTAACGGTTAAAGATTATAAAAGAGGTGTTGGCGTATCATTAGGTCTGGGGTATACATTTTAATCTAAGATTACATTTATTAATCTTCGGTTTACGCAATGTTAAAACTGAGTTAATGTATTGAAAACATAGGAAAACTAAATTTACAAAGGAAAATTAAAAAAGAGTTAAAAATGAAAAAATTACTTTATGCAATTGCTGTGTCAGCTACAATCTTTACGGGCTGTTCAAAAGATGATGATGAGGAAGTACCTACAAAAGTTCCGGTGGTAGGTGAAATCACAGGTGATATTACAGCTAACAGAACGCTAGCTTTTGGTAATTATACGTTAAAAGGTATTGTTAAAATTCAATCAGGTGTTACCTTAACTATTGAAGCAGGTTCTACTTTTACTGCAGATAAAGCTGATGGTGATGATGGTTTAGTTGTATTAAATGGTGGTAAGCTAATTGCCAATGGAACTGCTGATAACCCGATAGTATTAACAGAGAAATCAAAAATTGGGGGCTCTTGGAACGGTATCATTATGTATGGTGATGCGCCAATCGTAAATTCTGCAACAAAACCAGCACCGCAAACAGCTACTTCAGAAGATGGTCTAACTTTATCTTATGGTGGAACTAATGCAACTCACAATGGTGGTTCATTAAAATATGTAAGAGTAGAATATGCAGGTCGTGTAATTACTACGAACTCAAAAGAGCAAAACGGTTTCTCTTTCTATTCAGTAGGTAGTGGAACGGTTTTAGAGAATCTGGTTTCTTATAAAGGAAATGATGATGGTTTCGAATTTTACGGTGGTACTGTAAGCGCTAAAAACTTAATCTCTTATGGCAATGCCGATGATTCTTTCGATTGGCAAGACGGCTGGAGAGGCCAAGACAACACCAACTGGTTTGCTTATCAAACTGGTGTGGGTAATTACGGTATGGAAGTAGAGTCCAAAGGAGTAAACAACGGGTTCTGGCCAAAAATTACAAACATAACTTTAAAAAGAGCTGCTGGTACAACAACCGAAGCACAGAGCGAAATCCAACTAGATGCTTTTCAGTTTAAAGCAGAAGGTAATGGCGATTACAGCAATATCATAATTGATGGATACAATAGTCAAACAACTCCTACAGCATTTGCAGGTGGTGCTGTTCAGATTAAAGATTTACTAACCTACGACGACCAGGTATTGACAGGTAAAATCAAATTAACAAATGTTAAAGTAACTAATACTCCAACTTTGTTCGTTACTGGTGCAGCAGGATTTACTGTATCTGCTGCTAGTTTTGGTACAAACTGGACAACCTCTACAACTGCTACAGGTGCTGCTTTAACAAAAGGTAAATGGGCAACTGTTGATGGTGTGGATTTGTTAGCCAACCTATAATCATTACGCTTCCTGTACCAACAGGAGATTTTAAAAGGGTGTTCATCATGATGATGAACACCCTTTTTGTATTAATTATTTTTATGATAATCAGTCGTTTAGGGCTCGATATTGATTGTAATGACAGGTTGTTAATGGAGATAATTTGCAATTAATAATATAACTTAATACTTACTTATATGTTAAGCATCTTTAGCTATGAAATTACTAATTACTTATGTTCTCAAACTGCAATAATTGCAGTTTTATCAATCTCCTCCTTAGTGGGATGCAAAAAAGATGAAATAAAAATTTAATCTGTTACTAAAAATAACAGAAGTATCAGAAATTGAGTTTCAAAACTTCTACAGTTTGTTTCTATAACTACAACGACATCAAAGATCAAATTTGACCAACTATCTATCAAATTTTTACAGGCCAGTTTTAATAATATTTATGCAATAATTTACATTTATATAGTTTCTTGTTACGTTTAGGGTTAAGTTTTCAATTTGTTTATTTTTAACACTTTATACGCATTTTGTAATACAATCTCATTATGATTAATCCAAATACGATCTGTTATGTGCTTAATATAAATCGATAATATTTATTCTTATATAAAGCTTTTTAGAAAGTCGTTGATGGCGTTCTTATATGTAGAATTTAAAACCTCAATTTAGAGCATTTGAGCCAAGTGGGCAACAGGTAGTTTAATGTTGTAATAACAAAATGTTAACATGGGATTAGTATTTTAAATTATGAAAATTCTAAAAACTAATGCTCTTAAAATCGTAATAGTTATGGTTATTGGGCTTATTACAATCACTAGTTGTAAAAAAGAAAACTTATCAATAGAAACTGTTCTTAATAAAGATGAACAACTCTATAATTTAATAATTAGCAGTGGTGTGAAATCTGAAAACATAAAGGATGTTGGAGAGTATTATCTAGTCGAAGGAGATATGTTGTTTAAAAAAAATAAGTCCGATTTGAAAAGGGTTAGTCAATATTTGAAAGGCAGTGCTGATTTTTCAACTAATTTAAAACAATCCATTCAGATGAGTTCTCCTGGAAGTATCCCTAATAAAATATCTCAGTGGCGTACAAATAGTATAATTTCATCTCAGAATGTTGAAAATATAAAGGTTTACTACGATTCATATCCTAATCCCTATGGTGCTCCGTGGAGTTCTGCTTGGAAAGTAGCTACGGAAAACTGGCAGAATATTCCAAATTGTAAAATAAGTTTCTATAATGATTTTAATAACAGATGGACGAATCAATATACAGATAATGCAATAACTATCATTGAGGGAGTTCCGCTATCCCCTAGTACTTATGCTTATGCTGAGTTTCCAAGTTCGGATAATGCTGGCTATAGCATTCATATAAATACAAGTATTAATTTATCTGAAGGGCAAAAAGTATTTATATTAAGTCATGAATTAGGACATTGTTTAGGTTTTAGACATACCAATTGGCAATCAGACTGGAGAGAATATAATACTCCAGAAGGGGCTATCCAGATACTAGGGACACCCGCTACTGATCCGGCCTCTATAATGAATAATGGAGCAAGTTTTCAAACTGTTCCAACTTGGAATTCATTTTCTTCTTATGATGTTATTGCAGCTCAAACGCTTTATCCATATAGTTTATACGATAATTGGATAAATGATGTTAGTCCTTTTGCTGGCTATGGTGATTCTGATTTACATCCGGAAATTACATGGAATAGTAATTTAGTGTCATCTTCAACTGTTTCAATTGAAATTTATCAATATGGAGTAAGTAAAGGCATAATAGCTTCAAATATTCCAAATAATGGTTCTTTTATAGGTAGTAATAATTATAGGTATTATTTACAGCCGTCTACTCATGATTATTTCTATGTCCAGTTAAAAATAATTTCAGATAATAATCCTTCTATAAGTGATATGACTAAAGCATTTAATTTTTTCTGGGACTAATAGATTTTGATTATTCCTTAAATGCTTATTTTATATTTGAAATTCTTTGCAAACGAAGCTTATGGAAAGTGGCAAGATTTAGGTATTGATGAAACTATTTTTAATTTAGGTAGTACTCCTAAATTCACTTTAAATACCGGATCAATTTTATTAACAGGTGCTAGTTTTACAGGCTTAACTGGTTTTGATGTGGTAGCTCACCGTGGCGCATTTGGTACTTCAGACTGGACAGCAGGTTGGGCTAACTTTACGCCTCAAACTAATATTTATTAATTCTTATATTTTCAAATTATAAAAAAGGCAGGGATGTTCCAGATGGAACATCCCTGCCTTTTTATTTCAAATTATACGCCATTAAAGCGCTTATTAGTGCCGTAATGTCTGATAAGATTACTCGCTAACCGGCTCTTTTTTTACTGCTTTCTTCTCTGCAATAGGTTTAGCCGTTTTAGCCTTCAGAGCTGCAGGAGTAACTTGCTCTTCTTTGATATATGGCGTTATAGAATCATCCTGAATATGGAAAGTAACTTTTTTAGTTAATTGCTTTGCAAATTTTTCGATTACTTTATCGGTTTTTTTCGCTTTGCCGTACTAGATAACAAGTTCGTTAAATGCAAGGGCCAATTTCGATTCTAATTCTTTATGTAATTTTTTGCTTGTCGAATGATTTTAGCTAACTCAGTCTTTATCAGCTTTAAATTCGGAATCGATATCCTTGATAAAGAAACAGGTGATGCTTAACTGATAGAACTTCATTGATTAAAAACAATATTTTATCAATCATTTACTACAGGTAAAGATGTTGTTGCTAATGGTTCAACACCTTCATTCGCAAGCGCTGATTTGTTAAAAACATATTTAACAGGTAAAGGAAATACAATTATTGATGAAACTGCAGCTGCTGCTTTATTAAATGCTTTTTTCAGCTTAACCGCTCCTAACTTTACAGTTAAAAGTGGTTCTTCGGCTGCTACTGGCGCAAGCTTTTAAAATTTAAAAAATAGTCCCATACAATAGGCTAATATAATAAATTAAGAGCCCTTGTTAGTTTGATCTAACAAGGGCTTTAGTATATGTTCAATTTTTCGATTTGAAGATAGTCTTCCAAATAATTATTTGTTAGTCCTGGCCATTAACAATAAAATTAATGGCTTCAGAGGATATAATTACCTTTTATGGTTACCAGATTATCTCCATAATAACTTCTCCTGTACCTCATGTTTACCAATCCTTTACCCTCTAGGTAATAAATAGGTAGAGAAAAGGTAAGCAAAGGGTAACCCTGGGGTTAACTTGGTGTACAGAAAGGGTAAACAACAGGTAAAGAAAGGGTAAGCAATTTCATGTTGTTATACACTAATTTTAATCTATCAATATTGTCCTGTACTAAAATAGATGAACGAATTAATGCCGTATTAAAATGCAGGTATATTGTTTTATTTTAATGTATGTTTTGTTTGTTTATTATTAATGATATGTGTTGTATGATTTGTATTTTTTATTAGATTAAACTTAATGATTTGTTCATTATAGCTTAACACTAAGATGGTTAACTTGTTTGAAGGAAAACCTAACTATGAAGAAAACATCTAATTTAAGCTCATTCTCCAGGAAAGTGGGCTTGGCAGCTTTGCTGCTAACCTTAAGCATCTATTCATGTAAAAAATCTGAACCCTCTGTTATCGCGACCGAAAGCAAAGCAGAAGTTGACGCTACTGCACTTGCAAAAATCAAAGAAATGGGCTTTCAAACAGATGGTATTAAAGAATCTGGAGATTACTACGTGGTGGAAGGTGATATCCTGATTTCGAAGAAATCACTATCAACAGTTAATAATATTGAAAAAGCAAGAAATACTGGTGGTAAAATAGCGCAGGCAAATACAAATAATTTACTTCAGGGAAATTTAACTAATGTGATCATTACAACGGAAGATTACGATATCAGATGGCACTATGCAATCAGGGAAGCAGTTGCTGCCTGGAATGCAGTTAGCAACTGTCGGATCAACCTTATCCATTCCTATAGTCAATTTTATCCTCCGTATACGAATTCGGTGACACCTACAATTACTATAAAAAAATCGAATTTAGGAACTGGTGGTTTTGGACAGGGACAATTTCCTACCACATCTGGTACTGCTGGAGCAATTCTGCTTGTAAACCCTTTTACAAATAATGTTAATAGTAACGGGCAAGATAATGGTATTCCTAGAAGCCACGAGCAGGATGTTTATATGTTAGTACACGAAATTGGCCACTGCCTTGGTCTTAGACATACGGATTGGAAGGCGGAAGGTACTGGTGGAAGTGCTGTAGGTGCAAATCCGATTCCAGGTACACCTAATAATGGAAATCCCGGTAACGACCCTAACTCAGTAATGAATTCAGGTAGGTTAGGTACATCAAACGCGTGGTCGAGTTTCTCTTCTTATGATGTAATTGCTGCCCAATATTTATACCCGCCAGTAACCACGCCATTTGTAAGTACCTTTAAAAATGTAATCAATGGTCCATCTTCCAATTCAGCAGGTAGCGAAGTGATCAGTACCGCTGGCGCCATGTACAATGGTGGTTACTATGAATGGAGGATGTTAGATCAGAGTTTAAATGTTGTATTGCCAGTAAGCAGTTTTAGTAATTCGGCACAACAGGAATGGACGCACAGTACTCCTGGAACTTATTATTTAGAGTGTCGTTTGGTTGGTTTAGAATGTGCAGGAGAGTGGGCAAGACAAACCGTAACTTTTAATTAAGTATCAGCTGATCAAAATAGATCTGTTGCAAAAAAAAAGCAGGGTAATTTCCATTAGAAAATTATCCTGCTTTTTTATTTAAAACTGGTTATGCGCTAAAAGGTGATTTATGACCGTATGCGGTTAACTAAATTTTAATTTACTCCGCTATCGGCTCTTTTTTTACTGCTTTCTTTTCTGCAATAGGTTTAGCCGTCTTAGCTTTTGGAGCTGCAGGAGTAACTTGCTCTTCTTTGATATATGGCGTTATAGAATCATCCTGAGTATGGAAAGTAACTTTTTTAGTTAATTGCTTTGCAAATTTTTCGATTACTTTATCGGTTTTTTTCGCTTTGCCGTACTGGATAACAAGTTCGTTAAATGCAAGGGCCAATTTCGATTCTAATTCTTTACGTAATTTTTTGCTTGTCGAATGATTTTTCGACTTAGATTTATTCTTTTTCATTAAAACTTATGGGTTTTTCCAAAGGTAAAGAATTGGAAAGTTAAATTAATATTATGATTATGTTAACACGTTGCTGACTGCTTAACATATAAAATATTTCTTATAACTTAGGTTAAATCACATAGGTTAGCATTTAATCGAACAAATATGAATTACCCAATAGTAATCGGCGTTGCACTTCTGGTCGTTATTTTAATTGCTTACCTGATTAAAAGAAACCAAAAAGACAAAAAGGAATTTGAAGAAGAGGTAATTCAGTCAGAACTTCCACCGGAGAAAGAGGATAAAGAAAACAGCTAAAAACTACTTCCCGGTGCGATATCACCGCCCAGATCTAGTGTATTCTGGAAACCTTCCAGGTATTGAAGTAAATGCCGCTCAGCATTTGCGTAAGAAGTAAATGTAGATGCCGGTTCATAGGCATCAGCATCAGTTTTGCTTTTGTAAAATGAACTGATTTTGAAAACGAAAACTTTGTCGTCGTTAATGGGCGACATAATTCTAGCCTTTATGGCGTGGCCGTTTACCTCAACAAAAAATTCTTTTAAAACGGTATAGATAACAGCAGGCATAAACAAGGTTTTAGATTTAACTCAATATAAGAGGTCTAAATTACCTTAAATAGCTCATGAATCAGTGTGTTATTGATAAATTAATATGTTTTTAACATTAATTTAATGCTTGGTATTTTATTTAATACCAAAGTTCTATTTCTTAACAGGCTCGTAGGCATAAACCACTTCATATTTACTGTTCTTGAAATTTGAAGAAAGTTGTCCGATTTTTAAGTTTTGTGCCTGCGGTGTAGGCTCACAGTACGAATACTTTTTGCCTTTATAAGTAACCGGTTCACCAATTGGTTTATCGAACTGTACGGCGATAGTTAAATGTTTAGGGTAGAGTAGGGCAATCATCGGCAGGTTATAGATTTCCTTTACGAGATAGAAAAATAACGCGGCCCGGTCATCGCAATCACTGTAGGTACTTAATAAGGTTTGTTCAGGCGAGAAACGTTTTTCTTTGCCAAAGTTTTCATCGTCATCTTCGTATAAAAAACCATAACGGGTAAATCTCATGAGGTAATCAACACCTTTTTTCTGATCCATGTGTCTCAGGTTTTCTTTCAGGGTTGGAATAAGAGAGCTGTATGTTTCCCTGCTCAATGGAATATTAAAATAACTTTCAAAATCTACTACCGGATAATTTTTAAAAATGGTTTGTACATCTTCATTAACTTTTAGCTTAAAATGATGGATTTTTTGACCGTAACTAAATTCGATATCCTTTTCCTGGTAGCTTTCCGGTTTAAAATCGGGCATTCTGGTTACCTTATAAGAGAAAGGATTTTTAGCCTCTGGTATTATAATTTTAACGGGCTTATAAGCATCGGCCTGTTTAAATAGTTTGCCATAATCATGATAATTCAAACACATAAATTTTTTGTTGTCAATCATGAAAAATGGAATATCGCTAATGTCCTCTTCATTCCTTACATAAAAGATAACCTGATCATTCCCTACAGCTAACCGTGCATCGTAGCCGCATTTACTCAGTAAAAACCATTTATATAAAGTATAAGCAAAATAATTATCTGCTTTCGGACTAATCTGTTCAGCTGTCTTACGGATCAGTTGATAATAAATCCAGTCGTTTAAATGATATTTTTTCTGGTATTTTTCTAAAGAGGAAATAAGCGGCGCATATTGGCCAGAAGAGATGCGGCTGTAAAAGTTAGAAACAGCTGATGTTGTAGCTGTTTTAGGTATAGGAAAAACGACTGAAGAATCTACATTAAAGTTGAAAGTTCCATCATAAAAATCGAAAGAATAATGCTGTCCCTTCGAGATGACGGTATTCATCATCAGGAAAACGAACAAAATGGTCCTCAAAATAGATGTGTAAATTCCTCTTTTCAAAATGCTCCATATTTGGTTACATTAAATTTACCTATTATTAACATAAAAGCAACAATTTCTTTATGTGAACAATGGGGTAGCGCTTAACGGAGAATTAACATTGGATTTCGTAAATTCAAATAGGATTAATTTTTTAGTGCATAAAGTTCTTCTCTTAAATGTTTTAAAAGTGAGATATTACAATCTTTACACGCTATTTCTTTCAAATGAATGGGTTTGCCGATACTGATTTTTAACTGGTGACCATTTTTGTTGAATAACTCTGAAATCAGCTTTGCTGTTTGTAAAGAAGGGTGTATAAATTTCAGCAGGCTAAAAAAGATGCCATTATTGCCGTGAAAATACACTGGTAGTATCGGTACATTGGCTTTGGAGATGATTTTTCCAACCACGGGATGCCATTCGCGGTCGGTAATCTGATTTTTTCTGAATTTATAGGAAGAAACTTCGCCTGCCGGAAAAATAGCAACTGGGCAGCCGTCTTTTAAAGCTTTTAAAGTTGTTTTTAATCCGCTGATACTTGATGAATCCTGAACTTTTTCGAACGGATTTACCGCGATAATGCATTTCTCCAGATTTGGGATTTTCTTTAACAGAAAATTCCCCATAAACTTTGTATCAGGTCGGTGATTGGCAAGGATACTTAATAAGGCCAATGATTCTATAGCACCGTAGGGATGGTTTGCAATCGCAATAAATGCACCTTCTTTTGGAATGTTGGCTAAATCCTCATCGCTGATCTGAATAATAACGCCCAGAACATTCAGGATATGATTGGCAAATTTTTCTCCTTCTAAAGTATTAGCATCTCTAATAATTCCATTGAAGTCGTTAATCTTTAAGAACTTCATTAAAAAGGAAGCAAGACCAGGAATTGGAATATTACAAATGCCTGTTGCCTTTGAAAAATTCTCTTTAGAAATGACTGTCATAATTATAGTTCAAAATTGATTCCATTAGAGAACCAATTTGATAAATGATTTTTATTTGAGCTAAATATAAGGGAGGGAAACACTCAGTTCTCACGAAGAAGAATGTTTATCATAGCTCATACAGAGTACCTAAAGATAATGGAATAATATGAATAAGAGTGTATTAATCAATTAAGAAATTGTAAGGAATGAAATTCTATAAATAACATTTCATTAACATCAATTTAATAACATGAACCTACTTTTGTGGCATAAATATTTGGTTAGTATTTATAAAGTTTAGGTTAGTTGATAATAAAAAACCCAGATGGATGTCTGGGTTTTTTTATTGAATTAATTTACAGGTTTTTGCCGAGTTTTTCGAGCATTTCTGGTGGAATATTATGCGTATCAACCACTAAGAAACCATCCAGGCAGTCAGAGAATTTAGGATCGATATTAAATGAGATAATCTTCGCATTCAGATTCATATACTGCCTCAACAGCACTGGTACTTTAATATGCGAATTTTCAATGTCTCCGATTATGCTATCCAGATCTTTAAAAGACTCGCTGCTATCAACCAATGTATCCGTAGAAATTGGTAAAAGATCAGCTTTAAATTTATTTCTTGGCTTCACATATTTGGCCAGCTCATAATCGAAATGGTTTTTGGTAATATAATCAACAATTAAAGCCTTGCTGAATTTCGAAAAATTGTTGCTGATACTTACCGGCCCGAACATGTAACGGTACTGTGGGTTATCGATGAGGTATTTTAAAATTCCTTTCCACAGTAGGAACAATGGTAGCGGCTTACCCTGGTATTCTTTTCTGATCCAAGATCTGCCCAACTCGATACCCTGCTTTAACATGGGGTAAAACTGATCTTTCATTTTAAAAAGTTCAGAAAGGTAGAAACCACGGCGTCCCATGCTTTCTAAAATTTCATCTCCTTTACCAATACGGTAGGCACCTACAATATTCTCTAAATCTTTATCCCATATAAATAAGTGGTTATAGTAGATGTCGTAATTGTCGAGATCGATTTTTTTGTTGGTACCTTCACCCACTTCACGGAAAGTAATTTCTCGTAAACGGCCAATTTCTCTTAAAATATTTGGGATTTTTAAAGTTGGAACAATATATACCTCATAATTTTTCTCCGTCCAAACCCTGAAATCTTCCAGAAGCGTTACTTCATTTTTAATCAAAAGCCTCGAAGTTTCTTCAATTACCTCAGCAGGTTTCTTTTTAATTTTAAATAAGTTTAATGGGTTAAAGAGTTTCTTCTCTGTATCTAAACCAATACCCAGCGCATAGGTACGGGCTCTTAAAAAGTCCATCAGTTTATTGCTGCTGTTCATGTGCGAAATTTCAGATACGGCTATTGGTTTACCAATTCGTACCTTAATGGTGCGTCCATGTTTATTTAAAAATTCCGAAGGTAATTTTGCTGTACGCAGGGTAGGGTGTATGAAGCTCAAAATGTTAAAGAAAACACCGTTATTACCATGAAAATAAATAGGTACAACAGGTACTTTTGCTTTAGCAATCAGTTTTCCAACAACAGGATGCCACATCCTGTCCGTTACCTGCTGAGCATCTAATTTAAAGGTAGAAACTTCTCCTGCAGGGAAAATACCAATTGGGATTCCATTTCTAAGCAAATCAAAAGTAGTTTTTAATCCACTGATACTTGAAGAATGCTGCACATTTTCGAAAGGATTTACAGCAACAAAAAATTCATCAAGGTTTGGTATTTTTTTCAAAATGAAATTGACCATTACCTTAGCATCCGGCCTAACCGTACACAATAGTTTAACTAAAGCCAAACCTTCTACACCACCATAAGGATGATTTGCGATTGCGATAAAAGGACCTGTTTTAGGAATACCATTTAAATCATCATCATCAAATTCTATAGAAACGCCAATGGTTTCTAATATCTTGTCTACAAACTCTAAGCCTTTAAAATGTTGATTTTGAGCAAATACGTCGTTAATGTCGTTCAGTTTCATGATCTCCATCATCAAACCTGCTAAACCCGGTACACCTAGCTTATCTATCTTTGTTGCTTTCGCAAACTCAGATGTAGTTATGATCTTCATATAAATTCTTAGATTGTTGATAGGCAAAACCTATTCTGTTTTGCAATCCCAAAAATAAGATTTATATTTATAATACACATGTCATATCGCATCAATGAGAATTTGGTTTAACAAAAATTTTGGTGTCAGCAAAAGTGAATTCAACGGATTGTTGTTTCTCGTCTCTATTATTGTTGTAATTAAGGCCATTCCAACGATATATGGCTACTATCAGCCAATTTCGAACGATGATCCGAATCTTTTAGCACAAATTCAGCAGATCAGTATAACAGATCAGGCATATGCTAATACTATTCGCGATCGGATTGAAGAAGCTAACCCTCGAAAAACAATTAAACTTTTTAAGTTCAATCCCAACAGCTTAGATGCAGAAGGTTGGCAAACTTTAGGCTTATCTGCAAAACAGGCACAATCAATTATAAATTATACCAATAAAGGAGGCAAATTTTACAAAGCCGGAGATCTTCAGAAAATGTATACCATTTCGCCGGAAATGTATAAAAAGATATCGCCTTATGTTGACATACCCGATCAGCCCATCAATGCCTCAAGGAAGTATGTACATTTTGAAAAAAAGGAATATGCTAAAAAAACTGCTTTGATTGTTGATATTAATAAGGCAGACTCGATGCAATTGGATGAGATTAAAGGTATTGGCGGAACTTTTGCCCTTAGGATTATTAAATACCGTGAACGTTTAGGTGGTTTTTACAAAAAAGAACAACTTCTCGAAGTTTATGGTTTAGATTCCAGTAAGTATGCTGAAATTAAAGATCAGATTGAAATCAGCAATACTGCACTAAAAACAATAAATATTAATACAGCAACTTTTAACGATTTAAAGCGCAATCCATATCTTTCGGTCAAACAGATCAATGCCATTATTCAATACCGTAAACAGCATGGCAATTATGCTAACCCATCCGATTTAAAAAAGATCATCATTTTAAACCAGCAGGTTATTGATAAGATTACACCTTATATTTCTTTTTAGTACCTTAAACTTAGCGCCTGCTTAAAATTAAATAAAATTTATTCGTATGTCAGTCTGAGCGTACTCGAAGACCATTTCAGCGCATTTATAAAAGCAATCCATTATGCTATCATTGACAGCCTCCAAAAATTCGTCATTGCGAGAAGGAATGACGAAGCAATCTATCATCCAGTGATCCATGCTATAAAGATTGCTTCGTCGGGCTGAAAAAGCCTTCTTATAATGACATTCATGTAAACTACTGATATTCAGTGTTTTTTGTTTTGGCCATATAAGACATTTAAGGACCATATAAGCTTATATTTCTTATATGGTGTGAAAGCCTAAAGGATTATTTAATGAATTAGATTTTCTTAGGTGTCTAAGGTGGTTAATTAAACAGCGTAGTCTTTAATTTTGCGACCACCTTAGACATCTTAGCTCAATGAGTTTTACAGGATGCAAAATCTTAAACCTAATAAGCTAGAAAGCGCACATAGGATGTCATTCCTATTTTTTTATACCACAGACCTGATGGGTACTCGCAATGACGATCCCTCGGGGAGATTTATTTCCATTAAATTCTACTGTCATTTATATTGATTTTATAAAATAATTTTCTCTCAGTGTGAGAGAAAATGGACATTTATATTTGTTATTAAAATTTAAACATGCTCTTAAAAGCTAAAATTTTAATTGTGATTTGGAAAGCAATACCAGTGCTAATCGGTTCCGAAAGCCCTGCTTTATACTTTACTCACCCGATTAAAAACCTGAGAAACAAGTAAGCACACAATAAAAGTAAAAACAAGTGCTTAAACCGGGATTCGTGTTCGTTTCAATCAGGTTTAATTATGGAGGGGCAATGCTGGTTAACCCCAAATCATAGCGCCGGCCGTGCCACCTAAACCTGATCGGAACGACACGAAGTGAAACGGAGTAAAGTGGAGAGCAGGGCTGAATAACGCTAAACGCTTCTGTACCTGATTTCCAAAAAAAGATAGCCAGGTTAAAACTTATGCATTTTCTGTTCCAGTTTAGTTATAGGAGTTAATTGCTTGCAAGGTTTAAAAAAAAATCTGTTTTGGCCAAAGATGCTTTCTGTTCAGTTAATTTTTCACGCGATCCGTCATACTGAACTTGTTTCAGTATCCATCATGCTGTTTTTGTTTAAAGATCTTCCTACTGTTAATACCTTATCCTCGTTCAATCGAAAACGCCATTATGTAAGCTTATTCGGCTGAAGTTGTAAAAAAATAGAAAAAAATTTTTCCCCGGTAATTTCAAGGTTTAAAATTAACCGATAAACTAATTGAACCGAATACCATTTCATTCTGTAATTGCACAAATATTTAATGGTAACTAACTATCAAATAATTGTTTATAATTGCCTCAACTAACTTTAAAATATAAATTTAATGAGCGTAAGCTTCGATTTTTCAGAAACAGAAACTCAGCAGAGCGTAAAGGCCATGGTCCGCGATTTTGCAGAGAAAAACATTCGTCCAAATATAATGGAATGGGATGAGGCACAGCATTTTCCTGTCGGATTGTTTAAACAGCTCGGAGAATTAGGCTTAATGGGCGTTTTGGTTCCCGAAGAATATGGAGGCTCCGGATTGGGCTACCAGGAATATGTTGATGTGATTGTAGAAGTGGCGCGGGTTTGCGGTTCAATCGGCTTATCATTAGCCGCTCACAACTCTTTATGTACCGGCCATATTTTGGCCTTTGCAACTGAAGAACAGAAACAAAGATGGTTACCAAAGCTGGCTACTGCCGAGTGGATTGGTGCCTGGGGTTTAACCGAAGCAAACACAGGTTCGGATGCCTTAAGGATGATGACCACTGCTGTTGAAGATGGCGACGATTACATTATAAACGGCGCAAAAAACTGGATTACCCATGGCAAAAGCGGAGATGTAGCAGTTGTGATGGTAAGAACAGGGGAGCAGGGGAGCTCGAAAGGGATTTCGGCCATTGTGGTAGAACGCGGTACACCTGGTTTTACGGCAGGGAAAAAAGAAAATAAACTAGGCATGCGCGCATCAGAAACCACAGAAATGATTTTTGACAATTGCCGTGTACCGAAAGCCAATTTATTGGGCAATGTTGGTGAGGGTTTTAAACAGGCCATGAAAGTTTTAGATGGCGGACGCATTTCTATTGCCGCATTGGCTTTAGGAATTGCAAAAGGTGCTTTTGATGCAGCAGTAGCTTATTCAAAACAGCGCCAGCAGTTTGGTCAGCCCATCTCCAGCTTTCAGGCCATTAGTTTCAAACTGGCTGATATGGCTACAGAGATTGAAGCAGCCGAATTATTGATCCGCCAGGCAGCAGATTTAAAAAACAGGCATTTACCTATGACAAAAGAATCGGCCATGGCGAAATATTTCGCCTCAGAGGTTTCGGTAAGAGTAGCAACCGAAGCAGTTCAAATATTTGGCGGTTATGGTTATACCAAAGACTTTCCGGTTGAGAAATTTTATCGCGATAGTAAGTTGTGTACGATAGGCGAGGGAACATCAGAGATACAAAAGATTGTAATTGCCAGAGAAATTTTATCAAGGTAGAAGGTTTAGGGCTATATACGTTGAACCTTATACCCTAAGCCTTACGCCTTCAACCTTATATACAATAAGCCAAATATATTATGAGTAATCCGGATGGTTTAACTACCTCCGGATTTTTTGTTTTAAAATTTTCAAAACTAACTTTCAATTGCCGGTGTTTTGACTAAAGACTAAAGACTAAAGACTAAAGACTAAAGACTAATTGGGTTTGGAGTGGGGCGTTTGGCGTCAGTTAACCTATTAAACATACTAACTAATGAACAATTGACTAATGGACTAAAAATATGGCAAACTATTCAGAAAAAGCTGGTGAGAAAGTAGAAAAAACCATGCACGAAATGAAAGAAGGTAAGCTTAAGAGCGGATCGGGTAAAAAAGTGACATCCAAAAAGCAGGCAATTGCTATTGGGCTATCCGAAGCCAAAAAAGAAGGGGCAAAAGTACCTAAGAAAGGTTAAAAGCTTAAAGACTAAAGACCAAGGCAAATAGGTGTGGTGCCTAAACTATCTTCCCAGAACTTTAGTCTTTGAATTTTTCGCTCTAAGCTTATTGCGGTAAATCTTTTGATGTTAAAATGCTGTCAACCACATAAACGCTAAATCCTCGCCATGGTAGGGAATGTTTATATTCTTTATAGTGTAATTCGAAAAACTTACCACTGTTGGCCATCATTTTTTCAGCAATTTCCTGGTTAGCGATAGAGAATTCGAATTCGTTGTTCTGCAGCGTTCCTGTTTGCCGGGATTTTATTCCGCTTTGAATTAATTTGCCTTCATAGGTTTTAAATACATAGCCTTTTTTTACTACATAGTTTAACTCTCCTGCTTTAACACCTTCACCAAAAACAAAGAAATAACGGTAGTAACAAATTGCGATTAATGCGATAACAACTATAACTGCGATAATTGAACCTACTTTTTTACCTGTTGTCATATATGATTTTATATATAAATGTAGCTAAACAACACATAAGTTCTACTAATGATTTAAATAAAAATTCTTTTTATAAATCTTTCTCGTTTTCAATATTTTGCTTACATTTGCAGCCCCGATAACACGGGAAATTTAAAAACCACGAGAGGAGGTATTTCAGCGTTATGATCATTATCAACATTAAAGACGGCGAATCATTAGATAAAGCCCTTAAACGTTTCAAGAAAAAGTTTGAAAAAACTGGTGTATTGAGAGAACTACGTAGTCGCCAGGCATACGAGAAAAAATCCGTTGCTCGCCGTACTGAAATTAAACATGCTGTTTACATTCAGAACATGAATCTAGATACAACTTCTTAGTTGTTCACGATATAAATACAAAAAGTCCTTCCGATGTTAAATTGGAAGGACTTTTCTTTTAAAAAAGAAATCAAAAACATTTTAATAAACGATTAATTAATGATTTCTTTATATCAAAACTATTTGTAACTTCATATCAATGCCCCGCAAAAAGATATTGAATGTTGCTAAAAAGTTTTATCACCTATTTAACTCACGAGAAGCGCTATTCTCCACATACCGTTACCTCTTATCAGGTAGATTTAGATCAGTTTGAAGTATTTATTAAGGCATTAGAACTGGATTTTCCTGAAGTAAAACATACTCACCTGCGCAGTTACCTGGTTGAGTTAATGGAAAAGGAAAATTCAGAAAACACCATTAACAGAAAAATATCTGTTTTACGGAGCTTTTATAAATTTTTACATCGAACCGGAGCGATTGATCAAAATCCTGCTGTTTTAATTAAGGCGCCAAAAATACCTAAAAGGCTGCCTGTGTTTATAGATGCGCAGAAAATGGATCATTTGCTGGATTCGGAGCAATATTTCGATGAAAGTTTTCCTTCCATTCGCGATCATTTGGTCATCGAACTACTTTTTGGAACTGGTATTCGTTTAGCTGAACTGTTGCAATTAAAAGATACTGATATTGATCTGTATTCAGGAACGATAAAGGTGCTGGGTAAAAGGAATAAAGAAAGAATTATTCCAGTAAATAAACAGCTTATCAATCAGGTAAATATGTATATTGACCTAAAAAAGTTGCAAAACTTTAATAACAATTTGCTTATATTAATCGTTACCAATACAGGTGCAGCGGCATATCCGAAATTAATATACCGTATTGTTACCTCATACCTAAACCATGTATCAACCAATGAAAAGAAAAGTCCCCACGTGTTGCGGCATAGCTATGCCACTAGCCTGTTAAATGCAGGAGCAGATTTAAATGCGATTAAAGAACTTTTGGGCCATGCCAGTTTAGCAGCAACCCAGGTTTACACCCACAATTCGATCGAAAGATTAAAAACAATTTATAAACAAGCCCATCCAAAGGCGTAAAAAAAGGAGGAAAAATGAAAATCGGAGTTCAATCAATCCACTTCAGTGCAGACAGTAAGTTGTTAGATTTTATACAGAAGAAAGCAAATAAGCTTGATCAGTTTTTTGACCAGATCATTAGCGGAGAAGTGTATTTAAAGTTAGAGAACGTAGAGGACGAGGCGAATAAAATTAGTGAGATAAAACTGATTGTACCAGGAGGTACCCTCTTCGCTAAAGAACAATGTAAATCATTTGAAGAAGCCACAGATCTGGCCATCGAATCGTTAAGGAAGCAGATTACGAAACATAAAGATAAAACACGTGCAAAATTAAGTGAGCATAAAGCAATTTTAAGTGAGAGCGAAGCCGCTGACTATTAGTAAAGCACAAAAAAGTATAATGCAAATGGTCGGTACAATTAAATGTGCCGCCTTTTTGTTTTGGTGATAACTTTCCAGGTTACCGTCAATCTATGAAAAATTAAAAAGATAATTCCCTTTGGCGGCGTCATCTCGAGCGGAGTGTAACGTAGCCGAGAGGTCTATCTTGAGAATACTTTTTATTTAGATCTCTCCGTTTCGCTGCGCTTCAGTCGAGATGACGACTTTTTTTATATTAGTTTCTTCATATAATTTAAAGAAATCGGAAGCTATTCGTGCAATTTCTATAAACCAATTTTAATTTTCTAAGCAATTCTCCGTGAAAAAATCGGCCTTATGATATAAATTTTAACTTTTATTGAGATTAATACATTTGTTATTTTCTATTGATTATTGTGATTATAGATCGTAATCATGTTTATAAGGACAACAGGCATAAAAAAATATTCAATTTTAAGAGATTGATTATTAAGCTCCTTCAGGTGTATGATGAGCACTAACTAAAATAACTTCATTATTTTTTTCAAATTTATTTTGAAGTGAAATATAAGTGTGTATATTTGCATTCCCTTTCGGAAACGGCGTTACGCTAAGAAGAAAAGGGTTGTTCTTTAAAAAGATAAAAGTTTTAAAAAAACACGTTAATAGTATGAAAAATGAAGATTTTTCGTATCATTGCACAAAATTTAAAGCCTCCTTAGCTCAGCTGGTAGAGCAACTGACTTGTAATCAGTAGGTCATTGGTTCGATTCCGATAGGAGGCTCTTTTTATTTTAAAGTGTTAACATTTTGAAGTAAAAAATGGGGAGATTCCAGAGCGGCCAAATGGGACAGACTGTAACTCTGTTATCGCAAGATTTCGAAGGTTCGAATCCTTCTCTCCCCACACTTTAAATGAATGACCAAATGTTTTAATGATGGAATAATTCTCTCATTCTTTCATTCAATCAATCACTGATTTTTAAAAGCGGAAGTAGCTCAGTTGGTAGAGCGATAGCCTTCCAAGCTATAGGTCGCGAGTTCGAACCTCGTCTTCCGCTCCAATAAAAATTAGAAAGTGGGCAGTTATCGGTAACAGTTTTGATATAGTTAAAACTAAAGGCTGGAACTGGAAACTAAAAAGCCGACTTAGCTCAGCGGTAGAGCACTTCCTTGGTAAGGAAGAGGTCATGGGTTCAATTCCCATAGTTGGCTCAGGATAATAAAGCTTTGTTAAATCTGTTTAATATGCAGTGTAGACAAGGTTTTTTGTGTTGCATTGCAATAAAACAATAAATAAAAATTAATAAAAAGTTAACCTACTAATTAGTTATAAATAAAATGGCAAAAGAAAAATTTGACCGTAGTAAACCGCACTTAAACATCGGTACAATCGGTCACGTCGATCACGGTAAAACAACTTTAACAGCAGCTATTACAAAAGTTTTAGCTGATGCAGGTTTATCTGAGGCACGTTCATTCGATTCAATTGACTCTGCTCCAGAGGAAAAAGAAAGAGGTATTACTATTAATACTGCGCACGTTGAGTATTCAACTGCAAACCGTCACTACGCACACGTAGATTGTCCAGGTCACGCGGATTATGTTAAAAACATGGTTACAGGTGCGGCTCAAATGGATGGTGCTATTATCGTTGTTGCTGCTACTGATGGTCCAATGCCACAAACTCGTGAGCACATCTTATTGGCTCGTCAGGTTGGTGTTCCTTCATTGGTTGTATTCATGAATAAAGTGGATATGGTTGATGATCCTGAATTATTAGAATTAGTAGAAATGGAAGTTCGTGAATTATTATCGTTCTACGATTTCCCTGGTGATGATATTCCTGTTATTCAAGGTTCTGCTTTAGGTGGTTTGAACGGAGATGCTAAATGGGTAGCAAAAATTATGGAATTAATGGATGCTGTTGATAGCTACATTCCAATTCCTCCACGTTTAACTGATCTTCCATTCTTAATGCCTGTTGAAGATGTATTCTCGATCACTGGTCGTGGTACTGTAGCAACTGGTCGTATTGAGCGTGGTGTAATCAACTCTGGAGATCCTGTTGAAATCTTAGGTATGGGTGCTGAGAACTTAAAATCTACAGTTACTGGTGTTGAGATGTTCCGTAAGATCTTAGATTATGGTGAAGCTGGTGATAACGTAGGTTTATTGTTACGTGGTATTGAGAAAACTGATATCCGTCGTGGTATGGTAATCTGTAAACCAGGTTCAGTAACTCCTCACACTGATTTCAAAGCTGAGATCTATGTATTATCAAAAGCAGAAGGTGGTCGTCACACGCCATTCTTCAACAAATACCGTCCTCAATTCTATTTCCGTACTACAGATGTTACTGGTGAGATTTCACTAGCTGAAGGTACTGAGATGGTAATGCCAGGTGATAACGTTACCATCACTGTAAAGTTGATCAACGCTATCGCAATGGAAAAAGGTCTACGTTTCGCTATCCGTGAAGGTGGTAGAACAGTAGGTGCTGGTCAGGTAACTGAAATTTTAAAATAAAACCCCAAACCCCTTAAGGGGCTTCAGGTAAATAACTGAAAGCAAAGTACTTGAGTTCACTTAAGTACTTTGCTTTCTAAATACGGGAATAGTTCAACGGTAGAATAGAGGTCTCCAAAACCTTTGATCAGGGTTCGAATCCTTGTTCCCGTGCTCAAAACAATGGTTGAGTAATTGAATGAGTGAATGATTGAATTTGAAAGTTTACTTTCGGATATTATCATTCACTCATTTACTCATTCAGTCATTCAATAAATTAAATATGGCTAAAGTAGTTGAGTTTATAAAAGAATCGTACGATGAAATGACCAATAAGGTTACATGGCCTACTTGGGGCGAACTGCAAAGTTCTGCAATTCTTGTATTAGTGGCTTCTTTAATTATTGCATTGGTTATTTTTGCAATGGATAAAGGATCTACATTTGTGTTAGATACTTTTTATAAATCACTTTCTAATTAATATTTACTAATGAGCGATCTAAAGTGGTACGTTGTAAGGGCTGTTAGCGGTAAAGAAAAGAAAGTAAAACAGTACATTGATGCTGAGATCAGCCGTTTAGGTTTCTCTCATTTGGTTCCTCAGGTTTTAATACCAATGGAAAAATATTACCAAATGAAAGATGGTAAAAAAATTGCTAAAGAGCGTAACTTTTATCCAGGTTATGTTTTAATCGAAGCTACTCTTGATGGTGAGTTAGAGCACATCATTAAAGGAATTAATAGCGTTATTGGTTTCTTAGGTGATAAAGCCGGTAATCCAATTCCAATGCGCCAGGCAGAAGTTAACCGTATTTTAGGTGTGGTTGATGAAATGAGCGAACAGGGCGAAACCATGAATGTGCCTTACTACGTTGGCGAAGGTATTAAAGTTATGGACGGACCTTTCAATGGTTTCTCAGGTATTATCGAAGAGGTAAACGAAGAGAAGAAAAAACTGAAAGTAATGGTTAAAATCTTTGGCCGTAAAACACCACTTGAGCTTAACTACATGCAAGTAGAAAAAGAGTAAGAAAATTATTGAAATATTTAGAGAGCCCGGAAATTTTTCCGGGCTTTTTTATGCTTTAATTTTTTCGATACATTATTGTATTATTTGTTTGTAATTTTAAGATTATTGCTATATTAGTCTTGCTCATATATCATGTTATTTAATTTATTAAATCTAAATTAATAATGGGAAAACTCCATCTCTCAGTAAAGCAATGTGTGCTTACTTTAGCGATATTGCTAATGGCAATAACCATAATCTATTCCTGTAAGAAAGATAATACGACAGAAAATCGCGATATTGTATCTATCAGTTCTTGGGTACAAAAGAACCTGGATCATAGCAAAAACAACCGGTTTGCATCAATGCAACCGAATCTGGAAGACATTTATATAAATGTACAGGAAACTGAAACTATTTTTGAAATCAAGTTAAAGAATCCCGAGGGGATTTTTCAAGCCAATCCTGATATAAACATAAAAGAACAAGAATTGGCTGTTAAAAAGAGCAACATTAAGCTGCTGGTATTTAAGGATAATAAAACAGGACAAATTACGAAAGCCTGTTACATGTCTACCGTTTCGAAAACTGAAGAAAAGGCAGCTGTAGAAACTCGATACAAGAAGATGGATGATTTTAGTGGAGACATTTTTTATTTTAATCTTAATGGGGTACTGGTTAATGGTTGGGGTTATGAGAATGGGCGTGTAGAAAGGAAAATAAAGGTAGCGAGTGAGAATGAAATAAAGGTTGCTATGAATGCAAAATTGAAGAATTTGAATCTAAAATTATATGGCAATGGCAAAGTGATGATGAATTCTCCTGTAACCTGCGATTATATGCCTACGGCAATTTATGGAGAAAGTTGTACAGGAGTATCTGGTTATATGCACTGTGTGCCCTATGTAAAGGGCTATGAATATTTATTGATGTGTACAGGTAGTGATGGAGGTGGCGGTGGTGGATTTGAGCCTCCTCCAGGAGGCCCTGGTGGTAATGGCACACCGACTGATCCTCCTAACTACGACTGTGCCGGAGTGGCTAATGGCTCAGCATATAATGACCCAAAATGCGGATGCATTGGAGGGACGACAGGTAAAACAGAATGCCCTAAAGATATTATTGACAGTGTTAAAAATGCATGTATTAAAAATGCTCTAACATTGGCATTAGCAAAAAATGCTGTTAATGAAATAAAAACGCTTTTTTATAATGCTTTTGGGAGTAATAAAAATTATAATGTAGTATTTGCAGATGGTTCGCTTAATAACTCTAACCTTGACGCAAGATCAAGAACAGAACCTGATGCTAATGGAATCATGACCTCAACCATAACCTTTAATACCGATGTAGCTGGCAATAGGTCAGAGCAATATGCAGTAGCTACTATATACCATGAAATGTTACATGCGGAATTGCGTAAATTATTTCCCCAATCGCCAACGGGTAAAATACTTATACCACCACAACATGAGTACATGGCGCAGAACTATGTTAATCAGCTAACTACATCGCTTAAAAGCGTGTTCCCCAATTTATCAGAGGGAGATGCCTGGGCATTATCATGGGGTGGTTTAAAACAAACCTCATTTTTCGATTTATTGAGTGAAGCCAATAAAATATTGATAGGCGAAACACTAATGAAATATAGTGATAAGGATAGATATGATAAACTGGGAACCTACTGTAATAACTAAAATTATGAAAAAATTATTATTTACAATCGTTATATTTCTATCGTTAGTACACTTTTCCTACGCACAAATGCTTGATATATCGAAATTGGGATTACCAATAAGTGTTACGGACGAGTATCTGAATAATTTAATACCTAGAAAAGCCTTTATATATTCTATCAACATTGCCGTGAATAAATTGGGCAATATTGATTCTATTTATTTTTCCAAAACCGAGAATATAGATTTGGGAAAGGCAATAAACCTTGGGAAAATAAAAGCCACTATCATGTCAAAGACTATTTTTTTTAAAAGGTATACAAATTGTGTTATTATAGCTCCTGTAATGATTATTAATTTGAATGACCAATTTATCAGTTTTCAAAATGAATTATTGAAAGAATGGTCTACATTATTTCCTGAAGTTAGAAAATTTAGAAGTAGGCGTACTGTATTGTGTAAAACTTTGAGTAGTTACTATACAATAGATTACAATTAGAATGCGATAAAGATAGATATGATAAATTGGGTAGCTATTGTAACTAATTCTATAATTGGTTTAAACTAAAATAATAATGAAAAAGATATTATTAGCTGGGTTGCTATTATCAATAACTCAAATTTGTTATGCGCAGATCATCGATTTATCAAAACAGAATTTGAAACTCGGTATTGGTTTCAAAGATGCCTATATGGATTACCCTTTTATAAAAAAAGCATTTATATTTTCTATAATTGCATCTGTTAATAAATTAGGAAAGATAGACTCCATTTATTTTTCTAAAACCGAAGATGTAGAATTAAAAGATGCAATGGATATAAATAGAATTAAAAAATCAATTATTTCTGAAAAAGCATTTTTTAGTCGCTATAAAAATTGTGTTGTTAACATACCTGTAATGGCATTGAATCTAAATGATCAATATATAAGTAATCAGCAAACTTTATTGCGTGAATGGGGAGGGCTATTTCCGAATGTAAATAAATTCAAAAATAAGCGTGTTGTATTATGTAAGCCTATAAGCTTCTGGTTTGTAACGGATGTAGATTAAAACCCTCACTTAAAAGTGTATTTCCTAATTTATTAGATACTGATGCTTGGGCATTGTCATGGGGTGGTTTAAAGCAAACCTCATTTTTCGATTTATTGATAGTACAGAAGAAGTTTTGGGATTAAGTTGGGGAGGCTTACAGAACACGACGCTTTATACTTCTAAACTAACTACCAATCAGCGTACTCAAATTGTAGATATTAACAATCGTCACAAATCTAAGACTATAGCAAATAAATTAGGAACTTATTGCACACCTTAATCAAAATCAATATGCGAAGAAATATACTCATACTTTTAAGTCTTAGCTTTTCAATCTGCCAGGCTCAAGAGAAAAAGCCATCATTCAAGAAGGTAATAGAACATTATTTGTTTAAAAGCACATCCGATAGACTTTTTGATGCAAAAAAAATCAAGCCTATATTTATAGCATGGGTATTTAGTTTAATGATAAGGGCTTAATAGACACGCTTTACTTTTCTGATAAAATAGATTCTGAGGTTCATGACATTTTTATGTTAGACGACCGAAAAGTAAAGTTGTTCAAATCCATAACCATCCCTTTTTAAGGAATATGCAAATAGAATAGTTGTTTTAACATTGTACCACTATAACAGGGAGGATGGAATGTTGGACTATGGTTTTGGCTTGCTCAGACAAGTTGAAAAACTATATCCAATAATAAACTCATCTAAGCCTATTGTTTTGCACCAACCAATTGTTTTTGGCTTTATCAGGCATATCAATTAACCTTGAAAGGCATCAAAGTAATGCACGGATCTTTCAATGGTTTCTCAGGTATTATCGAAGAGGTTAACGAAGAGAAGAAAAAGCTGAAAGTGATGGTTAAAATCTTTGGTCGTAAAACACCGCTTGAGCTTAACTACATGCAGGTGGAAAAAGAATAACAACAACATTAAAATATGAAAAAGCCTCTAATATCGGTTTTTTTGCCGTACAAGCAATTAAAATGATACTAAGTAACTGGTAATAACTCTGAGCTTCACCCGTTAAATAGAAGATTAGTAAATTTTTGATCTGAATGATTCTTAAAAAGTAGTGCATAAATTAATTTTTATCAATACTATTGTTTTACTGTAAGTTAATCCATATCTTTGCAGTCCTTTAAGCTTTATAGGAGCTACAAGGAATTAAATGTTACATGCTTCCAATATTTAACATTGAGTTTTAAATAAACAAAAAACACAAAATGGCAAAAGAAGTCAGTGCAATGATCAAATTACAGATCAAAGGCGGAGCGGCAAATCCATCGCCACCAGTAGGACCTGCATTAGGTGCTAAAGGGGTGAACATTATGGAGTTTTGCAAACAGTACAACGCTCGTACCCAAGATAAAGCAGGTAAAGTATTGCCAGTTGTAATTACTGTTTATGCTGATAAGTCATTCGATTTCATCATCAAAACCCCTCCGGTAGCTATCCAGTTAAAAGATGCTACTAAATTACAGAGTGGTTCTGCTGAGCCTAACCGTAAAAAAGTTGGGTCGGTGACCTGGGACCAGATTAAAGTTATTGCTGAGGATAAAATGCCTGATTTAAATGCATTTACAATCGAATCTGCAATGAGTATGGTTGCTGGAACAGCACGCAGTATGGGAATCACCGTTTCTGGTGACGCACCCTGGAACAATTAATTAAAAAACAGTTTACAACAGTGGCGAAATTAACTAAAAATCAAAAAAAGGCACACGCTAAAATAGAAGCTGGTAAAGCTTATACTTTACAGGCTGCTGCTGCTTTGGTAAAAGAAATCACTACCACTAAATTCGATGCGTCAGTTGATATTGATGTATCTTTAGGTGTTGATCCGCGTAAAGCGAATCAAATGGTACGTGGTATTGCTACTTTACCACACGGTACAGGTAAAACTGTTCGTGTTTTAGCTTTGGTAACTCCTGATAAGGAAGAAGAAGCAAGAGCAGCCGGCGCAGACTTCGTAGGTTTAGACGAATATGTGGCTAAAATTGAAGGTGGTTGGACCGATGTAGACATTATTATCACAACACCAGCTTGTATGGCAAAAGTAGGTAAATTAGGCCGCGTTTTAGGTCCAAGGAACTTAATGCCAAATCCAAAATCTGGTACAGTAACTAACGAAGTTGGTAAAGCTGTAACAGAGGTTAAAGCAGGTAAGATTGATTTTAAAGTAGACAAAAGCGGTATTATACACGCTTCAATAGGGAAAGTATCATTCCCAGCAGATAAAATTTATGAGAATGCACTTGAAATCATTCAGGTAATTTCAAAATTAAAACCATCTGCTGCTAAAGGAACTTATTTTAAGAGCATTCACGTGTCTTCTACAATGAGTCCTGGAATTGCAATTGAAACAAAATCAGTAGCGGGGATTTAATCATGAACAGAGAAGAAAAAAACGAAGTAGTTTTAGAACTACAAGGACAAATGCAAGAGTATGGCAATTTCTATATTGCTGATACCTCTAGCCTTTCTGTTGAGCAGATTAATAACATCCGTCGCAAATGTTTCGAAGGTGATATCATCATGAAAGTAGCTAAAAACTCTTTAATCCGCAAAGCGATTGAAGGTTTAGATGGCGATGCTTCTGAGATATACGAAGCCCTTAAAGGTTCATCATCATTATTATTCTCAAAAACAGCAAACGCTCCGGCTAAGTTGATTAAAGCTTTGAGAAGAACATCTGATAAACCATTGCTTAAAGCAGCATTTATAGATTCATCAGTATACGTTGGCGATGACCAATTGAATAACTTAGTAAGCTTGAAATCAAGAGAAGAGCTTATCGGAGATATCGTTGGATTATTACAATCACCAGCTAAGAATGTTATATCTGCGCTTAAATCAAGCGGAGGCAAAATTGCAGGAATTGTTAAAACTCTACAAGAGAGAGAAGGTTAACGAACACCTTAAGTTCGCAATAAAACAAAATTATTTTTACGTAAATTTTTAAAATCTTAATAAAATGGCAGATTTAAAATCGTTTGCTGAGCAATTAGTAAACTTAACCGTTAAAGAAGTTAACGAATTAGCTCAAATCTTAAAAGACGAGTATGGTATCGAGCCTGCAGCTGCTGCTGTAGTTGCTGGTCCTGCTGCTGGTGGTGATGCACCTGCTGCTGCTGCAGAAAAAACATCATTTGATGTTATCTTAAAAGAAGCTGGTGGCGCTAAATTAGCAGTTGTGAAACTTGTTAAAGACTTAACTGGCCTTGGTTTGAAAGAAGCAAAAGACTTAGTAGACGGAGCACCAAAAGAATTAAAAGCTGGTGTTACTAAAGACGAAGCAGAAGCTCTTAAAAAACAATTAGAAGAAGCTGGAGCAGTAGTTGAGATTAAGTAATCACTTAACTTAGCTAAGCTAAAAATGTATCAGACACCGACTGAAAATGTCGGTGTCTTTACCTGTTTATAAACATCTCATTTTGTTTGGTTAATGAGCATGGTTAGAACGAAACCAAACAAATAGTTTATTCTTAAACTAAAATCTTTTAGTCCATTGGCAAAGACAGTCGAACAAAGAGTAAATTTTGCAACTAGTAAGCACATTATAGACTATCCGGATTTTCTGGATGTGCAATTGCAATCATTCAGAGAATTTTTCCAGATAGATACCACATCAGACGATCGCTCTAGCGAAGGTTTGTTTAAAGTGTTTGCTGAAAACTTTCCAATAACAGATTCAAGAAATATCTTCGTATTAGAGTTTCTTGATTATTTTGTTGATCCGCCACGTTACGATATACACGAGTGTATTGAGCGTGGATTAACCTACAATGTTCCATTAAAAGCAAAGCTGAAGCTTTCTTGTAATGATGTAGAACATGAAGATTTTGAAACCATTATCCAGGATGTGTACTTAGGTACTATCCCGTATATGACACCAAAAGGTACGTTTGTTATCAACGGTGCAGAACGTGTTATCGTTTCGCAATTACACCGTTCTCCAGGTGTGTTCTTCGGTCAAAGCCGTCACACAAATGGAACCAAATTGTATTCTGCACGTGTTATTCCTTTCAAAGGTTCATGGATCGAGTTCGCTACAGACGTTAATAACGTAATGTATGCGTATATCGATCGTAAGAAAAAATTCCCGGTTACCACTTTATTACGTGCTATCGGTTACGATTCTGATAAGGACATCTTAGAACTTTTTGATCTTGCTGACGAAGTAAAAGTTAGTAAATCAGGTTTAAAGAAATACATCGGTCGTAAACTGGCTGCAAGAGTATTGAAAAAATGGGTTGAAGATTTTGTTGATGAAGATACCGGTGAGGTAGTTTCTATCGACCGTAATGAAGTGATTCTTGAAAGAGAAACCGTTTTAGAAGACGAACACATTGATATGGTTATCGAAGCTGGCGTAAAAAGCATCATCTTATCTAAAGAAGATGGCGCAAGTCAGGCAGATTATACCATTATATATAATACATTACAGAAAGATACATCAAACTCAGAAAAAGAAGCTGTAGAAAACATCTATCGTGCTTTGCGTAACGCAGAACCACCTGATGAGGAAACAGCCCGTGGTATCATTGATCGTTTATTCTTCTCGGATAAACGTTACGATTTAGGTGATGTTGGTCGTTACCGCATCAACCGTAAATTGAAAATGAATACACCTGATGAGGTTAAAGTATTAACAAAAGCAGATATTATTGCAATTGTGAAATACCTGATCAAATTGATCAACTCAAAAGAAGAGGTAGATGATATCGATCACTTGTCTAACCGTCGTGTACGTACGGTAGGTGAGCAATTGTACGCACAATTTGGTGTTGGTTTAGCCCGTATGGCCAGAACAATCCGTGAGCGTATGAATATTCGCGATAACGAGGTGTTTACCCCAACTGATTTGATTAACGCCCGTACGTTATCATCAGTGATCAACTCTTTCTTTGGTACTAACCAGTTATCTCAGTTCATGGATCAAACGAATCCATTGGCAGAGATCACACACAAACGCCGTTTATCGGCTTTAGGTCCAGGTGGTTTATCACGTGAGCGTGCCGGTTTCGAGGTACGTGACGTTCACTATACTCACTATGGTCGTTTATGTACTATTGAAACTCCAGAGGGACCAAACATTGGTTTGATTTCATCACTTTGTGTGCATGCAAAAATCAACAATTTAGGTTTCATTGAAACACCATACAAACGTGTTGAAGATGGTAAAGTAGTTGTAGATTCAGACGTTATTTATTTATCTGCAGAAGATGAAGATGGTAAAACCATTGCTCAGGCTAATGCAGAGTATGATGATAAAGGTAACTTTACCACGCCACGTGTTAAAGCGCGTTATGAGGGTGACTTCCCGATTATTGAGCCTGAGAAATTAGACTTAATGGACGTTGCGCCTAACCAGATTACTTCAATCGCTGCTTCGTTAATTCCGTTCTTAGAACATGATGATGCGAACAGGGCTTTGATGGGATCGAACATGCAACGTCAGGCCGTACCATTATTACGTCCTGAAGCACCAATTGTAGGTACAGGTTTAGAAGGTCGCGTTGCACGTGACTCAAGAACTTTGATCAACGCAGAAGGTGACGGTGTTGTAGAATATGTTGATGCTAATGAAATTACCATTAAATATGAGCGTAACGAAGATGATCGTTTAGTTTCATTTGAAGGTGATAGCAAAACTTACCGTTTAATTAAATTCAAAAAAACCAACCAGAATACTTGTATTAACTTAAAACCAATCGTTAAGAAAGGTCAGAAAGTTACTAAAGGACAAGTGCTTTGCGAAGGTTATGCAACTGAAAATGGTGAATTGGCATTGGGTAGAAACTTAAAAGTGGCATTCATGCCTTGGCAAGGTTTCAACTTTGAGGATGCGATTGTAATCAACGAGCGTATTGTTCGTGATGACGTTTTCACTTCATTGCATATTGAAGAGTTTGAATTAGAAGTACGTGATACTAAACGTGGAGAAGAGGAATTAACACCAGATATCCCGAACGTTTCTGAAGAGGCTACTAAAGACCTTGATGAAAACGGTATTATCCGTATTGGTGCTGATGTAAAAGAAGGTGATATTTTAATTGGTAAGATCACTCCAAAAGGAGAATCTGATCCTTCACCGGAAGAGAAATTACTACGTGCAATTTTTGGTGATAAAGCAGGTGATGTTAAAGATGCGTCTTTAAAAACTCCTCCTTCAATCCAGGGTGTGGTAATTGATACTAAATTATTCAGCCGTGCTAAGAAAACTACAAAAGCTGAAGAGAAATCAGCAATTGAGAAATTAGACAAAGGATATAATAATATCACTGAGAAATTAAAAGCAGAATTAGTTGACAAATTATTCACTATCGTAAACGGAAAAACATCTCAGGGTGTATTTAACATTTACAAAGAATTATTAGTTGCTAAAGGCGCTAAATTTACTCAGAAAATTTTAGCTGAACTTGAATTTGCTCACATTAGTCCTAACAAATGGACAACTGATGACGACAAAAACGAGATGATTAAAATGTTGCTTCACAACTACGGTATCCGTGTTAACGAAGAACTTGGTGCTTACAAACGCGATAAATTCGCGATCAGTGTAGGTGATGAGCTTCCTTCAGGAATCGTACAGATGGCAAAAGTTTATGTAGCTAAAAAACGTAAATTAAAAGTAGGTGATAAAATGGCGGGTCGCCACGGTAACAAAGGTATTGTTGCACGTATTGTACGTGATGAAGATATGCCTTTCTTAGCTGATGGTACTCCGGTTGATATCGTGTTGAACCCACTGGGTGTACCTTCGCGTATGAACCTTGGTCAGATCTACGAAACTATTTTAGCTTGGGCAGGCCAGGAATTAGGTGTTAAATTTGCAACACCGATTTTTGATGGAGCTACCCACCAAGAAGTAGAAGAATGGATCGCTAAAGCAGGAGTTCCTGCTTCAGGAAAAACCTACTTATACAATGGTTTAACAGGTGAGCGTTTCGATCAGACTACAACTGTAGGTATTATCTACATGTTGAAATTAGGTCACATGGTTGATGATAAGATGCACGCCCGTTCAATCGGACCATACTCATTAATTACACAACAACCATTGGGTGGTAAAGCCCAGTTCGGTGGTCAGCGTTTTGGTGAGATGGAGGTTTGGGCATTAGAGGCATTCGGTGCAGCTAATATTCTTCAGGAGATCTTAACCGTTAAATCGGATGATGTAATCGGAAGAGCCAAAACTTACGAAGCCATTGTTAAAGGTGAGAACCTACCAACGCCAGGTGTACCAGAATCGTTCAACGTATTGGTACATGAGTTACGCGGATTAGGTTTAGATATTACGTTAGACTAAGTATTAAGTATAAAGTATCGAGTATCAAGAAGGTTAATTCAATCTCGATACTTGATACTAAGTACTTGCTACTAAAAACAAAAAGATATGTCTTACAAAAAGGATAATAAATTAAAAAGCAATTTCACATCAATCACGATTAGCTTATCGTCTCCAGAAATTATTTTGGAACGCTCAAGCGGTGAGGTGTTGAAACCAGAAACCATTAACTACCGTACTTACAAACCTGAGCGTGATGGTTTGTTCTGTGAGCGTATTTTTGGTCCGGTAAAAGATTACGAATGTCATTGCGGTAAATACAAACGTATCCGTTATAAAGGTATTGTTTGCGATCGTTGTGGTGTTGAAGTAACGGAGAAAAAAGTACGTCGTGAGCGTATGGGACACATTGCTTTAGTGGTTCCTGTTGCACACATCTGGTACTTCCGCTCTTTACCAAACAAAATCGGTTATTTATTAGGTTTACCTACTAAAAAATTAGATTTAATTATCTATTACGAGCGTTACGTAGTTATTCAATCAGGCTTAATGGCTGAAGAAGGTATCAACTATATGGACTTCTTAACGGAAGAAGAATATTTAGATATCTTAGATAAATTACCTAAGGAAAACCAATACCTAGACGATAAAGATCCTAATAAATTCATCGCCAAAATGGGTGCTGAAGCATTAGAAGATTTATTAAAACGTATTGATTTAGATACTTTATCTTATGATTTACGTCACCAGGCAGCTAACGAAACTTCTCAACAACGTAAAAATGAGGCTTTAAAACGTCTTCAGGTTGTTGAAGCTTTCCGTGGTGCTAATACACGTATTGAGAATCGCCCTGAGTGGATGATTGTTAAAATCGTTCCGGTTATTCCACCAGAATTACGTCCGTTAGTGCCATTAGAAGGTGGCCGTTTCGCTACTTCCGATTTAAATGATTTATACCGTCGTGTAATTATCCGTAACAACCGTTTAAAACGTTTGATCGAGATTAAAGCACCAGAGGTAATTTTACGTAACGAGAAACGTATGTTACAGGAAGCTGTAGATTCGTTATTCGATAACTCACGTAAAGTTAACGCGGTTAAAACTGAAGGTAACCGTGCTTTGAAATCACTTTCAGATATCCTGAAAGGTAAACAAGGTCGTTTCCGTCAGAATTTATTAGGTAAACGTGTGGATTATTCAGCTCGTTCGGTAATTGTTGTAGGGCCTAGCCTTAAATTACACGAATGCGGTATTCCTAAAGATATGGCTGCTGAGCTTTACAAACCGTTCATTATTCGTAAGATGATTGAGCGTGGTGTGGTAAAAACAGTTAAATCTGCTAAGAAAATCGTTGATAGAAAAGATCCATTAGTTTGGGATATCTTAGAAAATGTATTAAAAGGTCACCCGGTATTATTAAACCGTGCACCTACGCTACACAGATTAGGTATTCAGGCTTTCCAGCCAAAATTAATTGAAGGAAAAGCAATCCAGTTACACCCGTTAGTTTGTACTGCATTCAACGCCGATTTTGATGGTGACCAGATGGCTGTCCACTTACCTTTAGGTAACGCAGCAATTTTGGAAGCCCAGGTATTGATGTTGGCCGCACATAACATCTTAAACCCTGCAAATGGTACGCCAATTACAGTACCATCACAGGATATGGTTTTGGGTCTTTATTATATTACTAAAGGCCGTAGAACAGATGAAACCAGAGTTGTAAAAGGACAGGATTCGAATTTCTATTCTCCGGAAGAAGTTATTATTGCTTATAACGAGAAAGAATTAGACTTGCATGCATTTATCAAAGTAAGGGTAAATGTGAAGCAAAATGATGGTTCGATCGTTAATAAATTAACTGAAACAACTGTTGGTAGAGTATTATTCAACCAAATGGTTCCAGAAGAAGTTGGTTATATCAATGAGTTATTAACTAAAAAATCGTTAAGAGATATTATCGGTGAGGTAGTTAAAATGACGGGTATGGCACGTGCTTCTCAGTTCTTAGATGATATCAAAGAATTAGGATTCCGTATGGCATTCCAGGGAGGTTTATCGTTCAACTTACAAGACGTAAACATTCCGGTAGAAAAACATACTTTACTAGAACAGGCAGCTGCAGAAGTTGAAGAGGTAAGAAACAACTATAACATGGGTTTCATTACCAACAACGAGCGTTACAACCAGATTATCGATATCTGGACCCGTATCAACAACAGGTTAACTACTTTCGTTATGACTCAGTTATCGTCAGATAACCAAGGTTTTAACTCAGTTTACATGATGCTTGATTCAGGTGCACGTGGATCTAAAGAGCAGATTCGTCAGCTTTGCGGAATGCGTGGTTTGATGGCAAAACCTCAAAAATCTGGTTCAGGTGGTGATATCATTGAAAACCCGATCTTATCAAACTTTAAAGAAGGCTTATCGGTATTAGAGTACTTTATCTCTACTCACGGTGCGCGTAAAGGTTTGGCGGATACGGCGTTAAAAACAGCTGATGCGGGTTACTTAACCCGTCGTTTACATGATGTTGCACAGGATATGATTGTTAACTCAGTTGATTGTGGTACTTTAAGAGGTATGTACACAACTGCGTTGAAAGATCAGGAAGATATTGTTGAGCCATTATACGACAGGATTTTAGGCCGTACTTCATTACATGATGTTTATAATCCTTTGGATAACAAATTGTTAGTAAGTGCAGGCGAAGATATCAACGAAGATGTTGCTAAACTGATCGAAGAGTCTCCATTAGAAGGTATCGAAATCCGTTCGGTATTAACTTGTGAGAACAAACGTGGTGTTTGCGCATTATGTTACGGTCGTAACCTGGCATCTGGTAAACGTGTTCAAAGAGGTGAGGCAGTTGGTGTAATTGCAGCACAATCAATCGGTGAGCCGGGTACACAGTTAACACTTCGTACTTTCCACGTGGGTGGTACTGCATCAAACATTGCTGCAGAATCTAACATCGTAGCTAAGTTTGATGGTGTAATCGAATTCGAAAATATCCGTACTGTTGATACGCAAACAGAAGAAGGAACAGTTCAGGTGGTATTGGGTCGTTCAGGTGAGTTCAAAATTGTTGAACCAGGAACCGGACGTATCATTGTAACCAACAACATTCCTTACGGTGCATTCTTGTTCGTAAAAGAAGGTGATAAACTTACTAAAGGTGATAAAATCTGTTCATGGGATCCGTACAACGCGGTTATTCTATCAGAATTTGCCGGTAAAGCACAATTTGATGCCATTATTGAAGGTGTAACCTTCCGTGAAGAATCAGATGAGCAAACTGGTCACCGTGAAAAAGTAATTATCGATACACGTGATAAAACGAAAAACCCTTCGGTTCAGATTGTTGATAAGAAAGGTGAATTCATCAAAGGTTATAACATTCCGGTGGGTGCCCACGTTTCAGTTGATGAAGGTGAAGCCATCCAAACTGGTCAGATTATCGCTAAGATTCCTCGTGCAACTGGTAAAACCCGGGATATTACAGGTGGTTTACCTCGTGTAACGGAATTATTTGAAGCACGTAACCCATCTAACCCAGCTGTAGTAACTGAGATTGATGGTGTGGTAACTTTAGGTGGCGTTAAACGTGGTAACCGTGAAATCACAATCGAATCGAAAGATGGTGAAGTTAAAAAATACCTGGTTCCATTGTCTAAACACATCCTTGTACAGGATAATGACTTTGTGAAAGCGGGTATGCCGTTATCAGATGGTTCAATTTCTCCTGCGGATATCTTATCAATTAAAGGCCCTGCAGCGGTTCAGGAATACTTAGTAAATGGTATTCAAGAGGTTTACCGTTTACAAGGTGTGAAAATTAACGATAAGCACTTCGAGGTAATTGTTCACCAGATGATGCAGAAAGTTCACATTGAAGATCCGGGTGATACTATTTTCTTAGAAAACAATGCTGTTGACCGTTGGGATTTTGCTGACGAGAACGATGCGATGTACGACAAGAAAGTGGTTGAAGATGCAGGTGATTCGACAGAAATCAAACCAGGTCAGATTGTTTCATTACGTAAATTAAGAGACGAAAATTCTCAATTAAAACGTAAAGATTTAAAACAGATCACGGTTAGAGATGCAAGACCAGCAACTGCAAGTTCTATCTTACAAGGTATTACACGTGCATCATTAGGTACTAAATCGTTCATTTCTGCGGCTTCGTTCCAGGAAACTACGAAAGTATTAAATGAGGCAGCTATTGCAGGTAAACGCGATAATATGTTAGGCTTGAAAGAAAACGTGATCGTTGGTCACTTAATCCCTTCAGGTACTGGTGTACGTGGTTACGAAAGAATCATCGTTGGTTCTCAGGAAGAATACGATAAATTATTAGCTTCGAAACAAGAAGAAGTAGAAGCTTAATAAAATTAATTTTTTTTGAAAGGGCTGCACCATTAAATTGGTGTAGCCCTTTTTTATAATCAGTATTTTCCTTCCAACTGTAAAGATCCACTTTGTCATTCATTTCCATCCTCATCCTCATCCGTGGTGAAATTAGGTGCATTATTACAAGTTTTCAATAGAAGGGAAATATTTTGTAAGTCATTCTTTCAGTTTACTTTACTGAAATCATTATAAAAGCTTATAAAGCTATCATTCCTATTAAATAGATCGCTTCTTCAGTTGAAAAGGCTTCTCGTAAGAATGGGAAAAATAGGTTAGTAGTAGCCCTATAGGAGAACTTATTTTTAATATTAAGTAAGTAGTCAACGATCGACCTGGATATCGGGAGGCTCAGTGTGATAGGAAGTAGGGTAAGGATAGAATTTAAACAAACCCTTAATGTTCAGCGATTTGAATAATTAAGATCTGGTTTTATAATAAATTCTCTTTTTTTTCTGTCTTTTAGAAAGAATATCTCCGGTACCTGCGGTGATGATAATCATACTTAAAGGAATAAGATATCCACAGAACGCTAAGGGGAAACTTAAGGTAGGCCTGTCATAAATTGACTTTTTTTTCGAAGAATTTTTCTGATGAGTAAGTATAAAACAAAATGAAACCCCGAATAATAGCATGATTATGCCAATAATTATTTTTTTCATTGCTTGCAAAAAAAGCTTCAATTATTAGGCTAATGGAATCAATATGATTTAAACTTAATATCTGATAAAAGAGACCAGTGATTAGCTCTTTTATCAGATATATGTTAACTTATTTAAGGTTAAAAGATAAACCTAAAGTAGTCTGTATTTCGGATATGGGTTGTTTAGTCACCAATCTGCCCGCATTGATATTACGGTTATCATTAGTGATCTTAATTCCATCAGCACCAATGTAATTTCCTCTTAAAGCGAGACCTATTTTATCGGTTAAGCTATAGCGTAATCCTATTCCGCCGCCATAAGCAAAAGTAGAAGCAGTAGAACTACGCTGGTAAAAAGTGTGTGTAGGGTCATCTTCCAAATCAACTTTTAATTCTGGTGTAGAAAAACTTTTAATCACACCAGCAACTGCCCGCACATCAAGGATCAGTTTAGGATGAAGTAGAAACGAATATTGAGGGCCTACCAGCACATTTAGATTACGGTAGCGTTTATTCGAAGTAACTGTCGAATTATCTACAGCAAAGCCATCCGTGTATCCTGCAGAAAGATTTTCTACATCCTTATGGCTTAATCTTCCCTGATCCTGATAAGATATTACACCTGCTAAGGCAAGTTTTTTATAGAGGTACCAGGCACCATCTACACCAAAGGTAAAACCGTTTTTTGCGTAACCTGCTTTGTTGTTCTCCTTATAAATTTCTCCATATTCCGACTTTGCAAAATTGTCGATTGGTGAGGATAATCCACCAAAAAATCCGATATAACTTTTAAGCTGTGCACTCGCGCTGAAAACAGTAAAAATTAATAAAAATAACGGTAATAATAAGTATTTTCTCATGATAAAAGGCTCAAAAATTAGTTAATAGCTACTTTAAAATTCACATCAAGATCTGTTGATCCAGGAGCAAAAGTTCCGTTTTTAGCGTTAGGCTGGTGACGTAAGATTACCTCCAGATTACCTGTACTTGCTGCTCCTGTGGTAAATAGGTCGGTTAATCCTACTTCTAATGCCGGACTGTTGGTGTCACGATCCGTTCTACTTACTGCAAGGTTGAGGTAGGGGCCTTTTGAACTGGTTAACGTACCTGGGATATAAGGGCTTGTATTGCCTGTGATCAGGTTAGCACTGGATATTGGTGTAGGCTGGAAAAATAAAAGGTGATAATTTTGCCTTTCTTTAATTTCATTACCTACATTAAATACTGGAGTCTGTTGTTCATCATAAATATTTACTACTGCATTATATTTCGCATTTGCTTTAAGCTTTAATACGGTAGAATCCGAAGACTTCACATTACCGGAGTTATCAAAATAATACTTATACCTGCAGGAGGTAGTATCACTTACATCGGCCTGGTTGGTCAGGTTAAGTACCACTGTAGTTAAAGATTCATTTGCTATTGTTGGAGCAACTGCCTGCTCTTCTTTTGAACACCCTGCAAAAAACAAGGTAGCCCCGCATAACAGCAGGCTTAGGGATTTAAATTTAGTCATCATTTTTATGTTTTAATTGTTGTGTATTTGTATTCATTAGTATCAATTAATTACCGATTGGTATGGGTAGTTTTTGAGATTTTAAAAGGTACTTTGAGGCGAACAATAAAGTTTCTTCCGGGCTCATCCGTGAAATAACGGAAGCGGTCCAGGTAATCACGGTAAGCTGTATTGGTTAAATTATTAACGGCAAAGCTGACGTCGGCATAATTGTGCAGGTAGTTTACCCTAAAGCTCAGTTGTAAATTAATCAGGTTATAACCAGCCGGTGGCAAGGCATAATCCTGCCCCACTGGTACCCGGGATTGCTTACTTACATAAACATCTTCCACACTAAAGAAAATACGCTTTAAGCCGGATAAATTACCAAAATGATAACCGATACTATTTTGAAAGCGACTTGGAGGAGTATAAATCAGATAATCATGAATGGTTTTATTGTAAGCGTAAATCAGTGACGTTTTTGAATTAAGTTCCAGAGAATCTACCGGCTTTAGGATTAAGTTAAAATCCAGCCCCCTAAAGTAAACATCAGCTTGCGTGTAATTGAAAACCAATGCAGGTCCACGAACGGTGCGTGTATATTGATTTGTTGGATTTGCAAAGATAAAGTTATTGATGCTGTTATAATAAGCCTGAACATTTATTAATAACCTTGAAGTGGTATAATCTAAATTTATATTAAAATTGTTGGCACGCTCCGTATGTAAATCTGGATTTCCAATTTCATAGGAGACTAAGCTCTGGTGTATTCCGTTGGAGTATAATTCGTTAACTGTTGGTGCCCTGAAAGCTGAACTGTAATTGCCACTTAATTTTAATGCATCGGTTATACTATACGTGGTACCAATCGTATAGCTGGCACTCTGATAGTGAGTTGTAGGTGTCTCTATTAAAGCTGTATTGTTATTCAGTTTATACGCCCTAAGCCAGCGGTAATCATACCTTAAACCCGCTTCCAGCAATAAATTACCGTGTGTATATTTCTCTATAAAGTAAGCTCCTCCTCCATAATTCCTGTAATTAGGGATGAGGTATTCATATTTTCGAATATTGCCCTGAGTAATACCATTAAAACCAAATGAGCCTGAGAAATTGCCTAAATCTTTATGTTCATAATTGATATCTGCAGTCTGTGTATTGATTTTAAGATATAATTCTGGATTGATTCTTCCATTAAGTGGCAAAAAGTCATATTCTTCCCGGGTATTGGTCTGATTAGCAAATTGAAACCGCAGCTTACTGCCATTTTCAAAATTGTAAAAGCTATTCAGTTTTAAGGTTTGGTGATTTACAGTTTGGTAGGGGCGATCAATGGCGTAAGTAAAAAAAGATGGTGTTAAAGGTTCAGGCTGTTCAATAGCTAATTTTAAATCTGCAATGGAGCCTACTTCTGCTCCCTGAAAGATACCTAGCTTTGTATTGAACACACTATAGTAAGCCTCAAATCCATAATTTTTATGATGGTACTGTACTGCTGCAGAACCATCCTGTTCTCTCAGTCCGGTATTTGCAAGCAGATAATTAGGCGTACTGCTGTTTCCCGCAATTTTGAAAGTTCCTTGTAAACGGTAGCTTAATCCGGTAAGCTTTTTATCAAAAGCGCCTTCCAGCATACCTGAAAATGCGCCAAGTCTACTATTAGACATCCCAATGGCGTTTATTTCTCCATCCATTCCGGGGTTTTTAGGCAGCGCTTTAGGTTCAGCAAGAATCACCCCACCTATAGCATCCGATCCATAACGGATGCTGGCAGCACCTTTGATCACTTCAAGCCGGTTAGCAATAAAAGGATCAATTTCCGGAGCATGTTCAGATCCCCACTGCTGAGCCTCCAGTCGTACGCCATTGTTTAAAATCAGAATTCGGTTGCTATATAAACCATGGATAATAGGCTTGGCAATGGAAGGACCTGTTTGAAAAGTAGTGACACCTGTAATAGATTTTAACGATTCTCCAAGGCTAAATCCTCGGGTATGATCCAGCTGCTCTCCCTCCAATATAGATAGGCTTTGGGTAGCGATTTCTTTAGGGGAACCAGTACCTTTTACCTTGACCTCTTTTAAATTTTGTTGGGAAATGGTTAATGATAGATTAAGTACAACATTAGAATTAACCTGGACTAAGGTATCTAAAGGAATATATCCTATAAAATCACATTTCAAGTGATAAATACCCTGTTTAACGCTAAATTTATAATTTCCGTTCTGATCTGAGTGCGTTGTGCTTGGAGGAACCGAGAGACTAAGATTGGCACCAACCAGAGCCAAATGAGTGCTAAGATTTGTTACGCTTCCCGTTATCAGATATTCTCCTACTTGTTCATGGTTATGTTGTGCATACAATAAGTTAGCTGCCAATAGCAATAACAAGGAAAATAGGGATGACTTTATCAACGTTGATGTATTTTTTAAATGCAGCAAAGATGCATTTGTTTTTGCAACAATATTGCATATAGGTAATGTAATAAATATGATACAAATGAAACTAAGTTGCTTTATTAGCTTTAGAGTAGCTAACCAAATCTATCATTGGGGTCTCTCGTAGCGAGAAATAATTTTTTGATATTAGGCAGGTTTTTATAAAAATAAGGTCTCATTCAATATTCTAATTTATGGTTCCGGCCGTTTTTATAAAGAATATTGTCAGTTCTGGTATACCATAAAACCTGTAAAGACTTTGTAGGATGGGTTATTAAAGTTATGGGTGAAAAATACGTGGATGTTAGCCTGTCTAAAACCTTATTTTAATAGTAAGCAAAGAAGCCATTGATGATTAATCTCGATATACAGGGAGAATCAGTGTTGCAGAAAGGAGGATAATTATACCATTAAAATTTAATAGGCTCCCTGATAACATTCATATCTTTTTAAAAAGGGTTATTTCGATAAGGAGCAACCCTTTTTTGTTTTTAATAAATTTTAAAGCTTGGCACTTAAATATTACCTTTAAAGGCTTATAGTTTCAATAGACGCATTATTATAATATTATGGAAGAACAACAAAACGAAAATCAATTAAATATAGAATTATCAGAAGAAATTGCTGAGGGAATTTTTTCTAACCTGGCTATTATTACCCATTCAAATACCGAATTTGTATTAGATTTTATCCGTGTAATGCCAGGCATTCCGAAGGCAAAAGTAAAATCAAGAATTATCCTAACTCCGGAACACGCAAAGCGCTTATTATCAGCATTGGAAGATAATATTGAGAAGTTCGAGACGGTAAACGGCCGGATTAAAGCACAAGAGGAACCGCCTTTCCCGATGGGTTTTGGCGGACCGACTGCCCAAGCCTAAAACGCATAAAATTCTTACAAACAAATATTTGTTTGCTATGCTAACATAGTATATATTTGTGTATAACCATTTATAAATGAAAAAATTTTTATTGAGCGCATTACTTTCTGCTCCACTTTGGGTTTTGGGGCAGGGTTTCCAGGTTAATTTACAAGGTCAGAAACAAATTGGTATGGCTGGTGCAGGTTCTGCATTGGCTTTAGATGAGGCTTCTGTATTTTATAATCCCGGTGCAGTAACTTTCTTAGAGAAAAACTCAGTTTCCGCAGGTGTAAACCCACTATTATTTAAATCAGCTTTTAAACAGAGCGGTTCGAATGTTACAGAAGATGTAAAAAACAAAATTGCTCCTCCTTTCGAGTTTTATGCGGTTTGGGGACCAAAATCAAACAAATGGAAGCTAGGCCTGGGGGTTTATACACCATTTGGTGGTTTGGTAGATTGGGGCGATAACTGGTCTGGTAAGTATGCACTAACCTCATTAAATTTAAAAGCCATTTATTTCCAACCTACTTTAAGTATTAAAATTACTGATCGTATTGGTATAGGTGCTGGTTTTGTATACAATCATGGTGATGTAAATCTTCAAAGGGCATTACCGGTAAACTTTCCTGACGGACGTTCTGGTCATGTTACCTTAGATGGTACAGGAACAGGTTATGGATGGAATGCTGGTTTATACATTAAAACCTTAAGCAATATCTCGTTTGCTATCGTACATAAATCGAAAGTAATTACCAAACTGGATGGTGGTACTGCAGATTTTACAGTTCCGCAATCATTAGCAGGATCTTTTCCTGCTGGCAATACATTCAATGCCGAACTGCCTTTGCCTGCAACAACCAGTTTAGGTGTAGGTATTCCTTTATCGAAAAGTACGGTTTTAGCATTTGATGCAAGTTGGGTGCAGTGGCACATTTACAAAGAACTGGCTTTTGATTATGCAACAAATACTTCGGCATTAGCTGACACAAAATCAGCGCGTAACTATCATGATGGTTCATCATTTAAATTGGGTATCAATCACCAGGCATCAGAGAAATTGGCTTTAAGAGCGGGTGTAGGTTATGCTTTTTCTCCGGTTCAGGATGGTTATGTAACACCAGAAGCACCAGATGCTGATCGTTACATTTTAAGTGCAGGTTTAGGTTATACACCTACCCGCCATTTCGAAGTTAATGCATCGTTCTTTTTTGAAGATGTAAAATCGCGTAAACAGAAAAATATCGAAACAGGTTTGGATGGTACTTTTAAAACTTTGGTTTATGCACCAGGTCTTTCATTAACTTATAAATGGTAGGAGAAATTACAAATGAAAAAATATATATTAAATAGTTTCGTTGCTGCTGCCATTCTTTTTACCGCAGCCTGCAAACCAGAAATAGAAACACCTGCAGGCTCTACTGCCGGACAAGCTAATTTTAGCAAGTACATTGCCGTAGGCAACTCTTTAACTTCTGGCTTTGCCGATGGAGGCTTATATTTAGAAGGCCAAAAAGTAGCTTATCCAAATTTAATTGCAGCCAAAATGGCTTCAGTTGGTGGTGGAGCATTCACTTCTCCATTTTTTACTGACGCACAAGCTAATGGTTCTGGATATATTTCACTTACAGCTTTAGTAAATGGTGTCCCAACTTTAACTCCTGTTTTAGGTAATGGTTGGCGTAATTCGCCAACAAATAGTCGTTTATTTAAATATTCTGGCGAAATCCAAAATTTGGGTATTCCTGGTATGCGTGTCGATTTATCTTTCGACCCAACACTTACTTTTAGTGCCGCCAATCCATATTTCGAGCGTTTATTAACTGATGCACAAGTGGGTAAAACCAATTACTTTCAGTATATACAGGGCAGAAACCATACCTTTTTCTCGCTTTGGTTGGGAAATAATGATGTATTGGGGTATGCTTTAAATGGTGCAGTTACCGTTACAGGTGATCCAACTACTGTATTAACAGATAAAGTAACATTTTCATCATTGTATGCTAATTTTTTAAATGCATTAACTGCTGGTGGTCAGAAAGGTATCGTGGCAACTATTCCTGATGTAACTGCTGTTCCTTATTTTCATACGGTTACCGTAGCTGCTTTATTAAATGCTGCTAAAGCAATTAATCCTGCAGCGGCAGCTATTTATATTCAAACAGGAACGGGTGTGGTAAGGCCTGCAACTGCTGAAGATTTAATCCGTTTGCCGTTTCAATCAGAAGGCATATTTGGAAAACCAAATGGTTCTGGAATTCCTTATGGCTTACACCCCTTAAATCCGATAGAAAATAAATGGGTATTGGATAAAGATGAGGTAGTTAAGGTGAAGGACTATGTAAACAGTTATAACAGCAGTATTAAATCTTTAGCTACCAGCAAAGGCCTGGCCATTGCAGATACTTATGCTTATTTTAATCAGGTTAAAACTGGTATTAATGTTCAGGGTGTTGGTATCAACGCTTCATTTATTACGGGTGGCGCATTCTCTTTAGATGGTATTCACTTAACGCCTCGTGGAAATGCAGCAATTGCCAATGTATTTATTGATGCCATTAATGCTAAATACGGTTCTACTGTACCTTCTGTTGATATTACACAATATAGGGGAGTAAAATTCCCTGATAAATAATTTATACAATAAGAATGAGGTATCAGAAATTTTGAGATACCTCATTCTTACTATAGTATATTAATAGTTGAAAAACCTTTTTAGTTATGTATTGTAAACGGAGTAGATTTTATTGCAAGAATAGTATTACAATCATTCATGTTTGCTTGCATACGAACCTCTCCAATATATTGACCGTTTGTTCTGACTTTAAGCCTAGAAGTTCCTTGCCCACTTATTAAATCAACTCCTTGTGGTATTATCCATGTTATAGTTTGATAACGAAACGGAGGGAGAGCATTTTCATTATAACTAATACGCGGACCAGTTCCAAACATATTCCAGATATCAATCTCTACGGAATAAAATAACCAAAATTCTAATTCTGTTCCAACAGCTACAGATCCATAGCTAGGGGTCATTCCATGTTGGTATGTAGGGTCATTACCATATATAATTCTAGACCCTACAACATCATCAACACTCAGAGTTCTCATATTCAATCCAAAATAGTGAGGGGTCATCGTAGCATTTATGCATTCTGAATGGTCTAATCCGATAGTGTGCCCAAATTCATGTGCTGCGACAGAAGCTATATCTATAGTCCCAAACTCAGGACCAAGTGATGAAGCAGACCAGTTTTCATCATCATCAAAATGAATAACCCCACTGGTAGGATAAAAAGCATGTGCCAAAACTCCACCTCGGCCATCAAAGGCGTTATTGGCTCCGTCACCATGATCTCCTTTGTACCAGCCTATTTTGATGTCTGCATTATTGATAGAAGTTGTATAACCAATAGTTATGTTAATACCTGGAAGGAAATTTTCCTGAAACCATGCCCCTATACCTTTAAAGACTTCATCTTTGGCGACTTGTGGATTAATACTGCTAGGATTATTAATAAAAGTGATTAATAAACGATGGCCTCCAGGTTGAAAGATATTACCTTGGGCCACCCAAGATTTTAAAATGTCATTAAGAGTGTTATTTTCTGTAGTTGCTAGTTTTTGAACTATGCTAGAATGCGGCACACTTTCTAATGGTATCCAATCTTTAATAAACTTAATGTTTTTATAAATGTCAGGTTTCAATTCCTCCGTTGTGGTTTCATTCTTTTTACAAGACGAAACGAATAGACTTAAAAAAAAAGTCGCTAAAAGAGTAAAAATGTAGTTTTTGTTTTTCATAATTAAATGTTTTTAAGTTTCCCTTACCAAACTTAAAAATTTAATTCATGATAATGTATGTATAACTACATTTTTGATAGTAAAAATTATAATTGTTTTGTAGTATTATATACTGCTATGTATTATTGAAATTATGTAATTTGTGATTTGATCCTTTTCTTCTGGCTCAAACCAGTTAATCTCCTCATCTCTTCTAAACCAGGTGAGCTGGCGTTTGGCAAAGCGGCGGGTATTTTGTTTAATTACCGAAACAGCATTCTCAAGAGATAATTTTCCATCCAGGTAATCGAAAATTTCACTATAACCTACCGTGTTTAAAGCATTGTATTTTTTAAATGGTATTAGCGATTTTACTTCATCTATTAAACCATTAGCAATCATTTGATCAACTCTGCTGTTAATCCTATCATAAAGAATAGCTCTATCGGTATTTAACCCGATTTTAATAATATTAAATGGGCGTTCTTTTTTAGTGGCCGATAACATTGAAGAAAGTTTTTGACCCGTCGATAAATATACTTCCAAGCCCCTGATCATTCTTTGTGGATTTTGCTGATCTACCTTTGCAAAATATTCGGGATCCAACTGGGAGAGTTGATTTTGTATAACTGCTAAACCTTCTTCTTCAAACTGTTTATTTAGCTTTTCCCTGATCGATAAATCGATCTCGGGCATTTCATCTAAACCATTTATTAAAGCGTTTACATATAATCCAGAGCCGCCGACCATAATAGCGAGATCATGCTTTTCGAAAATTTCTTCGAGCGTTTTTAAACCTTCTACCTCAAAATCGCCCGTACTGAACAGCTGCGTTACAGCATGTGAATTTATAAAATGATGTTTTGCCGCTGCTAATTCCGCAGCGTTCGGCTTTGCTGTACCAATGGCCATTTCCTTAAAAAACTGGCGTGAATCTGCAGAAATAATTTCTGTGCCAAAATGTTGAGCCAGTTGAATAGCCAAGGCTGTTTTGCCAATTGCAGTAGGACCAACAATGGATATTAAGGTTTTGGGTTGAGGCATGGGGTTTGTATAAAATAAAAGCTGCCAGATTTAAATATTTGGCAGCTTTTGTACTCATTATTTTGTTGCTAATTAATAGTCGTCTTTATGGCTATCATCTTCGAAGTTATCACTATCAGAAAATTCATCTCCAAATTCATCTTCTTCACTTTCCTCATCTTCATCCCTTTCTTCCTCATTGATGCCCATTTCGCCCATGGCTTCTAATTCGTCGGTGTCTTCAGGCACAAAATTCATTTCATTTAAGAAATCAAATTCACCTGCAACTGCACTAACAGCTGCGCCAGGATCGGCAATGGGTGCATTGCTGCTTTCGAAAATTTTTGGTGCCTCACCACTACTTTTGGCTAAAAATGGGTATTCTATATTTGGATCGGCATCTAAAATTATTTTTACCAGTTCTACATGGAAATCATAAGGGCGATCGAAATTATAGATATAGTAAAACTTTTGATGTGGATCTTCAATAAAACCACTCAGTTTAGAATTCTCCATTAAAACTACACGGTCTTTTTTACGTTCGTTTGGTAAATAGGCAATTTCATCACCTTTTAACCAATTATCAGTGCTCACATAAAAAGAAGAAGATTTCTCGGCATTATAACCTGTAGATCTGTGAATAGCCTTGTGGAGGTCTTCAAATGTTTGGTTTGATTTAATGTCGATCTCTCTCACAACATCATCAAAATCTTCAAAAGTAATTCTAAATTTATAAATAGCCATTATTGTATTTTGGAATCGTAAAAATAAAGTTAATTTATAATTACCACAAATATGATGTGCCATAAAAACACCATATTCATATTGTTACGGCAATTAAATTATTTATTAACAGGATTTAATCCCATTTGTTTTGCCTGATTGAGCATAAAATTAAACGCTTCCTGGTAATCGTTTGTGATCTCACCTTCCAATATGGCCTCACGGATGGCATTTTTAATTATGCCGACTTCTTTGCCTGCATCAAGACCAAAAGTTTCCATAATATCGTTACCAGAAATCGGAGGTTGCCAGTTTCTAATTTTATCTCGTTCCTCTACGTCCTTTAGCTTTTGTTTTACCAGCTCAAAGTTATTTCTATATTTTGTTTTTTTGTATTCATTTTTTGTTGTTACATCGGCATTGCAGAGTAACATCAAGCTCTCAATTTCTTCTCCGGCATCAAAAAGTAATCGCCTTACAGCAGAATCAGTAACAGTTTCCTGTGCCAGAACAATCGGGCGTAAATGAAGCTGCACCAATTTTTGCACATACTTCATTTTTTCATTTAAAGGAAGTTTCAGCTGTGCAAATATTTTGGGAACCATGCGTGCACCGCGGTCTTCATGTCCGTGAAATGTCCAGCCGTGGCCTTCTTCAAAACGTTTGGTAGCAGGTTTGGCAATATCGTGCAAAATAGCTGCCCAGCGTAACCATAAATCATCGGTATCTGCACAGATGTTATCCAGTACCTCTAAAGTATGGTAGAAATTGTCTTTATGTCCTTTTCCTTTAATAATCTCCACGCCATAAAGCTGTGCCATTTGAGGGAAAGTGATATGCAATAATCCGGTATCAAAAAGATGTTTAAAACCTATTGACGGTTTTTTAGATAAGATGATTTTATTCATTTCATCAGTAATCCGTTCCTTGGAAACAATGCTAATGCGCTGTTTCTGGGTTTTAATGGCATTAAGCGCTGCCGGATCGATATCGAAATTAAGTTGTGAAGCGAAACGGATGGCCCGCATCATACGCAATGGATCATCCGAAAAAGTAATTTCCGGATCGAGCGGGGTACGGATCAGTTTATTTTCTAAATCTTTAATCCCATCAAAAGGATCTAGCAGTTCACCAAAATGATCTGCATTTAAATTGATCGCCAATGCATTGATGGTAAAATCCCTACGGAGCTGGTCGTCTTCTAAAGTGCCGTCTTCAACAATCGGTTTACGCGAATCCGATCGGTATGATTCTTTTCTCGCCCCTACAAATTCGACCTCTAAATCCTGATATTTGATGTTTGCCGTACCGAAGTTCTTAAATACAGCTACTTTTGTGCTTAATTTTCGGCCTACGGCTTCTGCATATTCGATTCCACTGCCTACAACAACTACGTCAATATCTTTTGAAGGGCGATTTAAAAACAGATCTCGCACAAATCCTCCGATTACATATGCTTCGGTTTTGCTCTTATCGGCAATTGTAGATAAGGTTTTAAATATTGGGTTTTGTAGGTATTGTTGCATCAAGTTAATTATTTTGTCACGCCGAGATAGAAAGCGTCTGCGAGCTATGAAACAGATCCTTCGTGCCTCAGGATGACAATAAGAATTACAAAAGTAATAAAATTACTTGCGAATAAACTCAAACTGTCCACCAGGAGAAAGTTTCATAATGGTTGATGGCTTTTTGCTGGTTCGATTTTCTTGTTCGAAATCTACTACATAATCAACAGCATCGATAATTTCAGGATCAATGTCGTCAAAGAATTTTGGCGAAGGTTGTCCGCTTAAATTGGCAGAGGTTGAAACAATAGGTTTTCTGAAACGCTGGATTAATGGTGTGCAAAAATCGTGTTTAACAATCCTGATGCCTACACTACCATCAGCATTGATTACATTCTGCGCCAGATTTTTGGCATCCGAAAAAACGATGGTCAGCGGGTTTTCTGCATATTCGATCAGATCGTATGCCACATCAGGTATTTCGGCAACATAACTTTGCAATTTGCTGTCTACATCCAATAAAACAATTAAGCTCTTTTCTGCCGGACGGTTTTTTATTTTAAGCACTTTGTCTACTGCTTCCGGATTGGTGGCGTCGCAGCCTATTCCCCAAATGGTGTCGGTAGGATAGAGGATCACCCCGCCCGATTTTAATACTTCAAAAGCTTTGTTAATCTCGTCTCTTAGCATTTTGCAAAGTTAATTTATAAAGCGGAAGTTAAATAATGTTAATGTGTATTTCCTGTGCTGTCAGATATTTCTATCTGACACTTGTAATATTGATAAAGGAATTTTTATGATAGTAACATATTCTTTATCTTTTATTTATAACAACTGATGTGTTTTAATGCGATAAACCTGTATTTTAGTAACAGGTTATTAAATAAAACATAAAATGAAACACACACTTAAATGGGGTATGCTGTTTACTATTGTAATGGCATTTACCAGTTGTATTACTGTGCTTACGGCATCAGATTACGACAAAAAGATTGATTTTTCTAAGTTAAAATCCTTTGCTTACTATGAAAAAGGAATTGAGCATTTAGAATTAAACAACCTCGACAAGCCCAGGATGTTAGATGCCCTTGAAACTACCATGGTCAAAAAGGGCTTTACTAAAACTGGCCGACCAGATTTTTTAGTTAATGTAGTGGTTTTGAGCAGCATTAATGCGAGGGCCGATTGGGGTTATAGCGGAGGCGGTTATCAATGGGATGCTGTTTCATCTTCGTACCAATGGAGAGATTCGCAATTCGGACCGCTCAACAGCAGCAAAGAATACCAATCCGGCACCATTATCATTGATTTTTTGAATCCCGAAACCAAAGCAATTATGTGGCACGGGGTAGGCTCGGGCTTTAATTTTGATGATTATGAAAATAGAGAAGAAAGAATAAAGCTGGCTGTAAAACAGATCTTATCGGAATACCCACCGATTTATTGATTCCTACGATTAATCCAATTGTAAAATATTTAGTCTGAGTGATATAACGTCAAAACATAATCGAATAGAAATCGTTTTACAGATAACAATCTGATTGTAAAAAATGTTAAATGATTTGCCATTTGGTTTACAATATCGTTATATTTATGTCAGGTTATTTATACAAACAGCGCACAAAATGAGAACAGCACAAAAATTATTAATGCTTTTTACAGTAGTATTGGCATTAGCAGGATGTACAACACTCCGCACCGCATCAGACTATGATAAAAATGTTGATTTAAGCGGTTACAAAACTTACAATTTTTACGATAAAGGTATTGCAAGGGTTAAGCTCAACAATTTGGACAAGCGCAGATTAATAGCTGCAGTTGAATCTGAAATGAATGCGAAAGGATTTACAAAATCAGATCGCCCGGATTTATTAGTTAATTTGGTTGTAGTTGCCCGGGAAAAAACTGATGTGTATGGCCCAGGTTACTATGGTGGCTGGGGATGGGGATGGCGTGGCGGCTGGGGAAATCCTTTTTGGGGCGGCGGAACCTACGTAAATCAATATATTGACGGTACCATTGTCATCGATTTCCTGGATCCGGCTAAAAAGATTTTATTCTGGCATGGACAGGGATCAGGTTTTAACCTCGATAACTTTAATAAAAGAGAACAACGGTTGTATACCGGCGTAAAAGAAATATTGGCACAATATCCACCAAATGTTACCGCTGCTAAATAAGTTGTAATATTAGATTAAGATAACAAAAGGGCTGTTGAATTTTTAAATAAATTCCGGCCCTTTTTTTTGTGGTTTATAGCTTGTATTCCTTAATTGTTACTACAGTCTATTCCATTCTAAACCTGACATTCGAGGAAAGCCCGGAATCCGATCCTTCATCGGATGAGGACTTGGAGCATTGGCAGGACTAACATTTAATAGCAGGACTAACCTTGCTTTTCAAATATTAAAACTAAATTTTTGAAAATCGACCTGAATAAGTTACACATTCATTATGCGCTAAGCTATATGAACGGAATTTGAGGATTATTAAAGAGATAAGTAGCAATCCATTAACTGCTGCGTCACCAAATTGCTGTCGAATTTTTGAACAAATTCCAATCCTTTTTCTTTCATCTCTTTTTGCTGCTGAGGACTTTCCAGAATTTGATTAATGGCTTTTGCAAGTTCTTTAGCGTCATTTGGCGAAACGTATAAGCTATCTGGTCCGCCGGCTTCTTCTAAGCATGAGCCTGTAGCCGCAACCACCGGAACACCTGAATATAAGGCCTCTATAATGGGAATGCCAAAGCCCTCATAAAAGGAAGGATAAACAAATACGCTGGCCATCTGGTAAATGCCGGGCAGATCGGCAAATGGAATATTTTTTAAGAATACGATCCTGTTCTTTAAGCCAAGTTTTTCGATTTCTTTTTCTACGGTTTTAAAATAACCCGTTTGTTTGCCTATTACTACGAGTTTATATTCCTCACTAACCTCTTTTAAAGCTTGTACAGCCAATTTAAGGTTCTTGCGTTCTTCAATGGTGCCAACGTTCAGTATGTATTTTTCAGGGAGTTTATAGGTTGCCTTAATGCGGCTTAAGGTTGTTGTAGCAAAAGCTGTTTTAAAACTATCATCGCAGCTTTGGTAAATCACCTCAATTTTTTCAGGACTGATCCCGTATAAATCAATGATGTCTTCTTTTGTTTTTTCACTAATGGCTATAATTTTATTGGCACGTTTACAGGCTGATTTGCTTTTCCATTTGTATAATTTCCGGTCGATGAATTTATAGTATTGAGGGAAACGCAGAAAAATCAGATCATGTATAGTAACGATCGATTTAATCCTGGTATGCTGTATGGCTAATGGGATTTCGTGACTCAGTCCATGAAAAATCTGGCAGCCATCCTGATTTAAATCTTTCAGGATATTTAAAGTTCTCCATAAAAAAGGGCCGTTTTTAGGGAGTTTAAGTTCGATGTTATCTTTTTCAAAAAAAGTATCAATCTGTTTGGCCGCTTTTACTTTTGGAGCATAAACGAGATATTCGTGTTCGGGATACTGACTTGCCAAATGCTCAATTAAAGACCTGCTGTAATTGCCCAATCCGGTTAAATTGTTGGCAGCACGTTTGCCATCGTATCCAATCTTCATTAGAGGTGTAAGGTTAAAGGCATAAGGTATAAGGTTTGGAATGTCACCTTACACCCTAAACCTTACGCCTCAAGCCCATTTTATACTGCTACATTATTTTCTCTCAACGCGTCGTTAAGCGAAGTTTTCTTATCTGTACTTTCTTTACGTTTTCCGATAATTAATGCACAAGGCACCTGAAATTCACCAGCAGGGAATTTTTTAGTGTAACTACCAGGAATTACTACTGAACGTGCAGGAACAACACCTTTATATTCTACCGGAGTTGGGCCGGTAACGTCGATAATTTTGGTCGATGCGGTTAATACCACATTGGCACCAAGAACTGCTTCTCTTTCTACTTTAACACCTTCTACTACGATGGCTCTTGAACCTAAAAAGGCATCATCTTCGATAATAACCGGAGCAGCTTGTACAGGCTCTAAAACACCACCAATACCCACACCACCACTTAAGTGAACGCGTTTACCGATCTGTGCGCATGAACCTACAGTAGCCCAGGTATCAACCATAGTACCTTCATCAACATAAGCACCGATGTTTACATAAGATGGCATCATGATTACACCTTTTGCTAAAAACGAACCGTAACGTGCGCTTGCCATAGGCACCACACGTACACCAGTTGCTTTATAATCAGTTTTTAATTCCATTTTATCGTGGTAAACAAACGGACCGCTTTTAATTTCCTTCATCTCACGGATAGGGAAATATAAAATTACCGCCTTTTTTACCCATTCATTAATGCCCCAAGAGTTTAAAACTGGTTCGGCAACGCGGATTTCGCCTTTATCTAGACCCTGAATTACGGTTTCGATGGCTTCGCAATAGTTGCTATATTTTAAAAGGGTTCTGTCTTCCCAAGCGGCTTCAATTAATTTCTTTAAATCTGAATACATGATGTTTTTAAATTTTACGCAAAATAAATCAATTTTTGTTTATTAAAGGGCTAATTGTTTAAATTGTTTTGTAGTTGGGTGAGTGCAAAAGATTGTTGAATTTTTCGATTGTTCAGATTGCTGGCCTTAAAGGGTTTAAAATGATGAGAATGATTTAACAATAAAGCAATAAAACAATTTAACAATTCTTTACTTTTGAACCTTTATGACAGAGACAGAAAAACTTAGGATAGATAAATATTTATGGGCCATCAGGTTGTTTAAAACCCGTAGCCTTGCTACTGATGCCTGCAAAGCCGGAAGAGTGAAGTTGAAAGGGCAGAATATTAAGCCTTCGGCCATTGTAAAAGTTGGTGATGTTTATCAGGTATCAAAAGGGATTGAGAAGAAAATCATTGAGGTAGTCGAGCTTTCATACAACAGAACTGATTCGCCAACAGCTTTAACTAAATATAAAGATTTAACCCCTGTTGAAGATACCCATGCCTTTAAATCGATGTTCCATGCGCCAAGCTTAAAACGCGATAGGGGTACAGGGCGTCCGACTAAGAAAGATCGTCGTGAAACAGATGATCTGATTGGAGGAATGTTTGAGGAAGAGTAGTTAGTCCTCAGTCTTGAGTCCAAAGTCTGTAGTCTGTTTGATAACTATAGACTTCAGATTAAAACCATCAATTTCCTTTCTCCAGTCTGAAATCACTGATTGGCTCATGACTCAAGACTACGGACTGAAGACTAAAATATCTCATTCTATAACTCATTATGGCGGTTTTACCGAGTTTTTCGATCAATTTATAATTCGCAACGGCTCCTACTGCTGCACCAACAAAAGGCAACATCTGGGCAAGTTTGGCCAAATCGATATAATCGCGGTATTGCTGTTGGAAAGTGAGCCAATCAAATTCATCAATGTTGGTCGGTAACTGATGTGCTTTATCATCCCAATCCTGCATTTTATGAAATATATTCTGGCTTTCTTCTTTGCTCGAAAAGGCCAGTTGAAAAATGTGTAATATATATAAACGCTCGCGGTAATCTTTAACATCGTATCCGTAAACCGCGGCAATGTCAAAAAGCATCTTCATTTTTATGCCCAGCAATAACGGGAAATCCGCCAGGCTCATTAAAAAACCACCCGCTCCGGTAATTCCACCCTCTGCTGCACCGGTTTTTTTGTAATTATCAATTTTTTGTTTCACCAACGCTTCCCGGTGCATTAAGGTTAAATCGGTAATGGGTTTCGACGTGGTAAAGGTAGAACCAAAAAGAACCGCCTTAACCATTTGTTTAATCGCAGTGGTAATGGCATTGTGAACCTTGTCGGGAATATAGCTGTTTATTTTTTTCTGCACTTTATCCGTCACTTTACTCAAAAGCGAAGGTTTCTGCAAGGTTTTAAATTTCCAGAAATTTAGTTCACCACTTATTTTTTGTTCGTAGGTCATGTTCATTACCCTACAATAATTATTCCTTAAAATTTAACATAAAATAACTTTGAAGAATAAATAATAAACTATATATTTAGTTACCTGAATATAAACTTAATCCTTTCATTATGAAAACCTTAAAATTGTTCTGTTCACTGGTGTTGGCTGCGGGAGTGGCTAATGCTCAAGGTGTAAAATTTTCAGCTGATCAACCTGCGGCAGGAAGTACCGTTAAATTTACCTACGATCCAAAAGGAACCAACCTGGAAAACCTGGCCGATGTAAGATGTAAGAGTTATACTTTTTTTTCGAAAACCAACCCAAAAGACACCAAAATTGAGCTGGTAAAAGAAGGGGCGATTTATAAAGGGGAAATTACTGCGCCGGATAGCGTTACTGTGGTTGGACTTGCTTTTTCGGTTGGCGATCAGAAAGATGAAGCGCCTGCGGGTTATGTACTTGAATTTACCAAAGGTGGAAAAGTGCCTGCTGAAGCCTATCTTAACGAAGCCTTTTTATACGGATTGGCCGGAAATTATTATCTCGGGCTTACCATTGATCCTGAAAAAGCAGTTAGTTTGTATAAACAGGCATTCGCCTTAAAGCCAGAGCTGAAAAAGAAAAACCTGCAACAATATCTTTCGCTGGAGTACAAAGCAGATAAAGATAAGGGAACAAAGCTCATCAACGAGAATATTTTGGCCTTATCTAAATTAAAAGAACCTAAAGAAGAAGATTTAAGCACTGTTATTGGGCTGTATTCATTGTTAAAGAAAAAAGCTCAGGCAGACTCGGTAAAAATAATCCTGTTGAAAAAATATCCGACAGGAAATTATGCCTGGGGAGATAATATGAATGTGCTATATGGTACAAAAGATTTTGAAACACAGGAGAAAAAAGCAGCAGACATGATTGCCAAATTTAAATTCGATGCCAGCAGAAAAGCAGATGCCGATAAGTTAAATTCAATTTATGGCATTTTGGCAAACGCAAGTATACAGGCAAAAAATGCCGATAAATTTGAATTTTATGCTGGTAAAGTAACTAATAAACAAAGCAAGGCTAATTTGTATAATTCTTTTGCCTGGCCATTGGCTGAGAAGAAAGAAAACCTGGAGCTAGCAACACAACTCTCTAAAAAATCGCTCGATTTGATAGAAGAGGCTAAAAATGGTGAAGTACCAGTTTATTTCTCTTCAAAAGATGAGTACATAAAATCGCTTGATCGGGCTTATGCCATGTATGCCGATACCTATGCACTATTGCTGCATCATCAGGGTAATAATAAAGAAGCATTGGCTTATCAGGAAAAAGCTAAGGCTTATAATGATGCTAGTGGAAACGAACGGTACATCATGTATTTAAATTTAACGGGTAATAAGGATAAAGCCTATGCTGAAGCCGAAAAGATCATAAAAGAAGGGAAAGCTACTGACTCTTTGAAAACAATCTTCAAAACGCTTTACACTTCATTAAAGAAAGAAGGAACTTACGAAACCTATATCGCCAACTTAGAAAAAGCAGCACTTGAAAAAGAAAGAGCGGAGTGGACCAAAAAAATGATCAATATCCCTGCGCCTGGGTTTTCTTTAACTAATCTTAAAGGGGAAAAGGTAAGTCTAGCAAGTTTAAAGGGGAAGATTGTGATTTTAGATTATTGGGCAACCTGGTGCGGCCCTTGTGTTGCTTCTTTTCCGGGGATGCAAAAAGCCATGGCTAAATATTCAGGTAACCCTAATGTGGTATTCTTGTTTGTAAACACCTGGCAAAATGAAGAAAATAGAGAAAAACTTGTTACCGATTTTATTGCCGAAAAGAAATATAACTTTAATGTGCTTTACGATACCAAAAATGCAAAAGACCCCTCAAAATTTGATGTGGTAAGTGCTTATAAAGTTGATGGAATCCCTACCAAATTTGTAATAGATGGTGATGGAAATATCAGGTTTAAAGCCGTTGGTTTCTCAGGCTCTGATGATGGTGTAGTGAAAGAAATAGATGCCATGGTCGGATTACTGGCTTCTAAAGAATCGAGTAAATAAACGCCTCAATTTAACAACAAAAGGTGCTGAATTATCGGCACCTTTTGTTGTTTAATAATCTACCCGCATTGAAGAAGTTTCTATAATTGATTTTTTGTCCGACTGCACAATCTTGCCTCGGCTCTCCGCCGCCGAAGGACTCTTTCTTTTTGGCATCAAAAAGACCAGCGAAGCTAGCTTGAATGCCATTGAAAATATAAAGACACATGAAAAAACAAAAAATGCCGACTGAAAATTTTTCTTTGGAAGCCGGTAGGTTGGCTGAGGCAGTGGAATCCGAAAAATTTGTTAGGTCGGAACTGAGTGGAACGGAGATACCGTGCTATGGCCTAGCTAGGTGGAAATGCAAGTAGCAAATAAAGTGCTCAACGAAGCTAAATAGATCTCCCTCCTAACTTAATGTTGGGCTTGCACTTCATGCGATTGCCATCGGATCTAGATGGCAATTTTTCTTTTTGGATCTATCAATAATAACTTCTTAATAATCAATCCGCATTGCAGAAGTTTCCCATAATTTGAAAGCTGCCAAAGCTTCATCCCGCATTAGTTGGATTACCGGAAGGCTCCTTTTTTCCATAGGTTTATCTAATTCTTCATAAATAAACTTATCACTAAAACCAATGTTTTCGGCATCTGCCTTGGTATTTGCATAATAAATGGTATCAATCTTCGCCCAATAAATAGCACCCAAACACATGGGGCAAGGTTCGCAACTGGTGTAAATTACACAGCCACTTAAATCGAATGTATTCAATTCGGTACAGGCTAACCTAATGGCCGAAACCTCGGCATGCGCTGTAGGATCATTGGTTGAGGTTACCTTATTGGCTGATTTAGCAATCAATTTACCATCTTTCACCACCACTGCACCGAAAGGACCTCCTATGCTTTCACTTACATTCTGTAAAGATAAATCTATTGCCATCTGCATATATTCCTGATGTTGATTCTCCATTTTATATTCTAATTAGCTCCTCTGTCGTTAAAATTCTAAAATAACAGTACAAAAAAAATGCCCCGATTTATGCGGGGCATTCTGGTTGAAATATATTTTTAGCTTATTTTTTGCTGTATTCAGCGTTTAAGCCTTTAATTACTTCCGAAGTAACATCTAAACTTTCATCAGCAAATAAAATAGAGCTGTTACCTTTTGAGTAAGTTAAAACCATTTTATAACCTTTTCCTTTAGCGTAACCTTTTAAATATTCTGCAACTTTATCATACAATTTTTCGTTTTCAGCAGCTTGCTCATTCTGTAAAGCACCACCAGCATTTTGTTGGTAAGTTTGCAATTCCTGTTGCTTACGCGCTAAACGCTCTTCAGTACTTTTACGCTGATCGGCAGATAAAGTTTGTGCCGATTGTTGGTATTGTGCCACCTCTCTTTGGAAAGCCTGACCTTTAGCCTGCATATCAGCCTGAGCATTTTTGCTCTTGCCTTCAAATTTCACTTTAAGATCTTTGAAGTATTCATATTTTGTAAGTAACGAGTCGGAGTTTACATACACAATTTTCTCAGTTGGAGAAACCGCTGCAGTAGTACCCTCTGTTTTTTTAGTTTCAGTAGTTTTTGTGTCTTTGTTCTGGCATGCAGAGAAAGCAGTTATCAAAGTTGCTGTTGCAAGTAAACCAAAGGTTTTAAAGGTTCTTCTTTCCATTCTTGTTTAATAAATTTTAGCAAACTTATATAAATTAGTTTTGATATGCAATTTAAAGAAACGCCTATTGCGGTACAAGGATGCTTTTGCATTTGGCACAGTGCACAAACGTTTAATTTACTCAACGCTTGCCACTCAATCTGATAGAGGTGATTTGAAAAGCAAAGCCTGTGTTTCAAACGGCTGTTTGCCCCGCTGTCCGCTTTATTTCATGCCCGCTTCCATCGGGTTTAGGTGGCATGGCAGGTACTACTATTTGGGGCTGTAGGGAGGATAGCAAATTTAAAAATACCAAACGTTCCTACGGAACGAAAACACCAATTAAACAATTGGCTACCGATGAATCGTCCCTAACGGGACGGCAGACAAGTATTGGTTAAAAACACCATGGCATGTCGTTAAGTTAGGCTCCGGCGCAGGTAACATCATTTAACCACAGATAAAAAGGATGCACACAGATATAAAAATCTGTGTTTATCTGTGTACATCTGTGGTTAAAACCCTCATCATAATGACACTATGCAGTGACGCGTTGGGCAATTGTTGCTATTGTGAAAAAAGCGTCCCGTAGGGACGCATGCCCGGTAGAAAAAAAATGTAATGTTTTTTCGTTCCGTAGGAACGTTTGGTGAATAATCCGTTCATATTCAGTATTGTTTTGTCCACCTAAACCCGATTGAAATGAAAAGCACCCGCTTCTTCAGCGGGACTTGTAATGGAAAGCGGGAAGAGACACGGATTGGAACGCAGGTTTTGCTTTCTAAACCTGATTTAAACCTGTTTCAATCGCTTTAACAGTAATCTTTTAACAGCTCAAAACTTATCCACATATTAGTTTAAATGCCAAAATTTCCGTATTTTTGATACTTATTGTTTTTAATTAAAATATGAGCGAAGAACAGGATTTAAAGTCAAATTATTCGGCAGATAATATACAGGTTTTAGAAGGTTTAGAAGCGGTGCGTAAGCGCCCTTCAATGTATATAGGTGATACTGGTGTTAAAGGTTTACACCATTTGGTTTACGAGGTTGTGGATAACTCTATTGATGAGGCTTTGGCCGGTCATGCAGATACTATCGACGTTCGGATTTTGGAAGGTAACTCCATCAGGGTTGAAGATAATGGTCGTGGTATTCCGACCGGGATCAATACAAAAGAAAATAAATCGGCTTTAGAAATCGTAATGACGGTTTTACACGCCGGTGGTAAATTTGATAAAGATACTTACAAGGTTTCGGGTGGTTTGCATGGTGTGGGGGTAAGTTGCGTTAACGCATTATCTACCGATTTAAAAGCAGAAGTACACCGCGAAGGTAAGATCTGGATGCAGGAGTATAAAATTGGCGTTCCGCAGTATGATGTTAAAGAAGTTGGGACTACCGATAAACGCGGTACAATTGTAACATTCACTCCGGATGAAACTATTTTTACCCAAACTACTGAATACAAATACGATACTTTAGCCAGTCGTTTACGCGAGTTATCTTTCTTAAATAAAGGAATTAAATTAACGTTAACCGATGAACGTGAGAAACTGGATGATGGTTCTTATTTTTCGGAAACTTTTCTTTCAGAGGGTGGTTTAAAAGAGTTCGTAGCCTTTTTAGATGATACCCGTACTTCGATTTTGGCAGAGCCGATTTATATTGAAGGTATTAAAAATGGTGTTCCGGTTGAGCTGGCTTTCCAGTATAACGATAGTTACTCGGAAAATGTGCACTCTTATGTAAACAACATCAATACCCACGAGGGCGGTACACACATTGCTGGTTTCCGTAGGGGTTTAACCCGTACTTTAAAAAACTATGCCGATAAGGAAGGTTTATTAAAGAACGTAAAAATGGAAATTACCGGTGATGACTTCAGGGAAGGATTAACAGCAGTAGTTTCGGTAAAAGTACAGGAACCACAATTTGAGGGACAAACCAAAACCAAACTGGGTAACAGTGAGGTAATGGGATCGGTTGATATTGCAGTAGGAGAGGCTTTGGGTAATTACCTGGAGGAAAATCCGAAAGAGGCCAAAATGATTATCAATAAGGTAATCTTAGCGGCTACAGCACGTGCAGCGGCCCGTAAAGCCCGCGAGATGGTACAGCGTAAGAGTGTAATGGGTGGTTCAGGTTTGCCTGGTAAATTGGCCGATTGCTCAGACAGTGATCCGGAAAGATGTGAGATTTACCTGGTAGAGGGTGACTCGGCGGGTGGTACCGCTAAACAAGGTCGCGATCGGAACATTCAGGCCATTTTACCATTAAAAGGTAAAATCCTGAACGTAGAGAAAGCGATGGAGCATAAGATCTACGAAAACGACGAGATCAAAAATATGTTTACTGCTATTGGGGTAAGTATTGGTACGCCAGAGGATAACAAAGCATTAAACATGACTAAACTGCGTTACCACAAGATTGTAATCATGACGGATGCGGATATCGACGGTTCGCACATTACTACGTTGATCTTAACTTTCTTTTACCGTTACATGAGGGCATTAATCGAAGCAGGTTATGTTTATATTGCTTCGCCTCCACTTTATCAGGTTAAAAAAGGTAAAGAATTTGAATATTGCTGGAATGACGTTCAGCGCGATGCTGCTGTACAACGTTTAAAAGGTGCAGGTAAAGAAGACAGTGTGCATATTCAACGTTATAAAGGTTTGGGTGAGATGAACGCAGATCAATTGTGGGAAACTACTTTAAACCCGGCTACACGTACTTTATTACAGGCCACTATCGAAAGTGCTGCAGAGTGCGATCATACTTTCTCTATGTTAATGGGCGATGAAGTTGCTCCACGCAGGGAATTTATCGAACGTAATGCAAAATATGCGAAGATTGATGCTTAACCCATTAATCCCGTAAAGGGAAATTTAAAATACCAACCCTCTTCAAGTTTAATCTTGGAGAGGGTTTTTTGTTGCCTGGAATTTAATTTTATTATATAAAAATTATATACATAGATTTCTTATGTATATAATTTTGCTATATATTTGTTTCATGGCGATCAATAACGAATTGTTTAAAGGTACTTTACAAACTATTATTTTGAATCTGTTATCTGAAAATGAAAGGATGTACGGGTATGAAATTACGCAAAAGGTGAAATCGATAACTCAAGGCGAATTATTGCTGAAAGAAGGTGCTTTATATCCTGCTTTGCATAAACTGGAGGCTGATGGATTGTTGGATACTGCTACAGAAGTTGTCGGTAACCGTCTTCGTAAATACTATTCTCTATCTAAAAGTGGAGAAAAAGAAGTGGTAAATAAACTACAGGAAGCAAAAGATTTTATTGCTCATTTACAAGTATTATTAAACTTAAAACCTTCTTTCTAGATGAATCTCAATCAAGAACAATTGCATCAAATTAAAGACCTTATAGCGCAGAGCGGTTTTAAAGAGGTTGATGTGCAGATGGAAATTTTGGATCATGTTGCCTCATCAGTAGAAGATAAAATGGAAGAAAACCCATTGTTAACTATTGATGATGCGGTAAGTGAAGCGCATCAGTCGTTTGGCATAATGGGATTCAGTGCTTTTGCAGATGGAATAGCCAATTCAATTCGCGCAAAATACAGCCGTTTGTTCTGGAGATTTTTTTTCTCGGCTTTCGGATATAAATATGTGTTACTGCTTGGTTTCTCAATATTTGGTATTTACAAAATGCAGGACTTACTTACAGCAAATATTTTTTATATATTTTTAGTTATTGGTCTGCTCTGTGTATTTGGAATTATGGTGTTTTCTAATATTAAACCTGCTGTTTATAAGATGTTTGTGTCTTTTAAGTCCGGAACTTCTTTCCTACCTTTTTTAGGATATATTTTACTTTTAACCAATTTTGCCATGAACGATATACCAGCCGAATACACCATTTTTTCTGTTAATGTACAGCAATTAACGGTGTCACTTTCTATCATTTTATTTATGCTCTATTTTAATGCTGCTATTAGAACAGCTAAGGTTAGTATTAAGGAAACTAAGTCATTAATTAAGAAATATAGACTCTTATATAATTAATTGTAAAAGCAAAGGCCATTCAAAAAAATGAATGGCCTTTGTCTTATTTATACACTATGAACCATCGATTCTTTTTATCCAAAAAGAAAGCTAATGGTATTTAACTAACCACCTCAAATTAATGAGATTTATCTTAAGAAGGGGTATTACAAAATGTAATACGACCCAACCGGAGCCAGTTCTGTTTGAGGTTTGTCCTCATATATTTTATTATCATCTAACATCTGGCAAAGATCGCGTTCAATAGTTCTGCAGATGGTTGTAGTTGGGGTATCCGTCGGTTTATTCTCGAAAGGATCCTGAAGATGAACGGCCATTTTTTCCACCAATAAAAAGAATGCTGCAATAGCAACCACTAAAGGAACTTCCATGTAACCAAAGTATTCGATCAATCCGAAAGGCAACAATACGATGAATAAATGGATAGACATATTGATATACTTGCTATACGTAACGGGGAAAACGGTGTTTTTAATTCTTTCCGATCCACCCATGTGGTTACATAAACCTGTTATCGTTTTGTCTATTTCTATCTGCTGGTATTTATTGATCCAGCCTTCCTGTAATGCCTTTTTTAAATCCATGGCATGTAACTCCAATATGGTTGTGGTTACATTTTTACGTTTCTTAACGAAGGCGACTTCTTCTGCAGAAAGGTATTCTTCCAAACCTTTTCGTGCATTAAAACCTCTAAGCGATTGACTTAAGGCATAACACCAGGCAATCTGTCGTTTAATAAACCTGGCTTTAAACTCCTCAATTTCGTCTAATCCATAAGGATTCTCAGTGAACGACAATATCTGGCGGGAGAGGGTTCTCGAATCGTTAACTATGGCGCCCCAAAGAATCCTAGCCTCCCACCATCTATCGTATGCCTGGTTAGACCGAAATGCCAATAGAAGCGAAATAATTGTTCCTAGTAAAGCTGGTACAGCAACAGGAATGGAAATGCGGGTAACGTGAAAATTCTCGTACAATACCACAATACCTATAGAGTAACCAATAACAAACAGGAGTTCTTTTTTGATCTTTCCGAATATATAGGTGAGCGGAATATTATTTCGTAATAGCATAATATAAAGTTTGAAGGTGATAATTAAGAATTTACTTCTTGCAACTGTGTTTCGTGTATTTTTGTGTCAATTAAGTTTTCGCTGGCGTGAACTGTCAATGCGTTTAATTGAATTACTGCACAGCCTGCACGTTCCGTTAATATTTTTGGGTCGATGCTATATTTGTTGATTGGCGTGAAATTGTATTCTTTTAAATAAGCAATGCATTCTACATCAAAAGCTTCGATAAAGTTTTTGAAAGCCGCAACTGTACTTCCGTAAAAATATTCTATCCCAATTGTATTGATCTGAGTAGGATACTTTGTTTTGGCTTGATTTATTTGCTGATAAAATTCGTCACTCACATTTTCATAATCGCGGCTGCGGCGACTCAACATTAACATATCAGTGATCGAATCTGATAGTTTAAAGGCATGTACGAAAATGATGTTCAGACTTTCATTTTTTTGATGTTGAACCAATGCATCAATAATTTTAATACTATCTAATTTAAAGTCTGTTGGAACTAATACTGTTTTCATCGCTATATCTTGTTTAAATGAAGTGAAATATTATTTATACAAGTTTAGCGCGATGTTATTATAGCGAAATAAGAGCGAGATTAGAATGAGATTAGAGCGTACTCTTTTTTGGAGTTAACGGTTTATTGGTTCATTCGTCAATAGTTCATTTTTGCAATAGAGACGCACATGATTTTTATGATGATTGCTCTATTGATAAATTGTTCAATTGTGAGGGAGTGTGTACTTAAATACTGCTGTGCGGCTATCAGAACTAAAAAAAACTTAACATTCTTAATTTCTCAATGATCAAAGAATGTAGGGTGAAAGGGGAATAATAACCATGAGTAACATCGAATTAAGCAATGGGCTGAAAACTAAGCTATCAACCATGAACTGGTTACAAGTGGAAAATAAACTAAAGAGCCATTAAACAAACTAACTCTTAATTGGCAATAAAACCTTAATCTCTGTGCCAACACCTTCTTGTGATTTAATGCCGATACTGCCTCTGTGCAAACGGATGATATTGAGTGAAAGTGGTAAGCCAACGCCATAACCTTTAAAATCGGAAGTGTTCGATGCCCGGTAGAAAGGTTCAAATATGTGTTGAATATCGGTTTGTGGAATACCGATACCCCGATCGGTTACAGCGATAGAAAGCATATTCGCATTACTTTCTATACTAATGCTCACCAAATTCTCATTAGAATATTTGCAGGCATTATTTACAATATTGCTGATGGCCAGTTTCATCAGGTTTTTATTTACCCTAAGCGAAAGCAGTTCCTCATCATCTGGAAGTTTGCTGAAATCGATCTCTATTTTACTGTTGGGATGTACCTGGTTTACGGAATCTTTAATTTCCCATAAAAGTTCGTCCATTCTCACTTCTTCCCAGGGCTGGTTTTTTCCGTTGAAACCCGATTGTGCCAAACCTAATAAACTGGTTAAGATATGTTCCAGCCTTTCTGCCTCATCTTTAATTTTTGATAATGCTTTTTCCTGTTTAGCCTTATCTTCTATGGTTTTCATGGCCAGTTCTACCTCTCCGCTAATGATGGTTAAAGGTGTTCTCAGTTCGTGTGAGGCATTACTGATAAAATTATTCTGCGTTTCGAAAGCTGTTTCCAAACGGTTGAGCATATTGTTGAAGGTTTGGGCCAATTGCGACATTTCATCATTTCCTTTTTTAACATCTAACCTTAAATGTAAATTTTCGGCCTTTATTTTTTTTACACTCTTAATGATGTTTCGAAGCGGCATTAACATGTAATTGGAAAATTTCCATCCCACCACAAATGATAATATTACAGAAAGAAAAAAGCCAATAATTAAAATTCTTTGCAGATCTTTTAACTCCCGGAAGCCGACAGGATCATTTGCAGAAACGATAACGAGATAGCCTCCGTTCGAATTTTTAAAGAATTTACCGGCATAGAAGTGATTTTCGGTGCGGTAGCGGGCTACATAACCGGCTTTTATCCGATTATAAAAACTTGCGGGTAATTCGCGGTCTAGTTTATTGGTTGGTTTGCCTGCTTCAATGATATACTCTTTTTCAGATGGCAAACGCTCCAGATACCTATTGCGCATTTTCGCATAAACTTTGTTGTTGTCATCTTCGTATAGTTTAATCTGAGCGGCAATGTTAACCCTGGCTTCCAGGCGTTTATAAAAATCTTCGAAGGCGAAGTCGTTAGAAAAATACCAAACAAAACCACTTAATAGGGAGATAATAATTGCCGATAGAATGGCAAAGAGTAAAGTGATTTTTTTTGCTATCTCCATTTATTTTTCCCTTAATATATAACCTAAGCCTACAGCAGTATGGATAAGTTTTTGATCGGCATTTTTATCTATTTTTTTGCGAAGGTAATTAACATAAACATCGACCACATTGGTGCCAAGGTTAAAATCTATATCCCAAACGTTTTCTAAAATGTCTATCCTGGATAAAATTTTAGATTTGTTTTTGGCCATGTACTCAATTAGCCGATATTCTGTTGCTGTAAGTACAATTTCCTGTTGGTTTCGTTTTACTGTTTTTGCACTCAAATTAATCTGGAGATCTCCTACCGAAATAATCTGATCTTGTGAAGCCGAGCCCTGATATCGCCTCAATAACATTCTGACCCGCGCAAAAAGTTCAGCAAATTTAAATGGCTTTATTAAATAATCATCTGCACCATTATCCAGTCCGTTTACCACATTTTCGGTCGTACCCAAAGCCGTAAGCATAATAATGGGCGTATTTGGCTTTTGTTCTTTAATAATTTTACAAAGTTCCAATCCATTTATTCCAGGTAGCATGATATCAAGAATAATCAGGTCGAACTGATTTTCTAAAGCCATCTGTTTCCCGATTAAACCATCAGGGGAAATACTTACGGTAAAGCCCTCATCAGTTAAACCTCTCGAAATTACAGATACAACGCTCGGTTCATCTTCTACTAGTAATAAATTCATTTGTTAGCAAGTAATCTAAAAAATAGGGAATTACAAAATCTTAATAGGTAGTTAGTCGGTTTTTAATGTTTTTTAACGCAAAGCCGACACAATTGTTTGAATTATTGCAAATTGAAGCAAAAATAATCTCTCTTCGAGAGACTAGGAATATTATTTCTTTTTTTTAACCACAAAGATCACAGAGTGTAGGCACAGAGGGCACAAAGTTTTTATGATTTATTCGTCATCTTGATCCGATAGCTATTGGATCAAGTGAAGCGTAATGGAGAGATCTATCAAGGCAGATTTTGCTTAGCAGAGCCTTCGCGTCTCGACTGGGTTGTACATTGACAGCATCCAATACCGAGGTCGTCATTCCCGCGCAGGCGGGAATCTTAAGGCGCTTGTATTAAGATTATTCATGAGTTTTATTTTTCAGAGCATTCATGAGCACTTCGTGGTTCCCAATCGACCCGATATCGGGTTGGGAATGATGATTCCTCGCAGCCTATTGATTTTTATGAAATCAATTATCTCTCAGCATGACAAGTATTTCTTCAAAAATGCTACGTGTTTTTCCGTGCTTCCGTGGCTAAAAAATAAAAGTATTTGACTCATAAGTCTTCGACTTCGCTCAGACTGACAATGCTATATTACCGTGGTTAAAACTCTAAACTCCTTTCTCCGATTTTTCTTTCAGAGATTTTAACCCATATTCAAAATCTTTACCGATCATTTGATCCATAAATAAGCCAAACCATTTATTGATTATTCCTTTGCTTTCTCCGCTCATTGTCCAGGTTACTTTATTTCCATTTCCGGCTTTCTCTATATCGAAGCGGGTATCTGCAATACTCTCCATAGGTTTGATAAATTTTAATTCCATATCAACCATTTTATTAATTTCTACTTTATTAATCAGCATTTGTCCGGTGCCGTTTTTTTCTCCATTCCATTGATAAAGGTGACCAGGCTGAGCCGTAGTTCCCGTAATGGTGATCTTAGCTTGTGGATCCATTTTTGACCAGGCGTTCCACTTGTAGAATTCATTATAATTGGCAATGTTTTTATAAATAACACTGTCTGGTGCAAGAATCGTGATCGTCCGATTAACGGAGTAACTTTTTGGTAGAAAAAAACTGCCTCCAATAATGATTATTGCCAATACAGCAATAATGCCAACAAAGATTTTCAGGAATTTCATAATTGATTTAAGTTTGGTTACTTAAATTTATAAAGAAACCAGGCTAAATCAAAACAAAATTTTCTTACACGATTTTGATCTTCGACGGCGGAGAATTGATTTTAAAATGCATCAAATCAGCAATAGACTGCGCTTTTTGTTTAATCAGCTCTGCATTGGAGCCTTCAAACAAATCGTCGACCGTATTGAAGAATATCGTCTTCCAGGTTTCAAATTCTGCTGTTTGCAGTGATGTCTTATCATTTAATGCAAAATGAACCAGCATGGGGTTGCCTTTGTAAATGGCCTTTCCAAAAAGGATACTTTCCCAGAAATCGTACATCTTAGGTAAATGGTGCACCCAGTCTACTTTGGCAACCTCGGTAAATATGGGGCCGATTTTATTATTCTCTTGAACCATCCCATAAAAGGTATCGACCAGTTGTATGATATCTTCCCTGTTATGAATGTCTTTTTTCATTGTGCAATGATTTTAAATTTAAAAAACCGAGAATAACCAAGGATAGAAACTTCACCATGTCGATAATGATGTACAGAATATGATGATAGCTTTTGATCGGAGCATTGCCTGCCAAAACCAGTTTTGCCCTTTCATCGAGCACTGGTAATAGCCAAAAAGTGTCTGCCATTAAAAGGATGGTAACCAGGAAAAGTAAAATGCTCTTCATATTGTTTAAAGGCGTTGGTAGTGAGCAGCCTAAAATAACTACCAGCAAGACGATCTCAACTTTATTAAGGGCCTGGAAAACCAATTGACCGATGCCTAAACCAAGTGGAATTGTAATGCCCGGAGCCTGAAATTTTAAAGGCGCTTCCAAAAAACTAATTCCGGCGAGGTGCCCCGCCCAGAAAATAATGCAGAAAATTCCAATTAACTTTTTCATTTGATTGCAAATATCAGTTAAAGTGACACTTCAAAAATGACTAGCGTCATAAAAGTGGGGATTTTACCTGTAAAGCCGCAATTGAAGTTTATTGTAATCTATAATCGCTTTGTATTGCATTAAAATATCGCCGCCAATAATACCCATAATAGGCGGGTGACCGAACTGTTGGTAGGTGTCGCTAACCGATTGCAGATCGAAAGCAACGGTTTCGTAGGCTTTGATTTTTAAGGTGCCGATTTTCACCTCGGGTATAGTGGCCTGGATGGTGGTTGTCGTGGTGAAAAGGGTGGCTGCGTTTATCTCGTCTGATACCTGAAGCGTTTCAGATAAATGTTGTTCAATTATAGATTTATCGAACACGCTCCGCGATGCACCGGTATCCACAACAGCGAGGTGTTTTTCTTTAAAAACAATAATTTCCACCAAAAGGTGGAAGCCGTCATCCTGTAGGTTTATTAGTTTAAGCGGGATTGAAATTGATCTCATTGTTTTTTGTGTGCTTTTATGCTTAGGTACGAAGATGCTTATATATCCTCATAAATAGATGAATATAAAAGGATGGTCGTCATTCCCGCGCAGGCGGGAATCTTAATACAGTAGGCTTTAAGATTCCCAATCGAGTTGGGAATGACGAATCGAGGAAGGCTATTATTGTAATTTAATGTTCGCTAAAAACTAATTTCCAGAATGATGTTAAACCAGTTTCATTTCAGCCAGTACACTATTCATATTTCTTACTGCATCGGCACTTTTATTAAATGCGGCCTGCTCATCTTCTGTTAGTTTAAAATCAATAATTTTTTCCCAGCCGCTACGGCCAATAATTACCGGCACACCTAAGCAGATATCTTGTTGTCCGTATTCTCCTTCAAGCGAAACGCAACAGGTGAACAATTTTTTCTCATCACGTAAAATGGCTTCAACCAATGCAGCACCTGCAGCACCAGGTGCATACCATGCCGAAGTTCCGATTAAACCCGTTAAAGTAGCACCGCCAACCATAGTGTCAGCCGCAACCTGATCGAGCGTAGCTTTATCCAACAAATTGCTTACTGGTAAACTTTGGTAAGTGGCTAAACGGGTTAGCGGAATCATGGTGGTATCGCCGTGACCGCCGATTACAAAACCCTGTAAATCGTTCGGGTTGCAGTTTAAAGCCTGCGATAAGTAAAATTTGAAACGTGAACTATCCAAGGTTCCACCCATACCGATAATGCGGTGTTTAGGTAAACCTAACGATTTTAAGGCGAGATAAGTCATGGTATCCATCGGATTACTGATCACGATAAAGATCGCCTCTGGAGAGAATTTTAAAATATTTTCGGCAACGCCTTTAACAATACCTGCATTAATGCCGATCAGTTCTTCGCGGGTCATTCCTGGTTTACGTGGCAAACCCGAAGTAATAACTACCACATCAGAACCAGCGGTTTTGCTGTAATCGGCAGTTACCCCTGTAATTTTCGTGTCGAAGCCCAAAAGGGTAGCAGTTTGCATCATGTCGATTGCTTTACCTTCGGCAAAACCTTCTTTAATATCCAATAAAATAAGTTCGTTCGCTAATTCTTTGCGGGCAATATTATCTGCACAAGTGGCACCAACTGCGCCTGCGCCAACAACCGTTACTTTCATATATTTATATTTTTAGTGGTTTGCTATCGTTAATCTCTATCGAAGGTAGAAATAAATATAAGGTTTAAAAACGCTTTTCAAAACTTTATAATTTAATCGCGGTTTACTTAGTAAATACAAAACAGCGATTTTTTGTTCTAACAAATTATGGAAAACAAACCCATTTCTAATATCGATTACAAAGCCTTTGAGGGTAAATGGTATTCTTTATATTCTATCCCCACCTTAATGGATAAACATTGGAAGCAAACCACCGAAACTTATACGTTGGCGGACGATGATCATTTTGATGTGTACACCACTTACCATAAAGATGGAAAATCCGAAGAAAAATCGATTACTTCAAAGCTATTTTTTGACGAGGAAAAAGCTAATGGTGACATGAAAGCCCAGTTTTTATGGCCTTTTAAGATTGGTTATTGGATTATAGAACTGGCTGATGATTATAGTTATGTAGTGGTTGGGCATCCCGATGAAAAATACCTCTTTATCATGGCCCGTGAACCTAAAATGGAAGCCGATTTATTGGTGCATATTATAGAAAGGTGCAGGCAGAAAGGATACGAGGTGAGTGAGTTGGTGAGCCAGGAGCATTTTTAAACAGTTTTCAGTTGGCGGTTTTCAGTTTCGCTTTACTAAAATGTTTGTCATTCTGAGCACAGCGAAGAATCTCATCATTATTTTAAGATTTATTAATTCAGTATGGAAAGCAGTTGCCGCAGCATTTAGGTTAATTCAATCCCGCCCCCGCTTCTGCCGATTGAAAAAATCGGCATCCCGCTACGGTCGGGTTTAGGTGGCACCGACTGTGCTACTATCCGTAATAAATAAACCCGGTTGCAATGGTAGCTGCCGACTTCACGCCGGCACTATAAACGGAGCGGAACTGAAAGCCCGATGAAAAACCGAACCACTCATTTCCAAAAAATAAGAGGATAAAAAAAGGTCAAAATGATGATGAGTTCGGTACTAATGCTTTGAAAAGCCCTATCTTTAATTGGATGGTTTTGTAATTTTCTTGATCTCGTCCAGCGTATATACTTTATAAACAAAACCAAATCGCCTGGTGTTCTCTTCAACTGTTGTATCGAAACCTGCCTTCTTACGTCTTTGGTTTACATTTTTAGCATCTCTGATAGGGATAACATATTGGAAAAACTCCTTTTTACCTGTTTTGGAGTTAACAATCTGCAGAGAATAAACTTGTGTGCCATAAATCTGTTCCTTCCCTTCATTGCTTAGTTTTCTATCCAGCATCATGGCGGCATATTTAAAAGGTAATTCCCCACTCTTGCCCGCTTTTTCAATCAGCGGGTAATATTTTGGAATATTGCCAGGATTATGCTGTATTACATAAAATACTGCTGTATTTGTTGGCTCGCCAACAAGTGTTTTTCCTGGATAACCATACTTTGCAACAATGGCTTCAACTTTTTTAAGATGAATGGAATCTATTTCCTTCATTATCATCCATTGACTTTTTTTAAGTACCTCTTTCGAATAATTAAATAATGCTGCAATAGTGTCTTTTCTTTTTTCAGAGGTTTCTGTATCTCCAAATTCTCTAATACCTTGATCAAGTTGTAAAATAGAATCGAGTTGCTTTTTTAATTCTACATTAATCTGCTTTTGCGCAGATGCCATTGAGATCGTTCCAAAGATGAAGATAGAAAGTAAAATGAATTTCATGGCGTATGTTGGCAATTTTGACTTTTAGTATATTCCTAAAATAATAGTTTTTTGATTGATATCTTTCTTGTTAAGCAAGTTTAACTTAATTTAACAAGCCGCTGGCATATCTTCCTCATTAAAAATGTTAAATACGAGATTAATTAACGGCCCCACTTAGATGCATTCAGGTGACTCAGGTGGTCAATATTATTTAGAAAAGACGGGTTCGGTGCTTTTAGGTTATGAAAGTCCCGCTATCCGCTTCAAAGCCTTGGCTCGTTCCTCACCTGCGGGTTTTACGCTGCTATCGGGTTTATTAAACAAAAGTCATTTGTTTTTAACATCCAGACTTCTCAGGGTTTTCAAAACCTGCGAGGTTTGTTGCCTAATCCTCGTTTGCAAACGAAGACTATTTTAAGTTCTGTGTACATACTTTTGCATTGCAATAACGGAATATGTTTTCTTCTTTTTTACCACATTTTGTTGATAAAACGATGACAGCATCAACCCTCAAATTCCCTATTTTTGAAGAACCGTTATTATTCTACAACGGTTAATTCTTTGCCGCACAATATGTACTTAATTTTTGATACTGAAACCACGGGTTTGCCCCGCAATTACAATGCACCGATTACCGATACGGATAACTGGCCGCGTTGTATACAAATTGCCTGGCAATTGCACGATGAGATGGGGAGATTGGTTGAACATCAGGATTATCTGGTTAAACCAGAGGGATTTAATATCCCGTATGATGCTGAACGAATCCACGGTATTTCGACCGAACTGGCTGCAGAGCAGGGTATCAGTTTTGACGAAATGCTGGCCAAGTTTAACGAAGTTTTAAACAAAGCCAAATTTGTTGTAGGCCAGAATGTTGGCTTTGATGTGAACATTATGGGTTGCGAATTTCACCGTTTTGGTGTAGCCAACCGCCTGGCCGAAATGCCTGTTTTAGATACCTGTACAGAAGTTACCGCGCAGCTTTTACAATTGCCTGGAGGTAGGGGAGGTAAATTTAAACTGCCAACTTTAACTGAGCTGCACGCTTATTTGTTTGGTGCTCCTTTTAACGAAGCCCACAATGCTACTGCCGATGTGGAGGCAACCACGCGTTGTTTCCTGGAGCTGGTAAAAAGAGAGGTTTTCAAAAAAGAAGAACTGCTTGTTGATGTTGAATATTTCCCGCGTTTCAGGGAAGTAAATCCTGGCACTATTGAAGGTGTTGGTTTAAAACACATCAACCTAAAAGCTGCATCTGATGAAATCCGCAAACGCCAGCAAAAAACGGAAGGCAGCGGAATTTCTAAACAAACGCTGGCAGGTAATAAACAAGAACTTGCGGCGGCCACTTTTGTGCATTTGCATAACCACACCCAGTTTTCGGTTTTGCAAAGTACCATCAGTATTCCCGATCTGGTAAAAGCGGCAGCTGCACAAAAGATGCCTGCGGTAGCCATGACCGATCATGCGAATATGATGGGGGCTTTTCACTTTGTGAACAATGTTTTAAACCATAACAAAGCTGCCGAAGCTAAAAACGCAGCCGCTATTGAAGCGGGCGAGCGCCCAACTGAAGTGGTAATGACGCCTATCGTTGGGGTAGAATTTTTTGTTTGTAATAATCATTTAGACCGCACAGCAAAAGACAACGGTTACCAGATGGTATTGTTGGCGAAGAACAAAAAAGGCTATCATAATTTAGCTAAAATGTCGTCTATTGCCTATACCAAAGGTTTTTATTACGTTCCGCGTATCGATAGGCAGGTAATTGAACAGTACAAAGAAGATATTATTGTGCTTTCGGGAAACCTTTCGGGAGAGATTTCGAATAAAATATTAAACCTCGGCGAAAATCAGGCAGAAGAGGCTTTACTTTGGTGGAAAGCTCAATTTGGTGATGATTTTTACGTAGAGGTAATGCGCCACAACCAGGAAGATGAAGATCGTGTAAACGAAACTTTGATTGCCCTGGCCAATAAACATGAGGTTAAACTGGTAGCCACCAATAACACCTATTACATAAATAAAAAGGATGCAAACGCGCACGATATTTTACTTTGTGTAAAAGACGGTGAAAAACAGGCTACGCCGATCGGTCGCGGTCGCGGTTACCGTTATGGATTGCCAAACCAAGAATACTATTTCAAATCGGGCGATGAAATGAAGGCGCTTTTTGCCGACCTGCCCGAAGCGATCACAAATATTCAGGAAATTCTTGATAAAATTGAAATTTACAAACTTGCCCGCGAAGTACTCTTACCGAAATTCGATATTCCTGAAGAATTTTTGGTTGCCGAGGATGAAGCCGATGGTGGAAAGCGCGGGGAGAATAAATTTTTACGCCATCTCACTTACGAGGGTGCCAAAAAACGTTATGGCACGTTAACCCCCGAAGTAACCGAACGTTTAGATTTTGAATTACAAACCATTGAAAAAACAGGGTATCCGGGTTATTTCCTGATCGTACAGGATTTTATTGCTGAAGCCCGCCGGAGAGACGTTTCTGTAGGTCCGGGGCGTGGTTCTGCTGCCGGTTCGGTGGTTGCCTACTGCCTGTGGATTACCAATATCGATCCGATTAAATATGATCTCCTTTTTGAGCGTTTCTTAAATCCCGATCGTGTATCCATGCCCGATATCGATATCGATTTTGATGACGAGGGCCGGGGCCGCGTAATGGAATACGTAATCAATAAATACGGTTCCAGCCAGGTAGCGCAGATTATTACCTACGGAACCATGGCGGCAAAGTCTTCTATCCGTGATACGGCCCGTGTATTGGATCTGCCACTTTTCGAGGCCGATAAAATTGCCAAGCTGATTCCGAATATGAAGCTGGCCAAAATCTTTACCCTCGATGAAAAGAGTTTAAAAGATGCTTTGCGCCCGGATGAATACGAACGTGTAGTAGAGCTAAAAAACTTAGGCAGTTTAAAAGATTTAAGTGCCGAAACCATACAACAGGCACAGATTTTAGAAGGATCGTTAAGAAATACCGGTATCCATGCCTGCGGGGTAATTATTACGCCGAGCGATATTACCAATTTTGTTCCCGTATCGGTAGCCAAAGATTCTGATCTATATGTTACGCAGTTTGATAACTCCGTTGTAGAAAGCGCGGGTTTATTAAAAATGGACTTCCTGGGGTTAAAAACCTTAACCCTGATTAAGGATACTGTAAAACTGGTAAAGAAACGACATGGCATTGACCTTAATCCGGATGATTTCCCGATTGATGATGTAATGACTTACGAGCTTTTCCAGCGTGGCGAAACTATCGGTATCTTCCAGTACGAGAGTCCGGGTATGCAGAAGTACATGAAAGAGCTTAAGCCAACGGTTTTCGACGATTTAATTGCCATGAACGCACTATATCGCCCGGGACCAATGGAGTATATTCCAAGTTTCGTTCGCCGTAAAAATGGTGAGGAAGAAATTAAATACGATTTGGATGCCTGCGAAGAATACCTGAAAGAAACTTATGGTATTACCGTTTACCAGGAACAGGTAATGCTTTTATCGCAGAAACTGGCCGGATTTACAAAAGGTGAGGCCGACGTACTGCGTAAGGCGATGGGTAAGAAACAAAAAGACGTTCTGGATAAAATGAAACCTAAATTTGTGAAACAAGCAGCCGAAAAAGGTCATGATGCCACAACTTTAGAAAAAATATGGAAAGATTGGGAAGCTTTTGCATCCTATGCTTTCAACAAATCGCACTCTACCTGTTATGCCTGGATTGCCTATCAAACGGCCTACTTAAAAGCACATTATCCTGCTGAATATATGGCTGCGGTACTTTCCAATAACATGAGTGATATTAAACAGGTGGCTTTCTTTATGGAAGAATGTCGCCAGATGAGTGTTACCGTATTAGGTCCGGATGTGAACGAATCTGATCTTAAATTTTCAGTAAATGCCAAAGGCGAAGTTCGTTTTGGAATGTCGGCAGTAAAAGGTGTTGGCGAAAAAGCGGTAGAAAGTATTATCGAAGAAAGACTGGCAAATGGACCTTACAGTACTGTTTACGACTTTGCCAAGCGTTCTAATACCCGCATTGTAAATAAAAAGGCTTACGAGAGTTTTGTATACAGCGGCGCTTTCGATGCATTTGGCGGACACAGGGCGCAGTATTTCTATATCGGCCCTAATGATAAAATGAATGGCATTGAAAAGATTATTAAATATGCCAACGATTTTCAGAACAATGAAAGCACTTCGCAGGCTTCGCTTTTCGGTGGATCAAAAGCCGATCTGATTTTAGAGCCAAGTTTGCCTGTTTCTCCGGAGTGGGCTTTAATGGACAGGTTGAAATATGAAAAAGATGCGATCGGGATTTTCCTTTCCGGTCACCCATTGGATAACTATAAACTCGAACTCGATAAATTCTGCACCCATGGTGTCAGGCAGCTTAGTATCATTAACAAGGTACGCATGGGAGATAACAATGAAGAGGTTCTGGCCGAATTCGAAAAACTTAAAAACCGTGAGCTTTGCGTAGGTGGCTTAGTGGTAGTGGCATCGCAACGCATTACCAAAACAGGTAAACCTTTCGGAACTTTTGTTTTCGAAGACTATGAAGACGCCAGCGAAATGGCCTTGTTTGGTGAAGATTTTCTAAAATTTAAATCGTTTTTAACCGAAGGGTATTTCCTGCAAATCAGGGGAAGGGTAGGTGAACGTTTCGGAAAAGCAGGCGATTGGGAGTTTAAAATTACTGCAATCAACCTGATGTCCGAACTGCGGGATAAATTAGCGAAGAGTTTAACGATCCAAGTACCTATTGAGCGGGTTAACGATCAGTTAATGAGAGAAATTGAGGCGATATTAGCAGACAATAAGGCAAACTCCGAACAGCAGAACTGCCAACTTAACTTCGCTGTTTTTGATAGCGAAAAGCAGATTATGCTCGATTTACCTTCGAAAAATTTAAAAATAAACCCCAACAACAAGTTCTTAGAACAATTGATGGGGATGAATGTTGTAAATTACAAGCTTAATTAAGCATAGGGCATGGAGTTTAAAGCATAGATTGTTTTTACTTTTTGCTTTTTACGCTATGCGCTAAGCGCCCCGCACTCTGCTCGTACCTCAAAATAATGTCAAATTGACATTACAGATGTTATGGCATTACAATTGAATACATATATTTGAACATAAAAAAAATAATTATGGCATTAGAAATCACAGATGCAAACTTCGAGGAGCTTGTATTAAAATCAGATAAACCCGTATTAGTAGATTTTTGGGCAGAATGGTGTGGCCCTTGTCGCATGGTTGGTCCGGTAGTAGAAGAAATCGCAAAAGAATATGATGGCAAAGCGGTAGTTGGAAAAGTAAACGTAGATAACAATCCTCAAATTTCAATGCAGTTTGGTATCCGTAACATCCCTGCTTTATTATACTTTAAAGATGGTCAGGTTGTAGATAAACAAGTTGGTGCTGTTCCAAAATCAGTATTGGCTGAGAAATTAAACAAGCAATTGGCTTAGTTTAAGCTTAAAGCACAAAAATCAAAGCCCAAGGGGGCTTGTAACATATTTAAAACCCAGGTTCATTTGATGGATTTGGGTTTTTTATTGCAAACATAATTTTGTTTCTTTAATAAAAAACTAACAATCATGTCTATTCACTTATTTAACAATAAAACTTTAGGGATTTTATTGGCAGGTTTAGCAATAAACTGTGCAAATATAGCCTGTGTATCGGCGCAGAATCCTGTTGAAACCAATGAGCCCTCGGCTGATTACAAGCCTGCTTTTGTCGGACAAACCAGAATTGCAGGTATAAAAACCAAAACTCCTTTGGATATTTCCATCATCAATGAAAAATTAGAAAATCCATGGGCAATTTCGGTACTTCCCAATGGTGGTTTCCTGATTACCCAAAAACAGGGTACCATGGTGATTCTTACCCCAGATGGAAAATTAAGTAAAAAAATCACAGGTCTACCAAAAGTAGATCCATCTGGTCAAGGTGGTTTACTGGATGTAACCTTAGATCCAAACTTTGCAAAAAATAGAATGATCTATTGGGCTTATTCAGAGCCTCAGGATAAAGGCGTTTTATTGGCCATTGCCAAAGGTAAACTGGCTGCAAACGAAACTTCGATAGAAAACCAGACCATTATTTACCGTGCTACGCCTGCTTATACGGGTAAACTTCAGTACGGATCGAGAATTGTTTTTGATAAAAATGGAAATTTATTTATAAGTACAGGTGAACGTTCCGGTAACGATATCAGGATCCAGGCACAATATTTAAATTCTTCATTAGGTAAAATTTTGCACCTTACCCCAGAGGGAAAAGCGGTTGCAAATGGTCCGTTTGCTGGTAAAGCCGATGCCCGACCTGAAATTTATGCCTATGGACTCCGTAATCCGGATGGTTTAGCCATTAATCCGTCAACGGGCGATTTATGGGAAGCAGAATTTGGACCTAAAGGAGGTGATGAGGTGAATATCATCAAACCGGGTAAAAATTACGGCTGGCCAATTATTACGTACGGAACAGAATATAGCGGTAAAAAAGTTGGAGATGGTATTCAGCAGAAAGAAGGAATGGAACAACCGGTTTATTACTGGAATCCAAGTATTTCGCCAGGTTGTATCGCATTTTATAATAGCAACAGCATTGCCGAATGGAAAGGCAATTTATTTGTAGGTGGTTTGGGCGGTTCGCACATTATCCGTTTGGTAATTAAAGATAATAAAATTGTTGGCGAAGAGCGCTTGCTGGAAGGTAAGGGTGAGCGTTTCCGCGATATCGTAGAAGGAAAGGACGGAGCACTTTATTCAGTAACCGATAACGGACATTTGTATAGGATTGCAAAGAAATAATATTTGATAAAACTGTTTGATGAGCCACCAAACAAGGAATCAAAGATAAATCAAAAATATTTTCCAATAATACCCCGCAGGTTTAACTTGCGGGGTATTATTTTATCAGTTCTGTCCAAACCCTGCAGGTTTTTAAAATTTAAAAGGTTTGGATATTATGGCATTTTAATTGCTGTAAAATTATTATTCCCTATTATTTTATTGTGATTTAATAATTAGTTGTCAAAACATTAATAACATAATTATGGAATATTCTTTAAAGGAAAAAAGGAATGCAGGTATTTTATTTACTTTTTATGATCCTTTTAAATCATTTCAGAGTTTTAACTCATGTTCATACTCCAGTTCTTCAATAATTTTAATTATTGATACTATTCGTAAAAATTATGTAGTAGAAAAAAAATCTGCAAAAGGTGGAGTGGATATAGATTATTATTATCTCGATTCGGGAATAATTTGGGATAGAAGAAGAGTGATAAAGTTTAACAAAAAGGCAAACTCTTTGCTATTAATTGTTGAAAATGGATTACCGAGACATTTAAGGCCAACTTGGGATGATAGAACAAATAAAAGAATTTTAACTTTAGATAGAAGATTGCAAAATCCTGCAAGAGAATTTATCAATACAGTTGAAGAGGAACTTGGGATACAATTGAGGATTGTACAAGCGTTGAGAACGATTGCCGAACAAAATGCGTTATATAATCAGGGGAGAACAACTCCAGGTAATATTGTTACCAAGGCAAAGGGTGGTTCAAGTTACCATAATTATGCTTTAGCTATGGATGTGGTAATTGTGAAAGAAGGCCAGGCAGTTTGGAGTATTTTGCCAAGAGAAGTCGTTCAAATTGGAGAACAACTCGGATTTGAATGGGGAGGGAATTGGAAAGGTTTTAAAGACTATCCACATTTTCAGATGACTTTTGGGAAAAGTATTAAAGATTTAAAAAATGAAAAATAGCATGAAGAGACTTCTAATATTGTTAATTGCTGTTATTTGCAGCAGCCATAACACTTTTTCAGCTGATAAAAATCCTGTTAATTATGCTATAGATAGCGTGGCTATAATAAAGAAAATCAAATCTGATTTTGCATCAATCAACAAAAAACTGAAGCTTTATAAAAAGAAAAAAAGAGATGCTTTCGGAATGTCGGCGGAAGGTGGTGAAGTAACTGGCTATTATAGTAAAGGCGCACTTAAAAAGATACATTGTGTTTTTTATGGCGAAACCGGAAAGGCCGAATCTGATTATTATTTCAACAACAGTGGTTTGTTCTTCTTATATAAGAAAGAAGTATTTTACAATAAGCCAATTTCTTTAAAAGGGTTTAAAATAAAAAGTAGCATAGAAACCCGTTATTATTTGTTTGGAGATAAGGTGATTAAAACTATAGTAAAGCCCAGTACTTTAGTATTACCATACGTTGAAATAAAAGCTGGGCTTGAGCAAATTATGGATATTTTAAATGAAAAATAGGTTTTAGACCTCACAGGTTTCACAAACCTGCGAGGTCTTTTTTTATCATTTTAAATCGGTAGGTTTTGCGTTAGGGATTGTAAGGGTTCAGTACCGATCCTTCATCGGTACCGGAGCGCAGCCCAGCCCTGCAAAGCCCGACCCTTGGGGAACGCCCATATCAATTAACAGTTTGCAATTTTCGGTTTGCAGTTGGTTGTTGTTTTGCCTTTGAAACTTCGGAAGTGTTGGCTAGTTTTTCATTTTTTTAATAAATCTTTTACTAGCTTTACGATATGCAGGCTGTAAACTACGAGAACGAAACAAGCTATGGTAACTTAGAATTGCTCGCCCAGCAAGTGGTAGAAGGTTTTATTACGGGTTTGCATAAAAGTCCATTCCATGGCTTTTCGGTTGAGTTTGCGGAACACCGCCAGTATAATAATGGCGATAATGTTAAAAATATCGACTGGAAATTATACGCCAAAACCGATAAACTTTATAGTAAACGTTTCGAAGAAGAAACCAACCTGCGTTGTCAGTTTGTGATTGATGTTTCCTCATCAATGTACTTTCCCGAGCCGAAAAATAATAAACTGATTTTCTCGATACAGGCTACGGCATCTTTGATGTACCTGTTAAAGAAACAACGCGATGCCTTTGGTTTGAGTTTATTTACGGATGAAATACTATTAAACTCTCCGGCAAAATCGACTACGGTTCATCAAAAATATTTATTTACCCAATTAGAAGAACTGCTGCACAAACCGAAGATAAATGCACAGACTAATTTAAGCGAGGCACTGCACCAGGTGGCAGAACTAATCCACAAACGTTCTTTGGTAATTGTGTTCAGTGATCTCTTCAATACGCATACTAGTGCAGATAAAACCGATCAGTTTTTTGATGCGTTGCAACACCTTAAGTTTAACAAGCACGAGGTTGTGGTTTTTAATGTGGTTGATAAAACAAAAGAGGTGGATTTTAATTTTGAAAACCGACCATACCAGTTTATTGATATGGAAACTGGCGAAACGATTAAAGTACATACCAACCAGGTAAAGGAAAATTATACCGCAGCTGTTTCCAGTTACCGCCAGCAGGTTGCGCTAAAATGTGCTCAATATAAAATCGACTTAATCGATGCCGATATGAACGAAGGGTTTTTCCCAATCCTTCAGTCTTATTTAATCAAACGGCAAAAATTAGGTTGAAATTTTGTTACAAACAACGCAGTTTTAGCGATGTTTATTAAGTGATTTAAATTTAAACTCAATAATATGTTAGAAAAAGGCGCTACAGCACCAGATTTCGAATTGAATGCTACTCCCGATCAGAAAATAAAACTTAAAGATTTTAAAGGCAAAAATGTTATCCTGGCTTTTTATCCTGCGGATTGGAGTCCGGTTTGCAGCGACCAAATGGCACTTTATAACGAAATGTTAAAATATTTCAGCAAATATGATGCACAAATTTTTGGTGTTTCTGTAGACAGTGTCTGGTGCCACCTTGCTTTCGAAGAAAACAGAAAACTACATTTCCCGCTACTGGCTGATTTTGAACCAAAAGGTGCTGTGTCTAAAGCTTATGGTGTATATGATGATGAAGTTGGTGAAAGTAAACGGGCACTGTTTGTGATTGATAAAGAAGGGAAAATTGCCTGGAGTTATTTATCACCAGTAGCCGTTAACCCTGGTGCCGATGGTATTTTGGATGCATTGGAAGAACTAAGTAAGAAATAAAGCGATGAGTGTATTAAAACCCGAAATAAACAGTCAGGATCATATTCAAGGTGATGATTCGGCAAGTATTGCCATTGTTGAGTTTGGTGATTACCAATGTCCATACTGTGGAGATGCTTATCCCATCATGAAGGAAATTGAAGAAACTTTTGGTCATCAGATCAGATTTGTTTTCCGCCATTTTCCTTTGACAAATGCGCATGAGTTTGCTTTTCCTGCTGCTATTGCTGCAGAAGCGGCAGGTTTACAGGGTAAGTTTTGGGAAATGCACGATGCGCTGTACGAAAATCAATACCGCCTGGATGGTGAGCTGTTCGACGAACTGGCCGAAACGATTGGTTTAGATTTAGAGCAATTTCAGAAAGATAGTGCTTCAGAAGATATCAAAACTATTATAGAAGACAATTTTGATAGTGGTATGCGTAGTGGCGTAAACGGAACACCTTCATTTTATGTAAACGGAACCAAGTTTGACGGAGGTGCAACCGATTTGTACCAGATGCTTAAGGAAAGTACGGAGTGATTTTAGAGAAGTCAAGTTTTTAAAACTTGACTTCTCTTTTTACAGAAAATCAACCTCTTTTTTTTAGAAAAATAGCTTGGAACGCTTGATTTTGATCTGGTAAACCAAAATTTAACAGGTATAACATTAAAATTAGTAGGTAGCTTAATTTGTTTTCATAAAGATTAGATAGAAGGAATTTACTTAGGCTCGATTAATATTTACTTGTATTAACTAACTTTTGAACTCCTGTTTTTGACCCAATCGTCATGCTGAACTTGTTTTACAAGTATGAAGAGTGTTTCAATTGTCTGGTAGCTACTACGTGGTCAGCATCTTTCCTGCTAGATAGACCCTGAAATAAATTACCTGAGGTGAGCTCGTTTAAGGCTCGGTTTACCGCGTAGCTTTCCGCTACGCTATAGGTCAGGGTGGCGGTTATTATTAAAAATATTTATAGAAACCTTCAAAATATTTCACTAATTCGAACTGAGGTTATTGATTAATTTAATAAAAAAACCTCATGTATTTTGCAATACATGAGGTATCAGATAAGGGTAACCGGAAAACTAAAAAACTAATTATGAGTTTTTAGAATTTAACAAAAATGAAATCGCTTCGTATTTTGTTATATCAAAGGTGCACTTCATTTATGAAGTTTTAGTGAAGAAACTTCATGCTGCTATTATAGCTTTACTTATGTTACAATTGATGGTATAAAGTCTTTGCAAGGTCAGATTGGTTCTTTTCTGCTTTAGTCTAAAACAATATATCAGCTTCCGCTATTTATTAGCTATATAAAATCCATCATTAAAAAATAATTTCATGGGTAAAAATGTTGCAGAACAACTGGTTGAAATGCTGGTAGAGGTTGGTGTAAAAAGAGTTTATGCCGTTACCGGAGACAGTTTAAATTATTTTAACGATGCTGTAAGAAGAAATGGCAAAATAAAGTGGATCCATGTGCGGAATGAAGAGGTTGGAGCTTTTGCAGCGGCGGCCGAAGCTGAACTTGACGGGATTGCCTGTTGTGCGGGCAGCTGTGGTCCTGGCCACGTGCATTTGATTAACGGTCTTTACGATGCACACCGATCACATGTTCCGGTAATTGCGATTGCCTCAACCATACCAACAGGAGAATTTGGAATGGACTTTTTTCAGGAAACAAATACCATAAAATTATTTGATGATTGTAGTTACTATAACCAGGTAGCCACCACTGCGGAGCAAGTACCAAGAATGTTTCAAACGGCTGTTCAGCATGCTGTTCATAAAAAAGGTGTTGCCGTTTTTGGTTTGCCTGGCGATGTGGCACAACTGGATGCGGTGGAGAGCGTAACTGCTATGCAATTGTTCAACAATAAGCCAGTAATCCGCCCTTCCGACCAGGAGCTGAAAGATTTATCAGACCTGCTTAATGGTGAAAAGAAAATTATGCTTTACTGTGGTATAGGTGCCGCCGAAGCACATGATGAAGTGGTAGAATTAGCAGGTAAATTAAAGGCGCCTGTGGGGTTTTCGTTCAGAGGCAAAATGGGGATACAATACAATAACCCTTATGAAGTGGGAATGACAGGACTTTTAGGACAGCCATCTGGCTATCATGCCATGCACGAGGCTGATGTAGTGCTTCTGCTGGGAACTGATTTTCCTTATGTAAATTTTATGCCTGTAAAGAACAAAATTGTACAGATTGATGAAAAACCCGAGCGTTTAGGCAGGAGGGCTAAACTTACCATGGGTTTATGTGGGAGCATCAGCGATTCGATAAAAGCATTGTTGCCGCTTCTTACCGAAAAGACAGATGAAGGGTTCTTAAAATCTCAATTAGAATTTTACCAGAAAGTTAAAGAAGCACAGCAGGTTTATGTTAAAGATCAGGGTGAGGAAAATAAAATCCAACCTGAATTTGTAGCTGAAACCATAAATCGTTTAGCAGCCGATGATGCCATTTTTACGGTAGATACGGGAATGTGTTGCGTTTGGGGAGCACGTTTTATAGATGGAACAGGCAAACGTAAAATGTTGGGATCTTTTAACCATGGTTCTATGGCCAATGCCATGCCAATGGCTATCGGAGCGGCATTGGCACATCCAGAACAACAAGTAATTGCGCTTTGCGGTGATGGTGGCTTATCAATGCTCTTGGGCGATCTGGCAACCATTAAACAATATAACCTGCCTATAAAATTGATTGTTTTTAACAACAGGGCCCTGGGAATGGTGAAGTTGGAAATGGAAGTTGATGGCTTGCCAGATAATGAAACAGATATGATTAACCCTGATTTTGCATTGGTTGCGCAGGCCATGGGCTTTAAAGGAATAACTGTGGCGAAGCCTGAAGAAGTGGAAACAGCAATCAGTCATGCATTAAGTGAGGAAGGACCAGTCTTGTTAAATGTGATGACCAATCCAAATGCTTTAGCCATGCCACCAAAAATAGAATGGGCACAAATCAAAGGCATGACAGAATCGATGGCAAAATTAATGCTGGGGGGTAAAATGAGTGAGGTTTTTGATACGATAAAATCGAATTATAAACATTTGGGAGAAGTGTTGTAGTTTAGAAAAGTTTCGTCATTCCCAACTTGATTGGAATCTTAATGCATGTTATGTTTCATAAGCATTAAGATTCCCGCCTGCGCGGGAATGACGAGCTAAATAAAAAAAACGTCATCTCGACTGAAGAGCAGCGGAATGGAGAGATCTATCTAAACAGATTTAGCTTCGCTGAGCACTTTGTGGCTCTCAGCTTAGTTATATATCTCTCGAAATGACGACATTAATTAAAAGTTATTTTCTCTTATAAAGTCCTTGCAGCTGTGTTAACGCAGCTATCAATTTGTCTTCATCGCCTGCTAAACAATAATATTTTATTCCGTTTTTATCATTATCAGGCTCTCCATCGCGTTTAGTAAAAACCGGGTAGATTGATTTAATATTTGCGCTATTCTGTTCCGGACTAACCTTGAACCCGTTCCATGTCTGTATTTGGGATGTGTAGCTGTTTTCTTCTTTGGCACGATCTGAACTGGCAAATGTTTTTCCAATTGTAAAAATACCGAAATTCATTTCCTCATCGATATAAAACGAGTTAGCAGTAATTTTAAATTCAGTCGACGTGCCGTTCTGTAAAGTGATATTCGTTCCACCGATAGCTTTTGCCAGCAGTTGGTTGATGGTTTTGACAATTTCGGCCTTTGGTTGCGCGAAGCCGCTGAATGATGCTGCCAGTAATAAAACCAGCGTGATTTTTGTTCTCATAATGATTAAGGTTTAAATATTTGTGTGTAACTAAATTTAGTTATTTTATTGGTTCAATTACATACCTAAAAATGAGTAAATAAAAAAGGCAACCAGATCACTGATTGCCCTTAGTTTAAATTACGGATGGTATTACAAATTACCCCTTAATTCCTGCTCACGCTCTAACGATTCGAATAGTGCTTTAAAATTACCGGCACCAAAACTCTGCGCACCTTTACGCTGAATAATCTCGAAGAAAAGGGTAGGGCGGTCTTCAACAGGTTTGGTGAAAATCTGCAATAAATATCCTTCTTCATCGCAATCGACCAAAATGCCCAGGCTTTCCAATAAGGCTATTTCTTCGTCAATTTTGCCTACACGCTGAGGCATCATATCATAATAAGCTTCTGGTGGAGCACTTAAAAATTCAACGCCACGTGATTTTAATTCTTTAACGGTTTTAACAATATCTTTTGTCGCTACGGCAATATGTTGAACGCCTTCGCCCTCATAATATTCCAGATACTCTTCAATTTGCGATTTCTTTTTGCCTTCTGCTGGCTCGTTAATCGGGAATTTCGAAAAGCCGTTCCCGTTACTCATCACTTTACTCATCAAAGCCGAATATTCGGTATTGATTTGCTTATCGTCAAAAGATAGAATATTTACGAATCCCATTACATCTTCATACCATTGTACGGCTTCATTCATGCGGTTCCAACCTACATTACCCACACAATGATCAATATATAAAAGGCCCGCATCAGCTGGCTGATAATCACTTTCCCATACCCGGTAACCTGGCATAAAAGTTCCGGTATAGTTTTTACGCTCAATAAACATGTGTACTGTTTCGCCATAAGTGTAAATACCGCTCATTTTAACTTCGCCATTTTCATCAGTTAAAGTCTTAGGCTCCATGTATGGTTTAGCACCACGTTTTGTGGTTTCTTCGAAAGCACTATAGGCATCGTCTACCCAAAGTGCCAATACTTTTACCCCATCACCATGTTTTTTTACATGCTCTGATATTGGATGATCAGATTTTAATGCTGTGGTTAAGATCAGCCTGATTTTACCCTGTTGCAATACATACGACGAACGATCGCGTACCCCAGTTTCCGGGCCGGCATAAGCCAGGCTTTGAAACCCAAATGCCGTTTTGTAGTAGTGAGCCGCTTGTTTAGCGTTGCCTACATAAAATTCAATATAATCTGTTCCGTTAATTGGCAAAAAATCTGGTGCCTTAGCTATCTTTTCTGCGAATGTTTGTGTTTCCATTTGTTTTTATTTAAGTCCGAGGTCGGAGGTCCGAAGTCGGATGTGATATGTTGTTTTTAAATGTTTTAAGGTTGTAAAGTTTAAATGTTGGATAATTGCTCGTTATCTATTTCATCTGCACGTTATCTTCGGACCTCGGTCTCCAGACTTCCGACTAGTTTTATTCTATGTTAATCTGCCAGCTTTTGTGGTAATTTTCGTCTTCAATATCCACGGCGTCCTGTGTAAGCATTAAAGGCTTAAAAGGATCGATCATTACTGCCAGCTCATCAGTTTTTTCTTTTCCAATTGATTTTTCTACAGTACCCGGATGTGGCCCATGTGGAATACCGCCTGGGTGTAGGGTAATCTGTCCTTTAACCACACTTTTGCGGCTCATAAAATCACCATCTACATAATAAAGCACCTCGTCGCTATCTACATTGCTATGGTTGTATGGTGCAGGAATAGAATCGGGATGATAATCGTATTTTCGGGGAACAAACGAGCAAACCACAAAATTGTGTCCTTCGAAAGTTTGGTGAACCGGAGGTGGTTGGTGCAGGCGGCCTGTTATCGGCTCAAAATCGTGGATAGAGAAAGCATAGGGATAATGATAACCATCCCAGCCTACATAATCAAAAGGATGCGTACCATAGATATATGGGTAAATTAATCCCTGTTTTTTAATCAGCACCTTGAAATCGCCGTATTCATCAAAGGTTTGCAGGTTTTCGGGTAGTCTCAAATCACGCTCACAATACGGCGCATGTTCCATTAACTGTCCAAACTGGTTTAAATATCTTTTTGGCGGTCTTAGCGGACTAAAACTTTCTACAATAAACAACCTGTTTTGTTCGGTATCAAACTCCATCTGATAGATGGTTCCCCTTGGAATGATCAGATAATCGCCATAAGCAAACTTAATTTCTCCGAATCCAGTTTTCAGCTTGCCAGAACCTTCATGTACGAAGATCATCTCGTCGGCCTGACTATTTTTATAGAAATAGTCGGTCATTGATTTTCTTGGCGCAGCCAGAACGATATGCAAATCGCTGTTTACCAGAACGGCTTTTCTGCTTTCTAGAAAATCATCTTCAGGTTTAATATTGAAACCAATTAAACTGGTATGTTTCAGGTGTTTTTCGCGTGCAATTTTTGGCTCAACACTATAAGGCTCGCCCAAATGTTTTACCATGGTTGGCGGGTGACAATGATAAACCAATGAATATAAACTGGAAAAACCTTCGGTTGATACCAATTCTTCGGCATAGAGATTTCCATCAGGTTTACGAAAAACCGTGTGACGTTTAGCTGGAATCTGCCCCAATTTATGATAAATAGGCATAATGATATGATGTTATGGTTAGAAAAGAAAAAATCCTAATGAATTAACAATTAAAACGGCTACGCGTTTCAATTAAAAAGAAGGGTGAATGAAATTACAGTGAATACTGAGCCATGATCAGCTTGGATAGCATCTTATATCGACGGGCTGCAATAGCGTCGTTTACCAGATTAATATGTAATGCTTTTAAGATCATGGTTTTAATGGTACTAAGGTAAGTATTTTATTTAAAAGTTAAAATTTTAATGCGATATATACACTTCAGAGAGAGCCGCACCGTTGGTTATTGCCAGAGGTTAACATTTTGTATTGGCTGCTAGCGCACCAATAGGGATATTGCGTAGGTTATTGATTGATTGATCGATTACGCTCTAACAAACATTGTAACCAAAGATTTTCCATTAAATTAAATCTAACCTTCAGAAACATATCTTTTTAAAATAATAACGCTTAAGTTTTATTTTGAATAGCCTAATTGCTTAGCTTTACCGCGTATTTAACCAAATCATATATGAAACTAGTATCCTATAAAACCGAAGACAGGGAGCATCTTGGTGTGTTTGTAAATGGGCATATCTATAATTTAAATAGCTGCGATAAACTTATTCCTGACAACATGAACGAATTTTTGCAGGGAGGAGAGGTATTAATGGAAAGGGCGAAACGCATTGATGATCAGATTAAAGAAGGAAGTCTGGAGGCCAAAGAAGAAATTTTTTATGAGATTTTGGCGCCCGTTCCACATCCAACCAGCTGTCGTGATGGTTACGCTTTCAGGCAACATGTTGCTGCGGCACGTAGAAACAGAAAGGTCGATATGATCCCTCAATTTGATGAGTATCCAATCTTTTATTTCACTAATCACAACGCTATTCAGGGTACAGGAGAAATAGAATGCATGCCAGATCATTTTGATAAACTGGATTTCGAATTGGAGCTTGCTATTGTTATCGGTAAAAAAGGAAGAAATATTAAAGCCGCTGAAGCTGATGAATACATTGCAGGTTATATGGTGATGAACGATATGAGCGCCCGTACTTTGCAGATGGAAGAGATGTTGTTGAATTTAGGCCCAGCAAAAGGAAAAGATTTTTCTACCGTAATTGGTCCATGGCTGGTAACGCCTGATGAATTATTGCAGTATAAGGTTGCTCCTAAAGAAGGACATGTAGGTAATGCTTACGATCTTAAAATGACCTGCAGAGTAAACGGTATCGAAGTTTCAAAAGGAAATGCTGCTGATATGGACTGGACTTTTGCCGAAATTATAGAACGTTGTGCTTATGGAGTAGATATCCTTCCAGGTGATGTAATTGGCTCCGGAACAGTGGGTACGGGTTGTTTCTTAGAGTTAAACGGTACTGGTTTACTTAACGATCCAAATTATAAAGTACAATGGTTACAGCCAGGTGATGTTGTGGAGATGGAAATAACAGGGCTTGGTGCTTTGACCAATACGATTACGAAGGCTGATACGGATTTTTCGATTTTAGCGTTGAAGAAAAATTAAAATAAAGTCGTCTCAATCAGATAGTTTCGGATTTAGTTCAAATCTTATATAAAAGTCGTCATTTCGAGCGGAGTGCAACGAAGTCGAGAAATCTATTATAGATATCTCCATTACGCTACGCTTCAGTCGAGATGACGACATTTTTCGAGTTATAACTTCTTTTAAACTATTGCGTTCAACATTTAACTCAATAAAACCTTGCTGACCCTAAATACCTCCGATTTAACCCCTGTAGAGCTACAAAACTACCTACAGTACGCAATCGCTCCGCGACCGATCTGTTTTGCCTCCACTATTGATGCCGAAGGAAATATAAATTTAAGCCCCTTCAGTTTCTTTAATATGTTTAGTACAAATCCACCCATCTGTATTTTTTCCCCGTCGAGAAGGGTGCGCGATAATACGACCAAACACACTTTAGAGAATGTTCATCAAGTAAAAGAGTGCGTGATCAATATTGTAAACTACGATATGGTGCAGCAGATGAGCCTGGCCAGTACCGAATATGCCAAAGGCGTAAACGAGTTTGAGAAAGCTGGTTTTACCATGTTGAAATCTGATCTGGTTCGGCCGCCAAGAGTAGCCGAGGCTCCGGTACAGTTCGAATGTGTAGTGAATGAAGTAATTTCGTTAGGCGATAGACATGGTGCAGGAAACCTGATTCTGGCTGAAATAAAAGTAATCCACATCAACGAAGAAATTTTAGATGAAAACGGCAGGATAGATCAGCATAAAATCGATCTGGTAGCCCGTTTGGGTGGCGATTGGTATTGCAGAGTTACAAAAGATAATTTGTTTAAAGTGGCAAAACCTTTGGCTAAATTAGGTATCGGGGTTGATCGTTTACCGCAATCAGTCCGCTTTTCGAAAGTGTTAACCGGAAACGATTTAGGTATGCTCGGTAATGTTGAGCAAATACCCACAGATGAGGAAATTGATCTGATCAACACAAATCCCGAAGTTAAAGAAGTCCTCGATGCTACAATTGGCGACAGTACCACCCGCGAAAGGGAACTGCACGAACTGGCTAAAAAGTTTCTTTTTAATGGAGATGTAGAACTTGCTTTAAAGGTTGTTTTGCTTTAAATTTATTATCGTAATCTTTAAGTTATGCATACAATTGTTCAGGTAGACCAATATATTATCAATTCGGCAGAGTTTGCCATTCCGATTTTGGATCATTTAAGGAATCTGGTGCATAAAGCCGATGCTCGTATTGAAGAGAAAATTAAATGGGGGATGCCTTTTTTCGATTATAAAGGCACGGTTTGTCACATGGCTTCCTTTAAGAATCATTGTGCCTTTGGCTTTTGGAAAGGCTCGTTAATGCAAGATGAGTATGGCATTTTTAAAGAACATTCGGAAGCAATGGGTTTAATGGGTAAAATAATCTCTTTTGATGACCTGCCATCTGATGAAATTCTGATCGCCTATATTCAACGAGCCATCCAATTAAATGAGGATAATATAAAACTGCCACCAAAACCAAAAGCTACTGAGAAGAAAGAACTGGTTATACCTGAATATTTTATGGAAGCTTTACAAGAAGACCCTGAAGCTTTAGCGGTATTTCAGAATTTCAGTCCATCCAATAAAAAAGATTATGTATTGTGGCTTGAGGAAGCTAAAACGGAAGCAACCAGAATAAAAAGATTGGAAACCACTCTGGCGTGGCTTGCAGAAGGCAAAACGAGAATGTGGAAGTATAAAAAATAACTAAAGGATACTTACAATTTTCATGAAACGGGCTTTATAATGACCGTCAAGATCGGTAATGGTTACCTGATGCGCTTTACCTGAAGAGGCATGAATAAATTTGATCCCGTTTTCATCAATAGAATAAACAATCCCAACATGACCGATTCTTCTTATTCTTGAATTACTGCCTGTGAAAATCAATACATCGCCTACTTTAGCATTTTCTAAACTGGTTTCTTTACCCGCATAGCTAAACTCTCTTGAAGAACGTGGAACTTTAAAGCCAAAATTGCTAAATACATAACTTACAAAACCAGAGCAATCGAAACCAACTTTCGGGTTACTTGTAGCATAACGATAGGGGATACCTAACATACTTTTTGCAAAATCGATAAGGGTTGTGGAGTTTGTGGAAGAGTTATTTTCCGTAACTGTTGTAGCTTTTGGAAGGCTTGCAACTAATTTTTTTACCAGTTCCTGGTATTGCGCGGGTAAGATTGTTTGGGCTTTTCCTGCCGTGGCAGACAAAATGAAAAACAAAATCGGGACTATTATTTTCTTCATATGTTGGAGCCAAAGATATAAAAAATATCTAAAGTCAGTTAAAATGTTGAAAATGAGTTAAAACAAAAAGTCCGGGTTAGCTTACCCGGACTCGAATTAAAATATTTGGCCTCGATTAAATACTTGGGAACATGGTTTGCGCTTTGTCGCCGATTAACGGAAGCGGTTTTTGCTCACCATTATTCGCACTTATAGCACCTATGATGATCAAAATAATGTAGGCAATGTAAACTACAAAACTTAAATAACCAATTAGAGCGATTGGCACAATCATGATCAATATAGTTACCGCTACATAAAGTACAATCATACCCAAATGAAGCAATAATGACTGTCTTAAATGATAGCTGGATAGCGCTGTTTTGTTGTCTTTGTACATCGCAAAGTACGATATCAGCCATCCGAGTAGAAAAATGTAGCTAACAACAGCAGCATTTTTTCCACTGTCGACTGTTTTAAAAGGAGAATTTGTTTCCATAGATTTTTTTAGTTTTTCAATTACTGCCGTAAATTACTAAAAATTATCATATTATGGTGTAGTAACTGCTACTGGTAAAATTTTTCCATTAAAAAATTTATGTCCTGTTTTTGCAAAATCGGCCACATACTTCCCCATTTCAAAAGCCATAACCGGGCTTTGGTAGCCAGGGAAAGCGGTTTCGAGCATTTCTGTCTGGGCCGATCCTAATGCAAGGCAATTAATTTTAATTCCGGTTTCAGCTAATTCAAAAGCCAAACATTCTGTTAAGGTATGCAAGGCGGCTTTACTTGCCGAATAGGCAGAAAGTCCGGGGAATTTAACACTTCCCTGAAAGCCACCCATACTGCCGATATTAACAATGTGGCTTCCACTTTGCATTAAAGGCAAAATATGCTGAATCATCCTAAAATGTGAGATTACATTGCTCTGTAACATCTCGCCCAGATCATTTTCTGTAGTTTCTAAAAAAGGTTTATTAATTAAAGCGCCCGCATTGTTGATCAGGATATCGATTGTACCCAAACGTTCTTTTAAAAAAGGAATCAGCGCGGCATAATCATCGTTTACAATGTCGAATTCTACCGGTAAAAGGGTGCAATCTGGATTAATGCCTTTAGCAATTTCTAAGAGTTTGCGCAGCTTATCTGCTGAACGGGCAATGGCAACAATCTTGTTTTCTTTATGTAAGCTAAACTCTAAAGCCGTTTCGAAACCGATTCCGCTGCTGGCACCTGTAATTATAATGTTCATTAAAAGGAATTAAAAATTGTTGTAAAGTTAAAAGATTGAAGATATATGAATTAAACGTTTTTATAAATTTAGCGGGTTAACAAGTGTAACGGTGCCATTTATTTTTTCAAAATCAGCAATATTATTTGTTAAGAGTTTCCCATTCATTACTTGCGCTGTAGCATAAATAATAGCATCTGGCAGTTTGATTTTGTTAGTTTTTCTGATAGCTATAGTCATATTTACTATAGCATCATTTAAAGGTATAACGTTTAAAGAACCAATTAACTCGCTGATGTATTTTTCTTCCCGTCTGTCTTTAAATTCATATCCAAGTAATTCCATTTTTGATATTATGGAAATACAATAAATGATATTTTCTGCAAATACTTTTTCGGGAGCTAAAAGTTTTTTAGATAAATAGATAACAATGTTCGTATCAAATATTACGTTCCCATTCATCTCTTAAATCACTTTGCCATTTAGATGGGTCTTTAATATCCTTAAACATTAAATTGCCTTCAGTATTGTCAATTGCTTTTTTTAATTTCTGATAGGATCCCCTAGGCTCCTCAACCATATTGGGCTGATGGGTTTTGATATCAACATCTTCTACAAAAGATAATGCCTTAAGCATCTTTTCAAGAAGCGCAGCATTTTGTTCGTTATCTACTTGTACTGTGATAGTTGTCATAACGTAAAGTTAATGAAATTAAAGCGATTAATCAATCTTCCACAAGGAGCTGACTTACCGGATTTTTAATCACATGTAAGCCATCATTAATCAGTTTAGTATGATCCAACTCTTTACCCGCTTTGATTTCCAGATAAACCTGAATTTCCTTTTCCAGCTGATGATAAATCTTTTTATGGTAAATAATCTCAAGAATTTCTAAGGCACAAAGCCAATCCTGACGGTGGTTTGTTTTTAGTTGTAAGAAAATTTCGCCAAGCTGGTCCAGGTTTTCGCCACTTTCCCTAATCTCTCTAACTGTTTGGTATAAGCCGTGCAGTTTTAAGGTTTTATCATCATAAGTAATTTTATGCGTTTTCTCCATGCTAATTAAAGTAATCTCCTCGTAAGCATCTTTGTCGGCAGCTCCATTAAAAACTGAAACAATGGTTTCGCCTATGGCCATATCATAAATGCCCCATTCAGGTTTAAAAAGCATGTTTCCGTTATTTTCGGTAACCGTACAATCGTCAAAGGCAATTAAAATCAGTTTATCTTTTTCGGTAATAATATCCTTCACTACTCCCGCAACTTTAATTCCGCTTTCAAATGTAAGTTCAGCTTTTTCGCCAGTAATTATCCCCAAGGCCTGTAATTCAACCGCGCTATAATCTTCCAGTGCTTTTGCCGCATCTTTTAACCGACCAACCGGCGAAGAAAAACCATCAGCATGGTAATCCTTCCCGTGGCCAGCCAATTGTTTACCATTAAACGCCAACGCCGAAGCACCAGTTGTTTTAATAAAAGTTACCTCATCTTTTGTGCCGACACCTATATCCGTAAATACACCACTTACCTGTAAGCCTGAACTATAAACAGCTGTGGCTACGTTTTTACAGGCAATCGCTTTCATAATACTTTCTGTTCCACCTTTCCTAAAGGCCATGGTATTGGCAAATTCTTCCAGCACATCAATCAAGTTTTGGAATGTTTCGGTTACAAAAAGCTGCGGTTGTGGTTTGGTAATGTCGTAGGCGTAATTAATCGTATCGATATTGTACCAAAGTTTCGCTACATCATTTTGCATGCAGGTTGCGCTTTCGCCAATGGAAGAAAGCAAGCCCGCGCCATAAATTTTTGGGTTTTCTAACGTACCAATCAAACCATATTCAACTGTCCACCAGTGTAAGCGACCAAGTAAAGCCATTTCAGAAGGCTCGCCCATATTTTCACTAATGTAGCGCAATTCTTTTTCTGCCCTGGCAATCTCAAATTCATCAGCATTTACAGCTTCTTTTAAAATCGATAATTTCCTGATGGCTTCGTAAAGTTCAAAATCTTTCGCCGAAAACATGGCTTTTGCACCAATCGAACCGAAATAGCTTAAATAATTATTGTAGTCGGTATCGGCAATAATAGGTGCATGACCAGCACTTTCATGTATAATATCTGGTGCCGGCGTATATTCGATGTGATTAATCTGGCGGATATCTGCAGCAATTACCAGTACCCTATAGGCCTGATATTCCATAAAAGCAGCTGGAGGAATAAAACCATCAACAGTTACGGCGCCCCAACCAATCTTACCCAGATTATCGTTCATGGTTTGCAGGTCGGGAATGTGCTCAATACTTAAACCCGCCCGCTGTAAGCCTTTTATGTAAGGGTAATAAGCTACATTTTTAAGGTAACTGTAATTCTGGCGCATTACATAACGCCACACCGCTTGATCGATTGGTGTGTATTTTTCGTAATTCTGGTCAACAATAAATTGTTTTAAATGATTGGGCAATTTTGCTACCTGCGCATTATTAAAATCATTAAAATGGCTCATGGTTATTTATGAAATAAGTTGGTCGGCAGCTAAGTTAGGATGTTGTTTTTATCTTATCAAGAAAGCAACTGCATAAATTGACAGATTACCGTAATAAAGGTTTCGGGTGGTTAAAATGATGGATTAATAATTAGGAAAGGTGCTGTCGCATTTCATTGGTGAGGTGCTGTCGGGCTGTTCGCTATATCCCCGATGAAGGATCGGGGGATGCCGCTTCCATCCCGTTTATTCACAAAGGCTTGTGCTGATGAAGCTGGTTTTTTCCTGCACTTTGCTAAAAAACGAAAATAGCAGCAGTACCGTGGCCACCTAAACCCGACTGGTGCGTAAAGCCCGGAACGAGGCACTTGTGGACTGCCCCCTAAAAGTTGGACACTTTAAGAGGAGCATTTTATGAGCAGA